>JAJXUO010000034.1 GCA_021782815.1 Pseudomonadota bacterium
ACGACGCCTATGCACGATACATCAGACTCCCACCCGTTTCATGCATCGCGGGTCGGCAACGCCGGTGGGGGGCTAACCAGCGTCGCGATGAGTCAAACTCATCGCGACTTGGTATAAATCAGCCCTGCGGCTTGCGTCACGCGAGGCCGTTCCGGCCTCGCTCAGGCGCGGCGCCTGAGCGGCGGCGGGGGCACCCCCGTCGCCGCGCTCTTGTTCTTGACTTGTTCCCATTCCTCGCGCAGGGTGGGAAGATGATGACCGAACACAACCACACCTTGACGGACACCGAACGGCTGGACTGGCTGCGCCTTTACCGCAGCGAAAATGTCGGGCCGGTCACCTTCTTCCGCCTGCTGGAGCAGTTCGGCGGCGCCGGACGGGCCCTGCAGGCCCTGCCCGATCTGGCCCGGCGCGGCGGCGGCAAGGCCCTGCGCCTCTGCCCCAAGGCCGAGGCCGAGCGCGAACTGGCCGCCCTGCATAAACTGGGGGCCCGCCTGCTGTGCGCCGCCGAACCCGAGTTTCCCGCCGCCCTGCGCGCCGCCGAAACGGCGCCGCTGCTCACCGTGCGCGGCCATCTCCATCTGCTGCGCCGCCCCATGGTGGCGGTGGTGGGCGGGCGCAACGCCTCGGTGGCGGGGCAGCGGCTGGCCGAGAATCTGGCCCGCGATCTGGGCCAGGGCGGCATGGTGGTGGCGTCGGGCATGGCGCGCGGCATCGACAGCGCCGCCCATCGCGGCGCCCTGGCGAGCGGCACCGTGGCCGTGCTGGCCGGCGGGGTGGATGTGATCTATCCGCCGGAAAACCGTCCGCTTTACGAGCGTCTGGTGGCGGAGGGGGCGGTGCTGTCGGAAATGCCGCCCGGCACCCAGCCGCAGGCCGCCCATTTCCCCCGCCGCAACCGGCTGATTTCCGGTCTGGCCGCCGGACTGGTGGTGGTGGAGGCCTCGCTGAAATCGGGCTCGCTGATCACCGCCCGCCTGGCCCTGGAGCAGGGGCGCGAGATTTTCGCCGTGCCCGGCTCGCCGCTGGATCCGCGCAGCCTGGGCGGCAACAGCCTGATCAAGCAGGGCGCCGTCCTGGTGGAAACGGCGGCCGATATCCTGGCCCCCCTGCAGGATCTGTTGCGCCAGCCCCTGCGCGACCCGGCGGGGCGCGGCAGCGGCGCCGCCCCGCCGCCGTCCGATGGCGCCGGGCTCGACCAGGCCCGCCTGCGGCTGCGCCAGGCCCTGTCGCCCACCCCGGTGGCCCTCGACGATCTCGTGCGCGGCGAAGGACTGGCGCCGGGCGTTTTGTCGCTGCTGTTACTGGAACTGGATCTGGCCGGACGGCTGGAACGGCACCCCGGCAACCGGGTCTCGCTGTTGCCCGAACGATGAAATTCACCTTTGCCAAACGAAAGAGGGATGCTATTCCCCCTGAAATCAGTTACGAGCGAACCACAGTTCCAACGAAAGCCGTTCGGATTCCATGAAAGTCGTCGTCGTCGAATCGCCCGCCAAGGCCAAAACCATCAACAAGTATCTGGGCTCGGACTACACGGTTCTGGCCAGTTACGGCCATATCCGCGATCTGCCCGCCAAGGACGGCTCGGTCCGCCCCGATGACGATTTCGCCATGGATTGGGAAACCGATCCGAAATCCGACAAGCATATCCGCGATATCGCCCAGGCCCTGAAGGGCGCCGACTCCCTGATCCTGGCCACCGACCCGGATCGCGAGGGGGAGGCCATTTCCTGGCATGTGCGCCGGGTGCTCGACGATAAGAAAACCCTGAAGGGCAAAACCGTTCAGCGCGTGGTGTTCAACGAGATCACCAAAACCGCCATCCTCGAGGCCATGCGCAATCCGCGCGATCTCAACCAGGAACTGGTGGACGCCTACCTGGCCCGCCGCGCCCTGGATTATCTGGTGGGCTTCACCCTGTCGCCGGTTCTGTGGCGCAAGCTGCCGGGCAGCCGCTCGGCCGGGCGCGTGCAGTCGGTGGCGCTGCGGCTGATCTGCGAACGCGAGGCCGAGATCGAGGTGTTCCGCAGCCAGGAATACTGGAGCATCGAGGCCGATTTCGAAACCGGGCGCCAGGCCGTGCTCACCGCCGCCCTCACCCATCTCGACGGCAAGAAGCTCGACAAGCTCGACCTCAAGGACGAGACCGCCGCCCGTGCCGCCGAGGCCGCCTTGCGCGCCGCCCGCTATCAGGTGGCGGCGGTGGAAAGGAAACAGGCCCGCCGCCATCCCTTCCCGCCCTTCACCACCTCCACACTGCAGCAGGACGCCTCGCGCAAGCTGCATCTGCCCACCCAGCGCACCATGCAGATCGCCCAGCGCCTGTACGAAGGCGTGGATATCGGCGGCGAAACCGTGGGTCTCATCACCTATATGCGTACCGACGGCGTGCAGATGGCCGCCGAGGCCATCGGCGCCGCCCGCGAGCTGATCGGCACGCAGTACGGCCCGGCCTTCCTGCCGGCGGCGCCGCGCATCTACAAGACCAAGGCCAAGAACGCCCAGGAGGCGCACGAGGCCATCCGCCCCACCGACATGAGCCGCCGCCCCGAGGATGTGGCCTCCTTCCTCGACCGCGACCAGCTGCGCCTCTATGAACTGATCTGGCGGCGCACCATCGCCAGCCAGATGGAAAGCGCCGTGCTGGATCAGGTGGCGGTGGACATCGCCAGCGACGACCGCCGCCATATGTTCCGCGCCACCGGCTCGGTGGTGAAGTTCGAAGGCTTCCTCACCCTCTACCGCGAGGCGCGCGACGAGAGCAGCGAAAGCGAGGACGAAAACCGCCTGCTGCCCGACGTGGCCGAGGGCGAGGCCATGGCGCAGCGCGATCTGCGCGCCGCCCAGCACTTCACCCAGCCGCCGCCGCGCTATTCCGAAGCCGCCCTGGTCAAGAAGATGGAGGAGCTGGGCATCGGCCGTCCCTCCACCTACGCCTCCATCCTGTCGGTGCTGCAGGAGCGCGATTACGTCCGCCTCGACGCCCGCCGCTTCGTGCCCGAGGATCGCGGCCGGGTGGTGACCGCCTTCCTGGAAAACTTCTTCCAGCGTTATGTGCAGTACAATTTCACCGCCGATCTGGAAAACCAGCTGGACGACGTGTCCGGCGGCCGTCTCGACTGGAAGGCCGTGCTGCGCCAGTTCTGGCAGGATTTCTCGGCCGCCGTGGGCGAAACCAAGGATCTGCGCGTCTCGCAGGTGCTCGACACCCTGGACGAGGTGCTGGGCCCGCATTTCTTCCCCGCCGCCGCCGACGGCCACGATCCCCGCCAGTGCCCCACCTGCCAGGCCGGGCGGCTCAGCCTGAAGCTGGGCAAGTTCGGCGCCTTCATCGGCTGTTCCAACTATCCCGAATGCCGCTATACCCGGCCCCTGTCCATGGGCGGCGAGGCCGCCGGCGCCGAGGAGACGCTGGACGGCCCCAAACTTCTGGGCGACGACCCCGAAACCGGCCTGCCCGTCTCGCTGCGCAAGGGGCCCTACGGCACCTATGTGCAACTGGGTGACGCCGACGGCGAAGATAAGAAGGCCAAGCCCAAGCGCGTCAGCCTCTATCGCGGTCTCGAGCCCGCCGCCGTCACCCTGGAGGTGGCGCTGAAGCTTTTGTCCCTGCCCCGCCAGATCGGCCCGCATCCGGAAAGCGGCCTGATGATCAGCGCCGGAGTGGGCCGTTTCGGCCCCTATCTCAAGCATGGCGACGCCTACAAGTCGCTGGGCCGCGAGGACGACGTGCTCAGCGTCGGCATGAACCGGGCGGTGGAGCTGCTGGCCCAGGTCAAGCCCAAGGTTCCGGCGCGCGAGCTGGGAGCGCACCCCGCCGACGGCAAACCCGTGACCTTGAGCTCGGGCCGCTTCGGCCCCTATGTCAGCCACGGCGGCATCAACGCCAATCTGCCCCGGGGCCGCGACGAGATCGGCCTGGAGGAGGCGGTGGCCCTGCTGGCCGCCAAGGCCGCCAAACAGGGCAAGGCGCCGCCCAAGGCCCGCAAACCCGCCGCCAAGGCCGCCAAGGCCGAGAGCGAGGGCGAGGCCCCGAAGAAACCCGCCGCCAAAAAGGCCGCCGCGCCGAAGAAAGCCCCGGAGGCGAAAAAGGCCGCGCCGAAAAAACCGGCAGTGAAAAAGGCCGCACCGAAGGAATAAGCCCTTGAGCAAAAACCGCAAACAGGTTCCGCTGCCCTCCCGCGAGCAAGTTCTGGAGTTCATCAAGGACTCCCCCGGCCGGGTGGGCAAGCGGGAGCTGGCGCGGGCCTTCGGCCTGTCGGGCGAGGGCAAGATCGTTCTGAAGCAGATCATGGCCGAGCTGGAACGGTCCGGCGACATCGAGCGCGGCCATGGCCGCCGCTTCGGCGGGCACGGCTCGCTGCCCGACACCCTGATCATCGAGATCAACGGCACCGACGAGGACGGCGAGCTGATGGCCCGGCCGGTGAGCTGGGACAAACCCGGCCGGCCGCCGCGCATCTTCGTGGCCCCGGTGCGCCGGGGCGAGCAGCCCCTGGGCGTGGGCGACCGCGTGGTGGCCCGCCTGCGCCGGGTGCGCGAGGGCCTGTACGAGGCCCGGGCCGAGCGGCGCATCACCGAGGGCCCGGCCAAGGTACTGGGGGTGTTCGAGCCCAATGCCGACGGCAGCGCCCGCCTGCGCCCCACCGACCGCCGCCAGAAGGCCGACTATCATATCGGCCGCGGCGACGGCCTGGAGGCGGTGGCGGGCGAGCTGGTGCTGGCCGAGCTGCTGCCGGGCGGCCGCCCCTACGGGCCGAAATCCGTCAGGGTGGTGGAGCGCCTGGGCAGCATGGCCGATCCCCGCGCCGTCAGCCTGGTGGCCATCCACAGCTACGACATTCCCGACCAGTTCCCCGAGGCCGCCCTGGAGCAGGCCGAGGCCGCCACCGCCGCCCCCCTGGAGCATCGCGCCGATCTGCGCCAGATCCCCCTGGTGACCATCGACGGCGAGGACGCCCGCGATTTCGACGACGCCGTCTGGGCCGAGGCCACCGAAAACGGCTGGCATCTGCTGGTGGCCATCGCCGACGTCGCCTGGTATGTGCGCCCCGGCGACGCCCTGGACAAGGAAGCCTTCAAGCGCGGCAATTCGGTCTATTTCCCCGACCGGGTGGTCCCCATGCTGCCGGAAGCCCTGTCCAACGGCTGGTGCTCGCTGAAACCCGCCGAGGACCGCCCCTGCATGGCGGTGCATCTCTGGATCGACGCCGAAGGCAACAAGCTGCGCCACAAATTCGTGCGCGGCCTCATGCGCTCGGCGGCGCGCCTGACCTACGAGCGGGTGCAGGCCGCCCTGGACGGCACCCCCGACGACGAGACGGCCGCCCTGCTGGACCCGGTGATCAAGCCGCTCTACGGCGCCTGGAAGGCGCTTTACGCGGCCCGCGAGAAGCGCGGGGTGCTGGATCTTGATCTGCCCGAACGCAAGGTGGTGATCGGCGCCGACGGGCGTATCGAAAAGGTGGTGCCGCGTCCGCGCTACGACAGCCACCGCCTGATCGAGGATTTCATGATCGCCGCCAATGTCTGCGCCGCCGAGCAGATCGAGGCGGTGCACCGCCCCTGCATGTACCGCGTGCACGATCTGCCCAGCGTGGAAAAGCTCGACTCCCTGCGTGATTTCCTCACCACCATCGGCCTGACCCTGGCCAAGGGCCAGGTATTGCGCCCCGAACATTTCAACCAGATCCTCGACAAGGCCAAGGACATGCCCGAGGTCCATCTGGTCAACGAGGTGGTGCTGCGCAGTCAGGCCCAGGCGGTGTACAGCCCCGAGAATATCGGCCATTTCGGCCTGGGCCTGGCCCGCTACGCCCATTTCACCTCGCCCATCCGCCGCTATGCCGACCTTCTGGTGCACCGCGCCCTGATCGACGGCCTGGGGCTGGGCCAGGGCGCCCTGCCCGCCGACAGCCGCGAACGCTTCCCCGAGATCGGCGAGCATATCTCCACCACCGAACGCCGCGCCGCCCAGGCCGAGCGCGACGCCCTGAACCGTTTTACCGCCATCTATCTGGCCGATCGCGTCGGCGCCAGCTTCTCCGGCCGCGTCAACGGCGTCACCCGCTTCGGCCTGTTCGTCACCCTGGAGGAAACCGGCGCCGACGGCCTGGTGCCCATGTCGAGCCTGCCGGGCGATTTCTACGTGCATGACGAAACCCGCCATTGCCTGATCGGACGGCGCAACGGCCTGACCTTCAGCCTGGGCGACGCCGTGGAGGTGACGCTGAACGAGGCCAATCCCCTCACCGGCAGCCTGGTGTTCGATCTGACCGACGCTCCGGCCTTCGGCCCCAACGCCCGCAAGACGCCGCTGCCCGGACACGACCGCCCCGGCATGCCGCCACGGCGCGGCCGCGCCGCGCCGCGCGGGAAAAAGGCCCGCCCCGGCGGAGACAAGCCCGGCAAGCCGGGTAAATCCGCCAAACCCCGGAAACGCTTCTGAAACTCTTTTTCGGCTACGCTCGCCGCCATGGCGTTCAAAAGAGGCTCCCGTGCCGCGTAACCGCGTTCTTCCGCTCCTGTCGCTGCTGCTGTGCCTGGCCCTGCCGGGACGGGCTCCTGCCGCGCCGGGGGCGGAGATATTGCCCGATCCCAGCCTGAGCATCGGCCTGGCCGCCATCCGCGACCGCGCCCTGGCGCCGGTGGATTTCGACGCCCTGGCCTTCGACGGCCTGCGCGCCCTGGCCCTGATCGATCCGGCCGTCGCGGCGATGCGGGAGGGCGGCGGCCGCATCGGCCTCTCCTATGGCGGCCGGCCGCTGGCGCTGTTCCCGCCGCCCCCCGCCAACGATGCTGCCGGCTGGGCCCTGCTCATCCAGGCGGCGGCGCAGGATCTGGCCCCCATTTCGCCCCCGCTGCGCGCCGCCGGGCTGGAGCGGGTGCGCACCGTGGTGTTCGACGCCATGCTGGGCCATCTCGACCGCTTTTCCCGCTACGCCCCGCCCAGCGAGGCCGTGCGGCGCCGCCAGGCCCGCGACGGCTTCGGCGGCATCGGCGTGCTGTGCCGCCCCACGCCCGACGACGTGACCCTGATGGGGGTGCTGCCGGGCGCGCCGGCCGACAGGGCCCATCTGCGCGCCGGCGACCATATTCTGGCGGTGAACGGCACCGCCCTGGCCGGTCTCGATTCCGATCAGGTTTCGGCCCTGATGCGCGGCCCGGTGCACAGCCCGGTGGCCCTGACCGTGCGCGCCGCCGACCGGCAGCAGGCCCGGGTGATCACCCTGACCCGCGACCATATCCTGCCCCCCACCGCCACCTTGAGCGACTGGCGGGACGGCATCGCCACCATCGCCCTTACCGGCTTCTCCGACGGCACCGACACCGAACTGGCCGCCATTCTAGACGATCTTGCCCGCCATCCCGGCCCCGGCCTGAAAATGACGCGCGGTCTGATTCTGGATCTGCGCGGCAATCCCGGCGGCCTTCTGGATCATGCCGTGGCCGTGGCCAGCCTGCTGCTGGGCCGGGGCCGCGTCACCAGCACCCGGGGCCGCCACCCCGCCAGCCAGCAAACCTGGAACGCCCACGGCCCGGCTCTGGCCGCCGGACTGCCCCTGGTGGTGCTGGTGGACGGCGGCTCGGCTTCGGCCGCCGAAATTCTGGCCTCGGCGCTGCAGGATTCGGGGCGCGCCGTTCTGGTGGGCACCAACAGTTACGGCAAGGGCACGGTGCAATATCTGCAGCCCCTGCCCAACGGCGGCGAACTGGCCCTGACCTGGTCGCGCTACTACAGCCCCAGCGGCTACCCCCTGCACGATCTCGGCGTGCTGCCCCAGGTCTGCACCGCCGGAGCCCTGAACCAGCCCGACCGCGCCCTGGACAGGATCGCCGCCGCGCCCGACGCTCCGCGCCGCCTGCTGGCCGATTGGCGGGACAGCCGCCTGGAGCAAAGCCAAGCCCGCCACGGCCTGCGCCGCCTGTGCCCGGCGGAAAACCATCAGGGCAATGCCCTCGATCCCCTGGTGGCCAGGCGCCTGCTGGACGATCCCGCCCTCTACCGCCGCCTGCTGGCCCCCGCCCCAACATCTTTTCCTTGACACCCGCGCCACAGCCTGTATTTTGCGCGGCCTAGAGTCATTGACCAGTCTATTCGGGGTTTTCAACATGGCCAAGCCCGCCACCATCCTCATCAAGCTGCTCAGCACCGCTGGCACCGGCTTTTTCTACGTGGCGAAGAAGAACCCGCGTAAGACGACCGAAAAGCTTGAGTTCCGCAAGTATGACCCGGTCGTGCGCAAGCACGTTCCGTTCAAGGAAGCCAAGATCAAGTAATTTGGTCGAACGCCAAACCTAAAAAAAACCCGCGGCCTTCGGCTCGCGGGTTTTTTTTGCGCCTCCGCCCTCAGGCCAGGAAGCGCGAAACCGTTTGCAGAAAACCGGCCACCGAGATGGGCTTGGCGATATAGCCTTCGCAACCGCCCTCGCGGATCTTTTCCTCATCGCCCTTCATGGCGAAGGCGGTAACGGCGATCACCGGAATGGCTTTCAGCGCCGGGTCGGCCTTCAGCATGCGGGTGATTTCCAGGCCCGACACTTCCGGCAGCTGGATATCCATCAGGATCAGATCAGGCTGGGCCTCGGCGGCGATGCGCAGGGCCTCGCGACCATCCTTGGTTTGCAGGGTGGTATAGCCGTGGGCCTGTAAAAGATCGTTGAACAGCTTCATGTTCAGATCGTTGTCTTCCACGATCAAAATCTTTTTGCCCATTGCACACTCGCACACTGAAAAACCCAAAACCGGCCACCGCCCTCCGGAGCGGCAGCCATCCCGCTTTTGATCATTGTCGATTCCGCTCCGCCTGTCAAAGGAGCGTTTTGCGCTGCGTCATGCCGTCCAGGGCCAGACACAACCAGCCCAGAATGAAGCTGGTGCCGCCGAACGGCGTGACCAGGGCCACCGGCCAGGAGGTCAGGGCCAGGGCGGTCAGGGCGCCGCAAAACAGCAGCGTGCCCAGCAGGAAAAAGGCCCCGGCCAGCTTCAGGCCGCGGCGCAGCGGCGCCTGCCCCCGCGACAGCGCCAGCAGGGCCAGAGCATGCAGCAGGCCGAACGCCGAGGCCTTGCCCGTCAGGTCCTGGGCGTGACCGGCCAAGCCGTGCGCGCCATAGGCGCCGATCATCACCGCCGCCGCGCCGAAAAGCCCCGCCGCCGTCTGCCAGGTCCGCCGCCATCCGTCATCCGTCATCTCACCGCTCTCCTTATACCGGCCCAAAAAAAAGGCCGGGGAAACCCCGGCCTTCAAGTTACTCTTGAGGGAAAAAGATACAAACGATCAGAAGACCGACCGCCGTACCGGGGCCCATCATAACGGCTTTTCGCCCTCCGACTGTGATATTCGTCACATAGGCCTCAAGAAACCCCAGCCTCACTGCCGCGCACTTCCTCCACCATCAGGGCCAAACGGCGGATGTCGCGGATCAACAAGGCGTCGCGGGTGCGTTCCACCAGCCCGGCCCGGGCCAGATCGCTCAAGACGCGGGCCACGGTTTCGCGGGTGGTGCTGACCCGGCTGGCGATATCCGAATGCACGGGGATCGGCCGCAGAACGGCGCTGTTGCCGTCGGCGGCGGCCAGCCGGGCCTGGCGCAGCAGCTCGGCATGCACCCGGTTGTTGGCGCCGAGCACGCTGAGATCCATGATGCGCTCGTTGGCCTGGCGCACCATGCGGGCCAACGAGCGCATCATGGCCAGAGCCAGCACCGGCCTGGCCGCCAGCAGGGCCAGGAACACCTCGGGCGGCATGGCCGCGGTCACGGTTTCGCCGCCCTGGGCCACCACATAGGCCGAGCGGGGCGCGCCGTCCAGCGCCGCCAGTTCGCCGAAAAATCCTCCGGCCGGAATATCGTCCAGCGCCACCTCGCGCCCCGACAACGAATAGTTGACCACCCGCACCGTGCCGCAAATGACGAAGAAGACGTCGCGGCTGTCGCTCTGACCGTCGATAATATGCTCTCCGGCCTCGTGCTGGCGGAAACGGCATTGCCGCGCCAGATCGGCCTTGTCCTCGGCGGACAGGACGGAAAACAGGGCGATGGCGTCGAAATTGGGGGTCATCATCGTTCGTTTGAGATACCGGGAAAAAGATGGCGGCATCTTATCCCAAGCCCCGGCCTCTGGCGAACAAAAGACAATTCCGGTATTCTCACGCCCGGCACCGACGTCCTGGGAATGTTTTCTTGAAAATCAATGAGGCTTTGATCGCCCGCCTGCATATGGCGGGTACCGCCATCATCGTTGCGGCTCTGGTTCTGGTCATGGGGCTCCTGTCGATCCGCCAGATCCGACAGGAATACGATAGCAGCAGCCAGGCCCTGCAATTGCGGGATCTGCAGCGCCATCAGGAATTCTTGCGCGAACAGATGACGGTGGCCCAGGGTTTCCTCACCCACATGCGCACGCATACCGAACAGGTGCTCAAGGATCAGATCCGCGAACAGGTGGACGAGGCCTATGCCATGGCCGCCGCCCTTTATGCGCGCGAACACGGCCATCGCTCCGATGCCGCCATCCGCGCCCTGATCGTCGAGGCCCTGCGCCCCCTGCGCTTCTTTAACGGCAAAGGCTATTTCTTTGTCGACGGCCTGGACGGCCGTTGCCTGCTGCTGCCCATCGCGCCCGAACGCGAAGGCTCGTCCCTGCTGCTCAATCGGGACGACAAGGGCGCCCTCATCATGCAGGGGCTGATCAAAGCGGCGGAAACCCCTGCGGGCCAGGGATTCGTCCGCTATCGCTGGTACGCCCCCAACGATCCCGCCCACATGGCCGACAAGATCTCCTATGTGCGCGCCTTCGCCCCCCTGCATCTGCTGATCGGCTCGGGGCAGTATGTGCAGGACGTGGAGGCCGCCCTGCAGCGCCAGGCCCTGGACTGGCTGCGCACCTATCGTTTCGGAACGCAGCGCCGCGGCTATTTCCTGGTCTATTCCGCCGATGGCCGCGTGCTGCTGTCGCCCAGCCGCCCCAGCCACGAAGGATTGCGGCTGAGCGCCCTGCCGCCCGACGGCCGCGCCGCCATGCGGCTGATCGAGGAGCAGGCCGACAAGGGCGGCGGCTTCGTGCGCTACGACTGGTCGGCCGACGGCAACCCCGCCCACACGGCGCCGAAACTGGTCTATGTGGGCCATCTTCCCGGCTGGAACTGGACCCTGGCCGCCGGTGAATATATGGAGGACTTCCAGCAGACCGGAGCCGAACAGCAGGCCGCCCTGCAGGAAAGCATCCGGGGCAAAATCCATCTGACCGTGATGGTCCTGGCGGTGGGTGTGGCGGTGGCCCTGCTGCTGGGCTGGTGGTTCGCCACGCTCACCCGCCAGTTGCTGGCCCGCTATCAGGCCGATATCGACCGGCGCACCCGCGAACTCGGGCGCAAAACCGCCGCCCTGGAGCAATCCAACACCGATCTCGAACAGTTCGCCTATGTGGCCAGCCATGATCTGCGCGAACCCTTGCGCAGCATCTCGGCCTATATCACCCTGATCGAACGGCAATACGGCCAGAGTTTCGACGCGGACGGGCGATTGTTCCTGTCCTTCGTGCGCGACGGCGCCAAGCGCATGGACCGCCTGGTGCTGGACCTGCTGCAATTTTCCCGCATCGACCGGCTGGGCGATCCCATCCGCCCGATGTCGGCCGCCGCCGCCCTCGATGAGGCCCTGCAGGCCCTGGCCGTCGCCATCACCGAAACCGGGGCCGTCCTCGAACTGGACCCCGCCATCGCCCAGGCCGCCGTGCTGGGCGATTTCGCCCAGATCGAGCGCCTGTTCCAGAACTTGATCGGCAACGCCCTGAAATACCGCAGCCCCGAGCGCCCCCTCCGCATCGCCGTGACCCTGGCCGAAACGCGGGACGACGAACGGGCCTATTGGGAGTTCAGCGTGCACGATAACGGCCAGGGCATCGAGCCCGCCAGCTTCGAGCGCATCTTCGGCATCTTCCAGCGCCTGCATTCCCGCGACTATGAAGGAACCGGCATCGGCCTGGCCGTGTGCAAGCGCATCGTGGAACGCCATGGCGGCCGCCTGTGGCTGGACTCCACCCCCGGCCAGGGCAGCCGCTTCTACTTCACCCTGCCCCAGGCCGAGATGAAAGACGTACCGCCGCCATCGGGCGGCCCTATTTGAACACCACCGTTTTCTTGCCGTTGGGCAGAACGCGGTGCTCGGTGTGGTAACGCACGGCGCGGAACAACACCAGATTTTCGATATCGCGGCCCATGGCCACCAGATCGTCGGGGGTATGGGTGTGGTCCACCCGTTCCACGGCCTGATCGATGATGGGGCCCTCGTCGAGGTCGGTGGTGACGTAATGGGCGGTGGCGCCGATGATCTTCACGCCGCGGGCATGGGCCTGATGATAGGGTTTGGCGCCCTTGAAGCTGGGCAGGAAGGAGTGGTGGATATTGATGGCCCGCCATTCCAGGGCCTTGCACAGCGCGGGGCTTAAGACCTGCATGTAGCGGGCCAGAACCACCAGATCGATATGCAGGCGGTCCACCATCTCCAGGATACGCTCCTCCTGCTCGGCGCGGTTCTCCGCCGTGACCGGCAGATGGTGATAGGGAATGCCGTGCCATTCCACCATGCGTTCCAGATCGGGATGGTTGGAGACCACCGCCGGAATATCGATGGGCAGGAAGCCGGTGCGGTAACGATACAGCAGATCGTTGAGGCAGTGATCGAACTTGGACACCAGGATCAGCACGCGCGAGCGCTGGGCGCCGTCGTGCATGCGCCACACCATCTGGAAGCGTTCGGCCAGAAGGGCGAAGCGTTTTTCCAGTTCGGCCTTGTCGGGCGACAGCGGCCCGCGCGCGAACACCGAGCGCATGAAGAAGCGCCGCGCCACCGGGTCGCCGTACTGGGCCGCCTCGTTGATGAAACAGTTATGCTCGGCCAGAAAGCCCGAAACGGCGGCGATGATGCCGGTGGTGTCGGGGCAGGTGATGGTGAGAATGATGGTGTTCTTGTCGGACATGATCCAATCCTAGGCTCTATCCCTCTCTGGTAGCCCAAGAGCGCTTTTCCGCCAAGACGTCATCGCACCTTGCTTGCATTTTCCGGCAAGATTGCCGATGGTGCCGCCGTGACGGACCCCGCGAGACGCCGCCGCCGCCCTTGCCGCACAAAACAAGTGCACGACCCGCGAAACCCTCGTAAACTCCGACCATCTCATTTCTGGAGCATCCCATGAAAAGCGTCTATTTCAAGTCCGGCGACGCCGAATGGAAGTACGACCTGGAAGATCAAGAATACGACGAAATCATCAAGAACATCCTCGAGGACGGTACCGATTTCGATGAGATGCTGGATGAATCCCTGGAAATCATCCGGGACATCTCCGCTCTTGCCGATGAGGAGCTGGACGAGGACGATCAGATCGACCAGACCATCTCGGTCGCCTTTATTTGGCATTACTTCAACACCCTGCCCGAGAGCGATGGGCGCATCGACGGCGACGTGGTGTTGATCGAGGACGAAGACGGCACCGGCGTTTCGGTGGTGGCTGCCTCGGAAGTGATCGAAGAGATGTAATCTCCGGCCGTCGCCACGGCCGTGTCCATTGGAAACGCCGGTTCCGTTCAGGGATCGGCGTTTTTGTTTAAGCCCCCCGATTACCCCGGCAGCAGAATGGTGAAGACGGCGCCGCCGTCGGCGCTGTTGGCGGCCTCGATCACGCCGCCATGATCGCGGATGATGCTCCAGCTCACCCACAGCCCCAAACCGGTGCCCTTGCCCACCGATTTGGTGGTGAAGAAGGGATCGAACACCTTCAAAAGCGCGTCGCCGTGAATGCCCGGGCCTGAATCGCGCACCATGACCATCACCTGGCCGTCCAGGCGCCGCCCCGACAGGAACAGGGCCGGACGCTCCACCCCCTCCATGGAATCGAGGGCGTTCTGCACCAGATTGACGAAGACTTGATGCAAGGGCCCCTCCAGCCCCTCGATGCCCAGTTCATCGGGCAGATCGTCGGTCAGGAACACCTCGCGCTTGGCCGAACGCAGCACCCACTGGCAGGCGTTGCGCGCCACATTGGCCAGATTGAGCGGCTGGCGCTCGGTGGGATTGGCAAAGGACATGCGGCGCAGATTGCGCACGATCTCGGTCACCCGCTGCGCCCCCTCCAGGGTGCCGTCGATCAGGCTGTCGAGATCGCCCATGAGCTGATCGATCTTCAAGCTGCGGCGCAGGGCGTCGCAGGCTTCGGGTCCGGCGCCGCCATGCAGGGCGGCGAAA
This sequence comes from Pseudomonadota bacterium, assembly GCA_021782815.1. GTDB lineage: Bacteria > Pseudomonadota > Alphaproteobacteria > Rhodospirillales > Magnetospirillaceae > JAJZGK01. Next base: position 14,245 of record JAJXUO010000034.1, read on the forward strand.
TAGCTTTGCAGCCGCCCGGCATAGCGCGACAGGGTGTGCACATTGCCGTAGATGAAGCTGATGGGATTGTTCAACTCGTGCGCCACTCCGGCCACCAGACGCCCCACCGAGGCCATCTTCTCGGCCTGGATCAGCTGCTGCTGCGCCTGTTTCAGATCGGAATGGGCCTCGTGCAGCTCCTGATAGGCGCGGCGCAGCTCGCCCACCGGACGGCCGACGATCACCAGCCCCGGCAGACGGCGGCGGCGGTCGAGACGCGGCGCCGAATTGACCGCCACCAGCTCGGTCAGGCCGCCATCCTTGGCCCGCAACCGCACCTCGTGCTCGGTGACGATGCCGCCAGCGCGTAACAGATGCACGTCCTCCGGGGCCAGAAGCCGGGTCAGCGGCTGGCCGGTCAGATCCTCCAGGCGGAAACCGGTCAGGCCCAGCAGGGCGGGATTGACCTCCTGGATGATGCCCTTGTGGTCGCACACCACCAGAATGTCGGACATGGAGGCGATGATGGAGGCGATGAACTGCTGCGCCTGCTCCAGCGCGGCGTTTTTCTGTTCGAGGTCGATCTCGTAATGGATCAGGCCGGAATAGACCTCGTCCATCTTGCGGATCACCTCGATCCACGCCGCCTCCTGCAGGCCGCTGAACACCTCGGGACCGCCGGCGGCGATGGCGTCGATCAGGGACTCGGGGCGTATGCGCGGCGGCTCGGCCATGTCAGCTCATCCGGCTCGGGGGCAAAAGGCAACGGGATCAGGACGGAGACGGCTCTCTCCCCTCGGCGCGCTCCAATCCATAGCGTTGCAGTTTGGCCCGCAAACCCACGCGCGACAAGCCCAGTTCGCCGGCCACCCGGCTGATATTCCAGCCGTGCCGGGCCAGAGCGTCGCCGATGATCCCGGCTTCCAGCCGCTCCACCTGTTCTTTCAGGCCGCCACCGCTTCCGACCGATCGGTCGGAAGCAACGCCCGGACGGGGCCGCAAGGCGTCGGGCAGCAGATCCGCGTCCAGCAGCGGCCCGTCGCCCAGGGCCACCATGCGCTGGATCTCGTTTTGCAGCTCGCGCACATTGCCGGGCCAGTCGTGGGCGGCCAGGGCGGCCAGCGCCGCCGGAGTGAAGCCCCGCACCGGCTTGGCGAAGGCCTTCGAGGTTTCCCCCAGAAGCAGCGCGGCCAGCAGCGGCACATCCATGGGCCGCGCGCGCAAGGGCGGCAAATGCAGGCGGAAGGCCGCCAGGCGGTAATAAAGATCGCGGCGGAAGCGCTTGGCCGCCACCTCCTCCTCCAGGGTGCGGTTGGTGGCGGCGATGATGCGCACATCCACCTTGCGGGTGAGCCGGGCCCCCAGCGGGCGGATTTCGCCGTCCTGCAGCACCCGCAACAGCTTGACCTGGAAGGCCGGCGAGGTTTCGCCGATCTCGTCCAGAAACACCGTGCCGCCGTCGGCCTGCTCGAAAAGTCCGATACGATCCTCGTAGGCGCCGGTAAACGCCCCCTTCTTGCAGCCGAACAGCTCGGATTCCAGCAACTGGTCGGGCAGCGCCCCGCAATTTTCCACCACGAACGGCTTGCCGGCGCGATGGGAATTATAATGCAGGGCGCGGGCCATCAACTCCTTGCCGGTGCCGGATTCACCGGTGATCAGCACCGAAATATCGTAGCCGGCGATACGCCGCGCCTGGTGGATGGCCTCGGCCATGGGGCTGTCGGCGGCGTGGGTGATGGCCTCGAAGCCGTAGCGGCTTTGCAACAGACGGCGCTTGCCCGCCACCAACTGTTCCAGCGGCGCCGCCGCCGCCCGCATTTCCAGGCTGACGCTCTGATGGTCGCGCTGCAGCTGGAAAAGCTGCACGGCGCCCTTCACCACCTCCAAAAGGTGATCGGGATCCCACGGCTTGGTGATGTACTGATAGATGCCGGCCTCGTTGACCCCGGCGATGATGTCCTCGGAATCGGTGAACCCCGAGATGATCATACGCACCGGATCGGGCCAGCGATCGCGCACGGTTTTCAGGAAATCGACGCCGTTGCCGCCGGGCATGCGCTGATCGCAGAGGATGGCGTGCACCATCTCGCTTTCCAGCAGCAGCTCGGCCTCGGCGGCGGACGACGCCGCCAGCACCTCGAAGGAGTCGTCCAGCACGCGGCGCAGGGCTTCCTGCGAGCGCAGCTCGTCGTCGATCACCAGCAGGATGGGGCGGGCGGTCATGCCACCCCCCGTCCCGGCTTTTTCCGGTGCAGGGCCAGATGCGGCGGCGTGCGCGACTTCGCCACCTTGAAGACGAAATCATGGCGGGCGACGTGATAGCTGGGATCGAAGCCGTAGAAGTTAAGGGTCATGCGCCGCAGTTCCTCGGCACGGTAGGCCTCCAGCGGCTTGGCCGCCTCGTCGGCGGCGCGGCGGGCCCGCTTGGCGGCCAGTGTTTCCTCCAGGGCCGGATCGGCGGCCAGGGCGCGGGCCAGATCCACCAGGGCGGCCTCGGCGGCCGCCGCATCGGCGGGCAGCACCTCGTCCACCAGCCCCAGCTCCCGCGCCTCGTCCACCCCCACCGGCAGGCGGCCCTCGGTCACCCGCCGCGCCGCCTCGGGCCCGGCCCGGCGCGGCAGCAGATAGGTCCAGTATTCCGAACCGTAGAGATTGCCCATGCCCTTGTAGTGCGGATTGAGCACGATGCCGGCCCGTGCCGCCACCCGGTCGGCGGCCAGGGCCAGAAACACCCCACCCGCCCCGGCATTGCCGCGCAGCGCCGCCAAGGTGAGATGGCTGGTGGTAGTGATGATCTCGCGGCAAAGATCATCCATGGCGTTGATATTGCGCCAGGATTCGTCGGCCGGGCTCTCCGCCGCCTCGATGCGGTTCAGATGGATGCCGTTGCTCCACAGATCCGGCCCGCCGGTCAGCGCGATGACCCGGGTGGGGCGGCGCGCCGCCTGGCGGTAGGCATCCAGCAGCCGTTCGCAGGCCTCGCTGTCCATGGCGCCGTTGAGGAAGGCGAAAGAGAGATAGCCGACGCCGTCCTCCTCCCGGTAGTGGATGTCGTCGGGGCCCGTCCGCCGCGGCACATCTTCCAGCAGCCCGGCCAGAACCTGGGTGGCCGGCAGCTTGAAACCGCCTTTTTCCCGCAGATGGCCGATCCACACCGCGCCGTCGCGCGTGCCCAGGGCCACCGCCCCGGCGGCGCGGGCGATCACCTGGCCGGGCGGCCCGGAAAGACCGGGGGCGGCCTGGGCGTCATGCAGAAACACCGCCTTGCCGCGCAGCGTCGCCGCCACGCCGGGCATGCCGTCGGCGCTCCGGATCTTGCGCAGGATCAGCCCGGTTCCGTCCCGGCTCCAGTCGATGGCGCGGTCGGCCTGGGTCATGGCCGGTTTCCACACCCCCGCTTCCGGCGCATGGGCGCGGGCCTCGGGGAAACGGGCGAGCGCGGCCAGCACCGCCTCCACCGCCGCCTCGGTCACCTCGCGGCGGTAGAGGCTGCTTTTCGGCGCGGGCCGCAGGGGAAAGCGGCGGCTTTCCCACACCGGGCCGCCGTCCATCTCGCCGGTGGCCTGCAGCACCGTCACCCCCCACTCTTCCCGCCCTTCCAGAATGGCCCAATCCAGGGCCGAGGGGCCGCGATCCCCTTCGATGCCGGGATGCACCACCAGGCAGACATGGCGTTGCCACACCTCCGCCGGGATGGCCCGCTTGAGAAAGGGGGCGACGATGACGTCGGGCCGGGCCAGGGACACCGCCTCGATGGTCACGGCGTCGTTGATGTCGAACTCCACCATCACCTCATGGCCCAGGCGGCGCAGCTCCACATGCAGGCGCTGGGTCAGGCTGTTGAAGGCGTGGGTCAGCAGCAGAATGCGCATGGCGGCCCCTTCAGCAAATGCGCGGCAATTGTTCGCCGGCCAGCCAATCCACCACGCGCCGCCCGCCGAAGGCGGTTTCCATCTGCACGAAGTGATGATCGTCGGCCACCACCTCGCCGATGAGGGCGGCGTTTTGCCCCAGGGGATGCGCCCGCATCACCGCCAGCAACGCCTCGGCCGTTTCGGGCGGGCAGATGGCGATGAGCTTGCCCTCGTTGGCCACGTAAAGGGGATCGAGCCCCAGAAGTTCGCAGGCGCCCTGCACTTCCGGACGCAAGGGAATGGCGGCCTCGCGGATCAGCATGCCCACTCCCGACTGCGCCGCCAGTTCGTTCAGGGTGGCGGCCAAACCGCCCCGGGTGGGATCGCGCAGGCAATGAATGCCGGGCACCGCCGCCACCATCCCGGCCACCAGCCGGTGCAGGGCGGCGGAATCCGAGTGCAGGGTGGTTTCAAAGCCCAGGCTTTCCCGCTGGCTCATCACCGCCACGCCGTGATCGCCCAGGGTGCCCGAAACCAGGATCTTATCGCCGGGCCGGGCGCGGTCGCCGGAAATCTCCACCCCCGCCGGCACGCGGCCGATGCCGGTTGTGCTGATGAAGAGGCCGTCGCCCTTGCCCTTTTCCACCACCTTGGTATCGCCGGTAACGATGGGCACCCCGGCCTCCATGCTGGCCGCCGCCATCGAAAGCACGATGCGCCGCAGATCGGCCAGCGGCAGGCCCTCCTCCAGGATGAACGAGGCCGACAGGGCCATGGGCGCGGCCCCGGCCATGGCCACGTCGTTCAAGGTGCCGTGCACCGCCAGCGAGCCGATATCGCCGCCGGGAAAGAACATCGGCGAGATGACATAGCCGTCGGTGGTCATCACCATGCGTCCGGCCTCGACGGCGAAACAGGCCTGATCGTTCCTCTGGCGCAAAAGATCGTTGTCGAAGGCGGCCAGGAACAGCTCCTCCACCAGTTGCGCCATGGCGCGGCCGCCGCCGCCGTGGGTCAGATCCACACGGCCGTGGGTAAAGTCGAGGGCGGGGCCCTTGCGGGTGAGTGTGGTCATGCTGTCCCCTGTTGTGCGTGCCGGAAACGGCCGTAAGTCCAATAGGCGGCGCAGGCCCCCTCCGCCGAGACCATGCACGAGCCCATGGGGCTTTCCGGCGTGCAGGCCTTGCCGAACAGACGGCAATCGGCGGGTTTCTTCAGGCCGCGCAGGATGGCGCCGCAATCGCAGGCCTTGACGTCGGGCACCGAGCGCTCCGGCAGATCGAAGCGCTTTTCCGCGTCCCAGTCGGCATAGGGCGCCTTGATGCGCAGGGCACTGTAAGGCACCTGCCCCAGGCCGCGCCACTCGAAGCGGCGGCGCAGTTCGAACACCTCGGCCACCACCGCCTGGGCCTTGCCGTTGCCCTCGCGGGTGACGGCGCGGGAAAACTCGTTCTCCACCTCGAAACGCCCCTGATTCAACTGGCGCACCAGCATGAGGATGGCCTGCAGCACGTCCAGGGGCTCGAAACCGGCGATCACCACCGGCTTCTGATATTCCTCGGCGAAATATTCGTAAGGGCGGCTGCCGATCACCGTCGAGACATGGGCCGGGCCGATGAAGCCGTCCAGCGGCACCGTGCCCAGGGCGCGCACCTCGGGGCTTTCCAGAATGCTGGCGATGGCGGCGGGGGTGAGCACATGGTTGCAGAACACGCTGAAGTTCCGCAGGCCCAGGGCCTTGGCCTGCTGCAGCACCAGGGCGGTGGGCGGCGTGGTGGTCTCGAAGCCGATGGCGAAGAACACCACCGGACGGTCGGGATTATCGCGGGCGATCTTCAGGCTGTCGGCGGCGGAATAGACCATGCGCACGTCGGCCCCTTCCGCCTTCACCTTCAAAAGGCTGGTGCGGCCCGAGCCCGGCACCCGCAAAAGATCGCCGTAGGTGCACAGGATCAGGCCGGGATGGCGGGCCAGGGCGATGGCGCCGTCGACGCGGCCGATGGGCAGCACGCACACCGGACAGCCGGGACCGTGGATCATGCGCACATGGGCCGGCAGCAGATCCTCGATGCCGTAGCGGGAAATGGCGTGGGTATGGCCGCCGCAAAACTCCATCAGGGCATACTCGCGGGCCGGATCGGCCTCGGCGCGGATGGCGGCGGCGATGGCGCGGGCGGTGGCGCCGTCGCGGTACTCGTCGATATATTTCATTGCGCCGCCGCGACCTCGGCGAACAGGGCCAGGGTCTTCTCGGCCTCCTCGGGATCGAGTTTCGAGAGGGCGAAGCCCACATGCACGATGACGTAATCGCCGGGGGCCACATCCTCCACCAGCGCCACCGAAACCTCCTTGGTCACACCGCCCAGCATGACCATGGCCATATCGTCGGGCAGCAGTTCCTGAACCTGGGCGGGCAAGGCCAAACACATGGGCGTTACTCCTGCAAGCCGTGGCGGGCGGCGGCCAGTTCGGCCTCCAGCGCGGCGACGCGCCGTTCCAGCACCGCCTGACGGCGGCGGGCGATCCAGTCGTACCACTGCTCCAGCCCCTCGCCGCTGCCGGCCGAGAGGCGGATCAGCTCGATACCGGGATTGACCCGGCGGGCAAAGTCGACACAGCGTTCCACATCGAAGGCAAGATGCGGCAAAAGATCCACCTTGTTCAGGATCATCAGGCCGGCGGCGGCGAACATGTCGGGATATTTCAGCGGCTTATCCTCGCCCTCGGTCACCGAGAGGATCACCACCTTGGCCGCCTCGCCCAGATCGAACCCGGCGGGACAGACCAGATTGCCCACATTCTCGATGAACAGCACCGACTGATCGGCGGGCCGCAGCTCTTCCAGGGCGTGGCCGATCATGTGGGCGTCGAGATGGCAGCCCTTGCCGGTATTGACCTGCAAGGCCGGCACCCCGGTTTCACGGATGCGGTCGGCGTCGAAGCTGGTCTGCTGGTCGCCCTCGATCACCGCCACCGGCCAGCGCGCCGCCAGATCGCGGGCCGAGCGGCACAAAAGCGTGGTTTTGCCCGAACCGGGGCTGGACACCAGATTGAGGGCCAGAATGCCCCGGGCGGCGAAACGGGCGCGGTTTTCGGCGGCATAGCGGTTGTTGTGGCCGAGAATATCCTGCTCGATCTTCACCATGCGCGCCTGGCTGAGGCCGGGGACGTGGGCGCCGGCCGGGCCGTGGCCGTAATGGTGATCGTGATCATGGGGATGATCGTGATCATGGGAATGTTCCCCGCCGCAACCGCAGACCGTGCACATTACTCCACCTCCATTTCCGTGATGCGCATATCCTCGCCGCCCGTCACCTGCAAATGATAGCCGCCGCAGCGGGGACAGGGATCGTAGCGTTGCTCGATCTCCGATTCCTGCGCGCAATCCATGCACCAGGCCTGCCCCGGCACCGTGACGATCTCCAGTTCGGCCTCGGCCGCCGCCGCGCTGTTGCCGCGCACCGCCGCGAAACAGAAGCGCATGGCCTCGGGATCGACGGTGGACAGCCGGCCGATCTCCATCCATAACCGCCGCACCCGGACGAACCCTTGCGCCGCCGCCTGCTCCTCGATGATGCGGATGACCCCTTCGGTCAAAGACATTTCATGCATGGGCTCTCAGCCTCTGGAGAGGGATAAGAGTCCTACCACGAACCCCTTTATCCCTGGAAAGTAAATTACCGGTTTTTTTACATGTCCCTCAGGCGCCGGGCGGCGGTCTTCGCCCGCCTTGGCTTGTCCTCACTTACCCTCCGATGCCCAAGGGCATCTCCGGCCGTTCCGGCGCCCTAGAAAGGGCTAGTCACCGGCTGCGCCGGTTCCATATGTCCCTCAGGCGCCGGACATTGCCGGGGTCTCCGTCACCCGATAGGGCACGCAAGGGTCCAGCAGCGCCGCCAGCAGTCCGGCCCGCGCCATGGGGTCCGGACCGGCCGGCGCGCCCAGCAGGCCTTTGACCAAAGCGCCCTCGGGATGAAAGGTCCATTCGGTGGGGGCCAGAATGGCGTAGTGCCGCACCAGACCGTCCGCCATCTCCAAGCGGTGGGCCAGGCGGCCGCGCGCCGTCTCCACCACCGCGATGCCCACGCCGTCGCCGCCTGTGAAAGCCGCGGCGGGATCGGCCTCCAGCCGGCGCGCCGCCAGAGCGTCGAGATCGTCCAGGGCCAGGGCCAGCTCGGTCAGGCGGGCCCGCAACAGCCCCAGAAGGCCGCTGCCGGCCCCCGCCAGGGCCGGATGACGCTCCAGGCGGGCCAGGGCGCCGGTGCGGTGCGCCAGGCCCCGCCAGGTGGGGGCGGCGATAAAGGCCGGATCGTGCCATGCCAGCCCCTGCGCCACATCCAGGTCCGACCAGGACGGCAGCGCCGGCAGAAAACAGGCGCCGAACCCTTCCATATCCTCGGCGCGCAAATGGGCGGCCAGCCGGGCCCCTACCCCCTGCCCGGCCAGCACCGCCGTCTCCACCACGGCGCGGGCGCGGCGCAAACGGTCGCGCAAGACGGCGAGATCCGGGGCCAGGCGGCCGCCGCCGGGGCGCAGCCAGTCGTTATCGGGATAAAGCAGGCGCGGCAGATCGGCCAAGGCGCCGCGCAAGGCCTTGCAGGCCGCCGCATCGGCGCCTTGGCCCAGCAGCAGCGGCCATTCCAGCAGGGCGCGCCCGCCCTGATCCAGCACCGTTTCCGCCCGCAGCAGCAACCGGCGGGCCGCCTGCTGCCCGGCGGCGACGGCAAGACCGGCCGCCCGTTCCACCGCCTGCGCCGCCGCCAGCCCCTGGGCCATGCGGCACACGGCATAAAGGCGGCCGCACAGCGCCGGCACCTCCGCCGCCGCGCGGCCGCGAAACAGCGACGGCAGCGCCAGAGTGCGGCTGCTGTCCACCCGCACGGCGGAAAAATGGCCATCGGCCACCGTCACCGTGATCTCCAGCCGTCCTTCGGCGGGAAATCCGCTCACGCCGCCCCGCCCCCAGGCGCGGCCAGCACCGTTTCCAGATAGGCCAGGCTGTCCAGCGCCGCCGCCTTCTCCACCTTTTCCATGGCGAAGCTGCCCGACTGCACGATGACGTAATCGCCCACCGCCACCGCCTCGTCCAGCAGCATCAGGCTGACCACCCGCTCCACCCCGAAACATTCGACGGTGGCGAAGCCGTTTTCCAGCGACAGAATGCGCGAGGGGATGGCCATGCACATGCCGGTTACACCCGCGGCCGGGCCGGGCAGCCCAGGGCCGCCAGTTCGGCCACCACCATGTCCACCACCGCGTCGAGGCGGGCGGCCACGATGGGCGACAGCTCCATGGCCAGCTCCAGCGACACCGGCTTGACGCCGATCAGCACCACGCTTTCGGGTTCCGATCCGGCGAAGCGCAGCGCCGCCAGCACATCCGACAGCCCCACCTGATGCGGCGACAGCTTGGTTTTGAAAAAGGCCGGCACCTCGTCGCCGGTCAGGCGCACGATGCCGCCTTCCGGCTGGCCGGCGCGTACGGCGTCCACCACCACCAGATGGTCGGCGCCCTGCACTTCGGGAAACAGTTCCATGCCGGTGGTGCCGCCGTCCACCACCTCCACCGTTTCCGGCAGTGTGAAGCGCTGTTCCAGCGCCGCCACGGCGTGCACGCCGATCCCCTCATCCGACATCAGCACATTGCCGATGCCCAGCACCACCACACGCATGGAACCATCCCGTCTGAAAAATATCCGCGCCCGGACCCGGCCCGGGCGCGGATCACCATACTCTTACAGCGCCTTCACCTGCACCACCGTCTTGTGCTCGGTATCGGTCAGATGCACGGCGCAGGCCAGGCAGGGGTCGAAGGAATGCACGGTGCGCAGCACTTCCAACGGCCGTTCCGGGTCCGCCACCGGATTGCCCATCAGCGAGGCCTCGTAGGGGCCGATGTGATCGTCCTCGTTGCGCGGGGCGGCGTTCCAGGTGGTGGGCACCACCGCCTGATAGTTGGCGATCTTGCCGTCCTTGATCACCGACCAGTGCGACAGCACGCCGCGCGGCGCCTCGTGCGTGCCCACGCCCATGATTTCCCCCTTGGGGAAGGTGGGACGGTTGAAGGTGCGGGTATCGCCCTTGCCGATATTGTCCATCAGGGCCTGCCAGTTGGCCTGCAGCGATTCATGCACCACGGCGGCGCGCACGGCGCGGGCGGCATGACGGCCGATGGTGGAATGCAGGGCCGACAGCGGCAGCTTGGTGCCCGACAGGCTGTCCACCGTTTCGATCACCCGGTTGAGATGGGTGATGGTGGGCTGGTGCCCGGCGGCCACGCCGCACAGCACGTTGGCCAGCGGCCCCACCTGGGCCGGCTTGCCGTAGAAGGTGGGCGACTTCACCCAGCTGTATTTGCCCTCGTCCTGGAAATCGGTGTAGTCGGGGGTGGTTTCCCCCTTCCACGGATGCAGGGCGCCGGGGCCGTTGGCGTAGGAATACCAGGCGTGCTTCACCGATTCGGCCACGCCCTGGCGGAAATAGGGATCGTGCGAACCGCCGATGGGCTTATAGGTGGCCAGATCGCCGCCCTTGATATAGCCGCCCGGCATCATGAACTGCGTGCTCTTGGTGTCCATGGGCACATCGGGGATCGACAGATAGTCGGTGATGCCGGCGCCATGCTTGGTCCAGTCGGCGTAGAAGGCGCCGATGGCCGAAACGTCCACCAGATAGCAGTTGCGGATGAACACCCCCAGCTTGTCGATCATCTCCTTGACCAGCAGCAGGCGCTCGATGCTGAGCACCGACTGGCTGTTGAGATTGATGGGGTTGGAAACGCCGCCCACCGCCATGTTCTGGATATGCGGCGACTTCGAGCCCAGCACCGCCACGATCTTGTTGGCGTAGCGCTGCACTTCCAGGGCTTGAAGGTAGTGCGACACCGCCAGGAGGTTGACCTCGGGGGTCAGCTTCATGGCCGGATGGCCCCAATAGCCGTTGGTGAAGGGGCCAAGCTGGCCCGAGCCCACGAAGGTCTTCAAACGGTTCTGCACATCCTCGAAGACATGGCGGCTGTTGCCTTCCCAGTCCGACAGGCTTTCCGCCAGCTGGGCGGTTTTGGCCGGGTTGGCCTTCAGGGCCGACACCACGTCCACCCAGTCCAGCGCCGACAGATGGTAGAAATGCACGATGTGATCGTGCAGGGCATGGGCCGTCACGATCATGTTGCGGATATACTGGGCGTTCAGCGGCACTTCGAGATCGAGGGCGCTTTCGATGGAGCGCACCGAGGCCACGGCATGCACGGTGGTGCAAACGCCGCAGATGCGCTGGGTAATGGCCCAGGCGTCGCGCGGGTCGCGGCCCAGCAGGATCTGTTCGACGCCGCGCCACATCTGGCCCGAAGACCAGGCCTTGGACACGCGCCCGTTCTGAACCTCGACATCGACGCGCAGATGGCCTTCGATACGGGTGATGGGATCGATGGTGATTCTCGTCGCCACGGCAACTCTCCTTGAACTACTCGGTGGTCAGAGCGGCCGGGGCGCGCTCGACGGCATGGGTTTCCCCGGACGCATGGACCGGGTGCAGAACGGGCAGTCTTTTGACGAAAACGATGTAGGCCAGCACCTCCAGGGCGATGATGCCCAGGGTGACCAGCAGCTCCCCCACCGAGGGGAAGTAGTGCCAGCCGGGCCGGCCGTAGGCCACCAGGTAGGCATCGATGCGGTAAAGCCCGCCGCCCAGCAGCATGCTGACCGCCGACAGAAACTGCAGGCGCTCGTCGACGCGGTTGGCCTTGGGCCCCATCAGCACGATGGGCAGGGCGAACAGGATGTTTTCCAGCCAGAACATCAGGCTGAGCCCGCCGGAGGAAAACACCAGCCCGAGCTTGCCCTCATAGGCCAGATCGCCCCAGCGCAGCAGCAGATAGGCCGACATCAGCACCACGATATAGCGGGTGACGAAGGCCAGGATGCGGGCCTCCGAAGGCCGCTTGTAGGCCGAGGTCACCAGGGTGGCCTCGAAGATGACGATGGAAAAGCCCATGGCCAGCGCCGACAGCAGGAACAGCAGCGGCAGCAGCCGCGTCTGCCACAAAGGATGGATCAGCTGGCCGAACACCACCAGCAGGGTGCCGAGCGAGCTTTGATGCATGGTGGGCAGCAGGCAGCCCAGGGCGATGAAAACGAACAGAACATTGTTCAGACGGCGCTTCAGGGCCGGGCCGCCCCATTTCTCGGCGAAGGCCGGGGTGAACTCGAGCCACAGCACCACGCAGTAGCAGGCCACGCACAAGGCCACCTCGAACATCACCGAGTTGGGATTGGCGTAGCCCGGCGTCATGATGTGCCAGAAGTTCCAGTAGCGGCCCAGATCGAAGATCACCGAGAAACCGCCCAGGGAATAGCCGAACATGCTGGCCAGCAGGGCCGGACGCACCAGGGGATGGTACTTGCCCTTGTTCAGGATATAGACCAGGAGGGCCATGGCATAACCGCCGCAGGCGAAGGCGGTGCCGATGACCACGTCGTAGGCCACCCAGATGCCCCAGGGATAGCCGTTGTTGATATTGGCCACCGCTCCCAGGCCTTTCAGGAAGCGGACGGCGAGCAGGACCAGACTCAGCACGAAGAGCGCCGCCGCGATGACGGTGGTGCGGGTGACGAGGGATCCTCCGAGAGGCGCGTGCTTGCTCATGGCTTAATCCTCATCCCGGCCATCGTGCTTGGTGTGCTTGTGCGCGGCGTACATCAGCCCCGCCAGCACCGCCACGGGAGCGGCCATGTTCTTGTAGATGCCGTGCTGCAGGCTTTCCGAAACACTGGCGTTGGAGGTTTCGGACAAGGCCGGGTAGCCCAGCTTGTCGAACGGCACCCCGGACAGCAGCATCATCTGGGTGCCGCCCATTTCATGCTCGCCGTAGGTGGCGGGCAGATAATGGCCCACCGCCTTGGTATGCCCGTCGGCCAGGTCATCCACCGTCTTGCGCGGGAAGGTGGCGCTCTGCCCCGGCGGCAGGGCGTGACGGCGCTCCGCCTCGGCTTTCAGCCCGGCCACCGGGCCGAACAGGGTGGCCCCGGTGGGGCAAACCTCGGCACAGGCCGGAATCTGGCCCACCGCCTGGCGATGGCGGCACATCTGGCATTTTTCGATGCGCGGCGTCGGGGTGTCGTACTGGAAATGCGGCACCCCGAACGGACAGGAGGCCACGCAATAGCGGCAACCGATGCAGGCTTCCGGATGATGGCTGACGATGCCGGTTTCCGGATCCTTGCGCATGGCCGACACCGGGCACACCGACACGCAGGAGGGATCGACGCAGTGCATGCAGGATTTCTTGACGAAGGCGAAACCGTCCTTCACCTGATCCTTGTGCATGGCCGTGCCTTCGGCATAGAGCTTGATCACGTTCAGGGTATGGCCCGACAGATCCAGCGGCGTATCCCACAGCTTGTCGGCGGTCTGGACTTCCGGCGGCATGTCGTTGGCTTCGCGGCAGGCCACCACGCAGGCCTTGCAGCCGATGCACAGGGTGGAATCGTAGAGCAGCCCCACCGCCTTGGGCGGCATGGTCTTGTTCTCGCGGGCCTCGGCCGGCGCCACCGTCACGGTGGCGGCCGCCGCGGCGGCGGCGCCGGTGGCGGCGGCGCCCTTCAGAAAATTGCGACGGGAGAACGGCATGGCGGGTTACTCCTTGCCGAAGTCGGTATCGTCCGGCTTCTTGTTCTTGCCCAGATTGCGGGCCATCACCGCCCCGGCCCCCACGGCCAGGCCGCCGACACCGGCCACCAGGGCCGCCGACCCGGCGCTCATGCCCTGGCCCTGTTCCTCGACGATGCGCGGATAGCCCACCGGCGGCAGCACGTATTTCAGCTCGGCCAGTTCATGGATGGGCTTCTGGAAGCCGATACCCTGCTCGGTGCAGCCGATGCAGGGATGGCCGGTGCCCACCGGCCAACTGCCCGACCCGACGTCGCCGAAGAGAATGGACGGGCAGTTGGCGTAGGTTTCCGGCCCCTTGCAGCCCAGCTTGTAGAGGCAGTAGCCCTGGCGATGCCCTTCGTCGCCGAATTCCTGGGCGAAACGCCCGGCGTCGAAATGCGGGCGGCGTTCGCAGTTTTCGTGGATGAGGCGCGAATAGGCGAATTTCGGCCGGCCCTTGGCGTCCACCTCGGGCAATTTGCCGAAGGTGAGGTAGTGCACCACGGTGGAGAGGAAATTGTAGGGATTGGGCGGGCAACCGGGAATGGTCACCACCGCCTTGTCCTTCAGGATCACCGGCGCGCCGGTGGCGCCGGTGGGATTGGGGCTGGTGGAGGGCATGCCGCCCCACGAGGCGCAGGAACCGATGGCGATGATGGCGGCGGCATCGGCGGCGCATTCATGCACCATCTCCAGCGCGGTCTGGCCGCCCACCTTGCAATAAACGCCGTTGTCCTTGGTGGGAATGGCCCCTTCCACCACCAGCAGATACTTGCCCTTGTTGGCCGCCATGGAGGCGCGGCGCGCCGCCTCGGCCTGATGACCGGCGGCGGCGAACAGGGTTTCGTGATAATCCAGCGAGATGATGTCGAGGATCAGCTTTTCCAGGGTGGGATGTTCGGCGCGCAGCATGGATTCGGTGCAGCCCGTGCATTCCTGGAAATGCAGCCAGATCACCGGCGGACGCTTGGCCGAGACCAGGGCGTGGGCGATCTGGGCATCGGCGCCCTTGGGCAGCCCCATGGTGGCGGCCATGGCGGCGCAGAACTGCATGAAACTGCGGCGCGACAGCCCCAGCCTCGTCTCGATCGCGTTCAACATGCTGTCTTTCATTTCCGCAACCTCTCTCAACGCAAGGCGGACTGGCGCCCGCCACCGGCGCGGGGTTACCCCTCCCGCTTGTGCAGCACGCAGAACAGCACGAATCATGCCAGCTTATGACAGCGGCATGACATCGAGTATTTTCAATGAATTAGAAGAGAGGCGCCCGGACGCGGCGGCGCCGCCAATGGCAAGTCACCTTCCAGAAACGGAAGGGTATCTTCCACTAATCCTGAGACAGGAAGCGGGCGGCGATATCGCGGGCTAGGCGCACCGGCTTGCGGGTGATGGCATCCAGGCAGCACCAGCAGCTTTTCACCTCGGCCAGCACCACGTCGCCATGCAGGATCAGGGTCTGATAGAAGGCCCGCGCCCCCTGCAGCTTTTCCAGCATCACCTGTACGCCGACATGATCGTTGAGAAAGGCCGGGCGGCGATAGCTGATCTCGTGCTTCAGGGCCACCCACAGATGCGCCGCCGCCACCTCCTGCGGCGCAAGACGGCGCCACTGGTGCAGCACCGCCGCCTGCACCCATTTCAGGTACACGGCGTTGTTGACATGCCCCATCTCGTCAATGTCCTCGGCGACGACATTGACATCATATTCGTAGGTTTGGCTGTGCATGGGCTGATCCTCGATCAGTCCGCCATTGTACGACCATCGCCCCCACCGATACCACAACAATAAGGTTTAAACCGCGCATCATAAAACACTGAAAAAACAGTGTCCTCTTTCAATGCACCGTGCAGCTCATGCAAGGATCGAACGAGCGCACGATATGCTGCACCATCAGGGGCGGGCTGGCTCCCGGCTCCAGCAGGGTGCCCTCCAGGGCCTGTTCCAGCGGGCCGGGATTGCCGTCGGCGTCGCGCGGCGAGAAGTTCCAGGTGGTGGGGGCGACGATCTGGTAACCGGCGATGACGCCGTCCTCGATGCGCAGCCAATGCCCCAGGGCGCCCCGCGCCGCCTCGGTCAGGCCCGCGCCCTCGGCACGGCCGGGAACGCCATGCTCGCGGCAATAGGCCCCCTCGCCGCTCAGGGCGGCGATCATGCCCTCCATGGCGATGACCAGCTGCGCCAGTTCCAGCAGACGGGCCACCACGCGGTCGTGCACCGATCCCTGCCAGCCGCCGCAGGCCAGCACGTCGGCGATGAGGGGATGGCCGCTGACCGCCTGGCGGGCCAAAGCGCCCACCTCGCACGACAGGCCGTCGAGGCGCGGCGCCTTGCTCCAGCTGTAGGCCATGGGCTTGTCGGCATCGGGCCGGGTCTGGCCCTGCGCCGGGTGCAGGGCGCCACCCTGCATCCAGCCGTGGCTCACATCCTCGCGCAGGCCGGCGAGATCCAGCGGCGCCACCCGGCCGTCGCACCACAGCCCCGCCCGGCCGGTGATGCCGCCATAGCTGAGGAAACGGCCCACGCCCCGGCCCTGACTGTCGAGGGAAAGATCGCGCGACAGCCGCAGGAACAGGGCGAGATCGCTGTCGCCGTGGCGCTCGCCCCATTGCTCCAGGGCGACGAAGCTGTCCAGCGCCGTCAGGGATTCCAGGCTGCCGCCGAACAGGTTCCGTTCCAGATAGCGGCGGAAGTCGGCAACGATCTGCCCCAGGCGCACCCGTTCGCCCAGATCCACCGATTTGGCCACGCCGCCCGGCTGCAGGGTCAGGCTGTGCGGCCATTTTCCCGCCAGCAGCCCCACCACATGCAACAGCCGGGCGCGGGCGGCCATGGCCTCGCGCGCCGACTGCCCGGCGGTGGCGGCGAAGCGGCGCGCCGCCTCGGCGTGCCAGGGGCGCCCGGCATAGTCGGAACGGGCGAAATCGGGCATGAAGAACAGAGCGAAATGGGTAAGGTGATCGGCGGCGTTCTCCACCGCCAGCAGCAGATCGGCCACCAGGGCGCCGTTGGGCGGCGGCGTCACCCCCAGGGCCTGGCCCAGGGCGCGGGCGGCGGCCACGCTTTGCGAAATGGAACAGATGCCGCAGATGCGCGGCGCGATCACCAGGGCGTCCAGCGGCGCCCGCCCGATGAGAATCTGCTCGAAGCCGCGGAACAGCGGCGCCGTGACCTGGGCCGAGGCGACGCGGCCGTCGGCGGCCTCCAGCGTCACCTCCAGATCGCCTTCCACCCGGTTGAAGGGGCCGATCACCAAACGGCTCATGGCTGTCTCCGCCGGGGTGCGACCACCACCCGGTCCTCGCGGGAATTACGGCGCACGCGGTCGGGCGTGGCCGATTTCGACAGCGCCGACAGCGCCACGAACCAGGCCTTGGGCATATCCACCGGCAGTCCCACCGGAATACCCGCCAGCTTAGGCGTTTCCAGATAGGCCGCCCCCGGCTCCTCGAAGCCCGGCATGGTGCAGCCGATACAGGTGAAACCGGCATTGGTGCAGGCGCCGCTGCTGCCGTTCCAGACGCGCATGTTGCAATCGCCCGGCGCCTGGGTGGCCTTGCAGCCGAGATTTTCCATCAGGCAGCCCAGATGCGAGGGCCGGGCAGCGCTGGCCTTGAATTCGTAATATTCGTTGCGGGCGCACCCATGATGCGCCAGATGATTGGCCCAGAAGCGCGGCCGCCCCAGACTGTCGAGATCGGTGGGGCGCAAAACCCCCTGGGCCAGGGCCAGCAGGGTTTCCAGCAGCCAGCCGGGATGCGGGGCGCAGCCGGCCACGTTGACTACCGGCACGCCGCCCCGTCCCTCCCAGGATTCCCCTAAAAGCCCCCCCAGCTCGTCGCCGCCATATTGCAGGCCCACCGCCTCGGTCAGCGGATTGGCCGAGGGCATCGCGCCGAAGGCGGCGCAACTGCCCACCGCCACCACATGGCCGGCGCGGGCCGCCAGTTCGCTCACCCACCAGGCCATGGGACGGCCGGTGCCCGACAGGATCTGAAAACGTCCGCTGCCCGAGGGGCCGCGCAGCACCGCGCCCTCGACGCAGAGAAGATCCAGCGTCAGCGCGCCGCTGCGGCATTGCTCCAGAATATCGCGCGCCTGCTCGCCGCTTTCCTCGGAGAACGAGGGATGCCACAGCAGGCGGATTCCGGCCTGGGCCAGCGCCTCGACCAGCGGCGCCGGCTCGGCGCCCAGGGCCGACATGGTGCAGCCGCCGCAACTGGCGGCCTGCAGCCAAAGCAGGGTGATGGGAGGGGTGCTGTCCATGCCTCCTACTTTACCGTGCCGCCCGCCTTGTTCAAGAAGAGGATTTTATCTTGCCAACGCGCCAATGTTCACGTTATGTTCTCATCACGACAGCGAGGACGCACAAGGAGGACGCCATGTTTTCCCCCCAAAGCCGCGGATTGACCCGCCATCTCACCAATCTGATGGGTGCTTTGACCATCGGCCTGGTCTTTGCCTATATCGGCCTTAACGCCGCCAGCGGCTGCGGCCAGGGCGGGCAGTGCATCCGCCTCAGCGATTTCATGCAGCCGGGCATGTCGGTGCAGGTGGCGGCGGAGATGCCGCACCGGATTTAATACCAAGCCGCGATGAGTTTGACTCATCGCGGCGCCGGTTAGGAGCAAGGCGACGCGCGCCTGATGGCGCGAAGCCAAGGGTTTCGGAGAAACCCGCCCGGCGCATGAGGGTGCAGTGATCGG
>JAJXUO010000035.1 GCA_021782815.1 Pseudomonadota bacterium
ACTCATCGCGACGCCGGTTAGGAGCAAGGCGACGCGCGCCTGATGGCGCGAAGCCAAGGGTTTCGGAGAAACCCGCCCGGCGCATGAGGGTGCGGTGATCGGTTCCGATCACCGCAACTCGGTATTACGCCAGTCCGGCTTTGCCGGACTTTGAGGCTTTGCCTTTGGCGCTCAGGCGCCGCCAGGGCTTTACGCCAGTCCGGCTTTGCCGGACTGGCTTTATCCCCCATAGAGCCAGCGGCAAATCAGCACCGAGCCCGCCAGTCCGGCCAGATCGGCCAGCAGGCCCACCAGCAGGGCATGGCGGATGCGGCGGATGCCCACCGCGCCGAAATAGACCGCCAGCACGTAAAACGTGGTTTCACTGGAGCCGTAAATACTGCTGACCAGGATGCCGAGATAACTGTCGGGGCCGACGCCGCCCGGCTTCAGCAGACTGGCCAGATAGCCGAAACTGGCCGAGCCCGACAGCGAACGCAGCGCCGCCATGGTCAGGGCCTGGGGCGGCAGGCCCAGGGGCGTCAGCAGGCGGCCCAAGGGCTCCAGCAGCAGCGCCATGGCTCCGCTTTGCCGGAACAGCCCCACCGCCATCAGAATGGCCACCAGATAGGGGATGAGGCGCAGGGACAGCAAAAGCCCCTCCCGGGCCCCGGCCACGAAGGCGGCGTAGATCTCCACCCGCCGCACCAGCCCCACCGCCAGAATCAGCACGATCAGCCCCGGGATGACCCAGGGCGACAGGGCGCGCCCCCACATCAGCGTGACCGGCAGCAGCGCCAGCGCCGCCAATCCGGCCAGGAGGCTGGCCCAGGCCGGGCAGGGCGGCGGCACCGCCTGAGGTTCATGGGGCACGTGGGACACGTGGGACACGTGGGACACGTGGGGCGCGCCCCCCGGCGCCGGGCGCACGGGGAACCAGCGCCGCCCCAGCTTGGCCAGCAGCAGGGCCAACCCGCACGACCACAGGGTGGCGAACAGGGTGGTGGCGATCACCGCCGCCGGATCGTGCGATCCCACGGCGGCGCGCAGCGCCATGACATGGGTGGGCAGCAGGGTGACGTTGGCGGTGTTCAGGGCCAGGAACAACACCATGGAATCGCTGGCGGTGCCGGGCGCGGCATTCAGCCGTTCCAGCTCGCGCATGGCCTTGAGGCCGAAGGGGGTGGCGGCGTTGGACAGCCCCAGCATATTGGCCGCCACATTCATCACCATGGCCCCCATGGCCGGATGATCGGGCGGCACCTCGGGAAACAGCCGGTGCAGCAGCGGGCGCAACAGCCGGGCCAGGCCGCGCAGCAGCCCGGCCCTGTCGGCCACCGCCATCAGCCCCAGGAACAGCGCCAGCGCCCCCACCAGACCGATGCCCAGGGTCACGGCCTCGCCCGCCGACGACAGGGCGGCCTGGCCCAGGGCGGCCATGGGGCCGTCGCCCGCCGCCCCCGCCCAGGCCCATTGCCGCCAGGCGGCGGTGGCGAAGGCGCCGGCGATGAGGAAAAAGAAGACCATGTCCATACCCCCGATGGAGACACACTCCCGGCCGTCGCGCATCCTTTTTCTCTGCCGCCGCATCGTCCATCCATGGCATAAGAGGCCTCCCATCACGCAGGCCAGTCCATGATCCGTTTTGAAAACATCAGTAAGCAGAACAGCCACCGCATCCTTTTCTGTGAAGCCTTCGCCGCCCTGAACCGGGGCGAAAAGGTGGGGCTGGTGGGCCCCAACGGCGCCGGCAAGACCACCTTGTTCCGCATGATCACCGGCGAGGAACAGCCCGACGACGGCCAGGTCTCGGTGGAGAAGGCCGTCTCCATCGGCTATTTCAACCAGGATGTGGGCGAGATGGCCGGGCGCAGCGCCGTGGCCGAGGTGATGGACGGCGCCGGGCCGGTCAGCGCCGTCGCCGCCGAACTGGCCGAGCTGGAAGCCGCCATGTGCGATCCCGACCGCGCCGACGACATGGACAGCATCGTCGAGCGCTATGGCGAGGTGCAGGCCCGCTTCGAGGAGCTGGGCGGCTACGAGCTGGAGGGCAAGGCCCGCGAGGTTCTGGCGGGCTTGAGCTTCAGCCAGGAGATGATGGACATGGACGTGGGCCGCCTGTCCGGCGGCTGGAAGATGCGCGTGGCCCTGGCCCGCATCCTTCTGATGCGCCCCGACGCCATGCTGCTGGACGAACCCAGCAACCACCTCGACCTGGAAAGCCTGATCTGGCTGGAATCCTTCCTCAAGGGCTACGAGGGCGCCCTTTTGATGACCTCGCACGACCGCGAGTTCATGAACCGCATCGTCACCAAGATCATCGAGATCGATGACGGTTCCTTAAACAGCTATGCCGGGGATTACGCCTTCTACGAACAGCAGCGGGCCTTGAACGAGAAGCAGCAGCAGGCCCAGTTCGAGCGCCAGCAGGCCATGCTGGCCAAGGAGATCAAGTTCATCGAGCGCTTCAAGGCCCGCGCCTCGCACGCCAGCCAGGTGCAGAGCCGGGTGAAGAAGCTCGACAAGATCGAACGTTTCGAGCCGCCGCGCCGCCGCCAGTCGGTGGCCTTCGACTTTCCCCCCGCCCCCCGCTCGGGCGAGGACGTGGCGGTGTTGAAGGGCGTCGGCAAACGCTATGGCGCCAAGGTGATCTATGACGGCCTGGATTTCATGATCCGCCGCAAGGAACGCTGGTGCGTGCTGGGGGTGAACGGCGCCGGCAAATCCACCCTGCTGAAGCTGGTGGCCAAGGCCGCCGACCCCGATCAGGGCAGCGTCGCCGTGGGGGCCAGCGTGCGCATGGGCTATTTCTCGCAGCACGCCATGGACCAGCTGGACGGCGAGCGCAGCATCTTCGAAACCCTGGAGGATCATTTCCCCCAGGCCAACCAGGGGTCTCTGCGCGCCCTGGCCGGCTGTTTCGGCTTTTCCGGCGACGATGTGGAAAAGCGCTGCCGGGTGCTGTCGGGCGGGGAGAAGGCCCGGCTGGTGATGGCCCTGATGCTGTTCAATCCTCCCAATTTCCTGGTGCTGGACGAGCCCACCAACCACCTGGACCTCGATACCAAGGAAATGCTGATCAAGGCCCTGGCCGACTATGACGGCACCATGCTGTTCGTCTCGCACGACCGCCGTTTCCTGGCCGCCCTGTCGAACCGGGTGCTGGAGCTCACGCCGGACGGCGTGCACCACTATGCCGGCGGCTATAGCGAATATGTGGCCAGCACCGGCCAGGAAGCCCCCGGCCTGCATCCTTAACCCCGTCCAGGAGCCCGCCCTTGACCCGCCGCCTGTTCATCGCCTGCGCCCTGCCGCCCTCGGTGGTCTCGGTGTTCGCCGGCAGCTTCACCGTCACCTATGCCGGCGACGGCCCGCCGCTGTCCACCGAGGCCCTCCTGGCCGGGGTGGCGGGGCACGACGCCCTGGTGGTCACCGCCCCCACCCGGGTGGACCGCGCCCTGATCGAGCGCCTGCCGCCTGGCGTCGAGGCCGTGGCCACCTATTCCGTGGGGCATGATCATCTGGACCTAGCGGCGGCGAAAGAAAAAGGCCTGGCGGTGTTTTCCACCCCCGACGTGCTGACCGACGCCTGCGCCGAGGCCGCCCTGCTGCTGATGCTGGGGGCGGCGCGGCGCGCCACCGAGGCCATCGCCCTGCTGCGCGACCAACGCTGGACCGGCTGGACGCCCACCCAGCTGAACGGCTGGGAGATCACCGGCAAGCGCCTGGGCATCGTCGGCATGGGGCGGCTGGGCCGGGCCATCGCCGCGCGGGCCCGCGCCTTCCGCATGCCCATCCATTATCACAACCGCAGCCGTCTGCCCGCCGACCTGGAGGGCGACGCCACCTATCAGCCCAGCCTGGAGGCGCTGATGGCGGTCTCGCAGGTGCTGGTGCTGGCCTGCCCCGGCGGCGAGGCCACGCGCGGGCTTTTGCATAAGGAGCGCATCGCCCGGTTGCCGCCGGGGGCCATCGTGGTCAATATCGGGCGCGGCAGCGTGGTGGTGGATGCCGATCTGGCCGACGCCCTGGACAGCGGCCACCTGGCCGCCGCCGGGCTCGATGTCTTCGACGGCGAGCCCACGCTTTATCCCCGCTATTACACTCTGCCCACCCTGTTCATGCTGCCCCATATCGGCAGCGCCACCCTGGAAACCCGCAACGCCATGGGACAAATCCTGGTGGAGGGGCTGGAGGCCTTCTGGGCCGGGGGCGCGCCGGTCAATCGGCTGGTTTAGCCGTGCTTTCCCTGGACCCCGGCCCTGGGCTGTGATAGCCCATGCCGCCATGTCCTCGCTTCGTCCGTTTTTCTTTCTCTGCGCCCTGCTGCCGGCCGCGCTGACCGTCCCGGCGGCGGCGGCCGATCCCGATCTGCCGCCCCTGGCGCGGCCTGGCCAGTGGTATTACGTCACCCAGAACGACGCCAACAGCTCCAGCCATTGCATCGGCGCCCCCACCACGCCGCTGTGCGCCGTGGAAACCCTGCTGGCCTGCTTTCAGCGCGGACAGATGCCCTTGTGCCGCCTGGTGGACGACGGCGCCGAGCAATATGCCCAGGTGTTCGCCGCCCCCTCCGATCCCGGCAAATATCTGGCCTACCGCATCCTGGCGGCCCGGCGCATCGGGAGCGGGCAAGCCCCCCCGCCGGCCCACGCCCAGCCGGGCGACGTGCTGCTGACCGTGGACCAGCGCGAGGGCCAGTTGGGCCGGTATGCCCGCGCCACCGGCGCCCCGGCGCAGGATTTCCTGCTGCGCCGCCATGCCGACGGCCGCTGGAAAATCGTCAGCTGGGGCGATCCCGGCGAAAACCTGGGCGCGCATTGAGCCGCCCCGATTTTTTTACCGTTCATTTGCATACGCCCCGGTGCAAGCTATTGCCTGCGGCCCCGCCCTGCCCCACTTTGTAGGACGAAGACCACCGGCCCAAGCCTCAACGGCACGATCACCAGGGGATGCGACCACGTTGCAAAACATCAAACGCCATACATCCGCGGAACCGGACGAGGCCGCCCCTCCGTCGCCCCGGTGCGGCAAGGTCGATATGCGCATCGCCCGCGACGGCAAATGGTACTATCAGGGCTCGGTCATTCCCCGCAAAGAGATGGTCTGTCTGTTTTCCTCCATGCTGACCCGCCGCGACGACGGCGCCTATTGGCTGGAAACACCCATGGAGCAGTGCGAAATCGAGGTGGAGGACGTTCCCTTCGTCGCCGTGGAACTTTTCACCTGCTGTTCCAGCGGCCAACGCTGCTACAGTTTCCGTACCAACGTCGACGAGATGGTGACCCTGGACGCCCAGCATCCCTTGCGCATCGTCGGCGACGGCAGCGGCGGCGCCCCGCCTTATCTGACGGTGCGCCCCGGCCTGGAAGCGCGGCTGGCCCGGTCGGTCTATTACGAACTGGTGGCGCTGGGCAACGAGGAAGTCATAGGGGGGGAGACCCTGTACGGCATATGGAGCAAAGGCATCTTCTTTCCACTGGGCAAACTGGACGAACTGGTCTGAACCGCGACGCCATCCTCCGCCTGCTGGCGGAGCGGCCGCACCGGCACGACCGTTCCGACCTCACCACCGCCCACGTTCTGGCGCGCGAAGCCGCCGACCGTCCCGCCACCACCCTGGCGCAGCAGCTGGAAAAACCGCTCACCCCGGCGGCGGTGCTGGTGCCGCTGGTGCTGCGCGAGGCCGGCCCCTTCGTGCTGCTGACCCAGCGCACCGCCCATCTGGCCCATCATGCCGGGCAGATCAGCTTTCCCGGCGGCCGCATGGAGGCCGAGGACGATAGCCCCATCGCCACCGCGCTGCGGGAAACCGAGGAGGAGATCGGCCTCGACCGCAGCCATGTGGAGGTGGTGGGCGATCTCGATCCTTATGTCACCATCACCGGCTTTTGCGTCACCCCGGTGGTGGGGCTGATCACCCCGCCCTTCACCCTGACCCCCGACAGTTTCGAAGTGGCCGAGATTTTCGAGGTGCCGCTGCCCTTCCTGCTGGATCGGCGCAATCACCAGCGCCACCACCGCCTGACGGCGAACGGCCAGAAACGCTATTACTACGCCATTCCCTACCAGGAGCGGTACATCTGGGGCGCCACCGCCGCCATGCTGGTCAACCTGGCAGAAATCCTGCACCCCGTCCCCCATGACTGAGCTGCCCCCGCGCACCCTGGCCCTGCCCCGCAACGAACCGGTGGGCCAATTGCCGCCGCAAGCCTGGATGCGGGCGCCGGAAACCCGCGCCGTCATCGCCGCCCTGACCGCCGACGGCGCCGAGGTGCGCTTCGCCGGGGGCTGCGTGCGCGATTCCGTGCTGGGGCGCCCCATCAACGACATCGACATCGCCACCCTCGATCCGCCCACCACGGTGATGGCGCTGCTGGAACGGGCCGGGATCCGCGTCATCCCCACCGGTTTGGCGCACGGCACCGTCACCGCCGTGATCGGGCACGCCCATTACGAGATCACCACGCTGCGCCGCGACGTGGAAAATTTCGGCCGCCACGCCCGCGTGGAATTCACCGACGACTGGGCCGCCGACGCGGCCCGGCGCGATCTGACCATCAACGCCCTGTTCGCCCGCCCCGACGGCATGATCTTCGATCCCTTCGACGGCCTGGCCGATCTCGGCGCCAAACGGGTGCGTTTCGTGGGCAACGCCCGCCAGCGCATTGAGGAGGACGTGCTGCGCCTGCTGCGCTTCTTCCGCTTCAACGCCCATTACGGCAAACCGCCCGCCGATCTCGATGCCCTGCTGGCCTGCCGCGCCCTTGCCCCCCGCCTGGGCGAGTTGTCGGGCGAACGCATTTACGGCGAACTGGCCAAACTGCTGCTGGCCCCCGATCCCGCCGCCGCCCTGCTGCTGATGCGCGGCGAGCAGGTGCTGGAGCATCTGTTGCCCGAGGCCGACCAATTCGGCCGCCTGCGCCTGCTGGTGTTCCTGGAAACCCGCGCCCTGGCCCGCCCCCACATCGCCCCCGACGCCCTGCGCCGTCTGGCCGCCGTGCTGACCACCACCCGGGCCGGCGCCCAGGCCCTGGCCGGGCGGCTGAAGCTGTCGGCGGCCGAGGCCCGGCGCCTGATCGCCCTGGCCGCCCCGGACCAGCGCCCGAGCGCCGACATGGACGATGCCGCCGCCCGCCGCCTGCTGCACCATATCGGCGCCGCGCCGTTCCGCGATCTGGCCCTGATCGCCTGGGCCGAACGCAAGGCGCTGCAGGCCCGCACCGACGCCGGCGAAACCGGGCGCTGGCTGCATCTCCTCGATCTGGCCGACGCCTGGCGGCCGCTCACCCTGCCGGTGCGCGGCCAGGATGCCCTGGCCCTGGGCCTGCCCCGCGGCCCGGCCATCGGCCATGCCCTGGCCGAGGTGGAACGCTGGTGGGAGGCGGGCGACTATCAGGCCGGCCGCGACGATTGCCTGCGCCGTTTGGCCGCCCTCTGCGCGAAGGAACCATCATGAAAAGCCTGTGCGTGTTCTGCGGCTCCGCGTCCGGCGCCGTTCCGGCCTATGGCGCGGCGGCGCGCGACCTGGGCCGCCAGCTGGCGGCCCGCGGCATCGCCCTGGTTTACGGCGGCGGCCGGGTGGGATTGATGGGCCAGGTGGCCGACGCCTGTCTGGACGCCGGCGGGCAGGTCACCGGCATCATCCCCCGCCATCTGCACGACAAGGAGGTGGGCCATCACGGCCTGACCACCCTGCATGTGGTGGAAAGCATGCACGAACGCAAAGCCCTGATGGCGCGCCTGTCCGACGGCTTCCTGGTGCTGCCCGGCGGCATCGGCACCCTGGAGGAGTTTTTCGAGATCTGGACCTGGGGCCAGCTCGGCCTGCACGGCAAGCCCTTCGGGGTCTTGAATATCCAGGGCTATTACGACGGCCTGTTCTCCTTCCTCGACACCATGACCGGCCAGGGTTTTCTGAAAGCGGCGCACCGCGCCATGGTGCGGGTGGACGAGGATATCCACGCCCTGCTCGCCGCCCTGGCCGCGTGGCGGGCCCCGCCCCAGGAAAAATGGCTCGAGCCCGACGAAACATAGGAGGTTATATGAAAACGGATAGAGTTCCCCCTCAGGCGCCGGGCGTCGGGCTCCGCCCGACTTGGCTATCCTCGCTTATGCCTGCGCTTTCGCTCCGGCAACGCTCCGGCGCGCTCAACGCGCTAGTCACCGGCTGCGCCGGTTTCGGCTTTTATATGTCCCTCAAACGCCGGGCGCTGGCGTCCCGCCAGCTTGGCTTCCTCCGCTTCCCTCCTCCGCTTACGCTCCGTCGTCGCTCCGGCGCGCTCAACGCGCTCGTCACCGGCTGCGCCGGTTCCAGTGTTTTTCCCCCTCAGGCGCCGGGCGTCGGGCTCCGCCCGACTTGGCTATCCTCGCTTATGCCTGCGCTTTCGCTCCGGCAACGCTCCGGCGCGCTCAACGCGCTAGTCACCGGCTGCGCCGGTTCCATGCTGATGATCGCTCTGCTGCTGGGAGCCGTGGCGCCCGCCGCCGCCGAACAGGTGGGCTGCGTCTCCACCACCTTCAAGCTGGTGGGGGCCAACGACAAGATCTGCATCGATTCCTTCCACGACCCCAAGGTGGACGGCGTGGTCTGCCATGTCAGCCGGGCCCGCACCGGCGGGCTTTCGGGCATGGTCGGGCTGGCCGAGGACACCTCGGACGCCTCCATCGCCTGCCGCCAGGTGGGCCCCATCACCATCAAAGGGCGGTTGGACGACGGCGAGGACGTGTTCAAGGAAAGCCGATCCTGGCTGTTCAAAAAGCTGCGGGTGGTGCGCTTCTACGACAAGCCCAACAATACCCTGGTCTATCTCAGCTATTCCGATAAATTGGTGGACGGCTCGCCCAAAAACGCCATTTCCACCGTGCCCATCATGCCCTGGGGCGGCCGCTGAGGGACTGGAGAGAAAACCCGTGTTTTTCATTCCCGCCATCATGGCCGGCTGCATGGCCCTGTTCGCCGCCACCGTCCCCCCGTCGGACGGCGCCCCCAAGCAACCGGCGGTAGCCGCCGCCCCGGCCGCGCCGCGGCCCCAACAGATGGCGACACCGGCCCCGGTCAAAGCAGCGGCTCCGGTCAAAACGGCGGCAGCGCCGCCCCCGGCCAAAACGGCGGCAACGCCGCCCACGGTGAAAACGGCGGCAACGCCGCCCACGGCCAAAGCCGCGCCGTGCCTCCAGGCCGCCGCGCCGCGCCGGGGCTTCACCCCGGACAGCCTGATGGCCGCCCTGCGCCATGCCGGCTACGCCGCCACCGCCATGGATCTGCCGAAAGACGCCCCCAGCGTCAGCGGCGCCATCGCCACCCGCATCGACAAGGCCGATGTGGTCATCCTGCTGGACCAGTGCGGCAAATCCGGCACCGGCCGGGCCTGCACGGTGTTCCTCTCCACCACCTTCATCGATGATCGCGGCCTGGTCGACGCCCGGCTGATCACCCGCATGAACGGCCATATGGTATTCGGCAAGGCCACCCTGAAACCCGGCGACGGCGGTCATGCCGCCTTCATGCTGAGCTATGCCGTTTCCGCCGACGTCGCCGCCGATCCCGGCGCCATCGTCGCCGCCCTGCGGAACTTCCGCACCGACATCACCCGCGCCTTCCGCGTCTACCGGGCCGCCGCCGGCGGCAAGACCCATTGAAACGCGGCCACCCCTTTCCAACCCTCGGAGCCCCCTGATGCTTCTTCGCGCCCTGCTGCTGGCCGTCTGCGCCCTCCTCGCCCCTGTCGGCGCCTATGCCGCCTCCAGCCCGTTCAGCCCGGCCAGCCTGATCGCCACCCTGCAAGGCAACGGCCTGGAGGCCCACACCTTCCCCCTGCCCCATGCCGCCCCCGGCCTGGAAGGCGCCATCACCACCGCCGTCAACGGCGCCAAGGTGGTGATCTTCGTCGGCAAATGCGACAGCCCGGCCCAGGGCGAGGTGTGCAGCCTTTATCTGTCGTCCACCTTCACCGACGACAAGAACCTGCTCAGCGCCGACATGATCACCCGCATGAACGGCAAGATGACCTTCTCGAAGGCCACCCTGCAAAATCATCCGGGCGGCTCGGTGGGCTTTTTCATCAGCTACGCCTTTCCCACCAAGGGCCTGACCGATACCCACTATCTGCTGACCGTGCTGCAGGCCTTCAGCATGGATCTCGCCCGGGCGGTCAGCGTCTACAAGGTGGACATGGACGCCAAGAAGCAGCCGTAAACCTAAAAAAGGCGGACCCTCGGGGTCCGCCTTTTTGCGTTCAAAAAAACCGCTCTCGGCCTTATACCGCCCCGCATTGTACCAAACTGCAGTGATCGGAACCGATCACTGCACCCTCATGCGCCGGGCGGGTTTCTCCGAAACCCTTGGCGTCGTGCCTGATGGCGCGCTTTGCCTCACCGCGCCATCAGGCGCGCGTCGCCTTGCTCCTAACCGGCGTCGCGATGAGTCAAACTCATCGCGACTTGGTATTACACCTGCGGCGCGCCTTCCGGCTTCATGCCCAGGCGGCCCAGCAGCGAGCGGTCCTGGTCGGGCGAGGGATTGTCGCAGGTGAGCAGGCGCTCGCCGCAGAACATGGAATTGGCCCCGGCCAGGAAGCACAGGGCCTGCATCTCGTCCGACATGGACTGGCGGCCCGCCGACAGGCGCACATAGCTCCTGGGCATCAGGATGCGGGCCACGGCGATGGTGCGCACGAAATCGAAAGGATCCACCGCCTCGGCGTTTTCCAGCGGCGTGCCCGGCACCTTGATCAGCAGGTTGATGGGCACGCTGTCGGGATGGCGGTCCATGTTGGCCAGGGTTTGCAGCATGCGGGCGCGGTCGTCGGTTTTCTCGCCCAGGCCGACGATGCCGCCCGAGCAGACCTTGAGGCCGGCCTCGCGGGCATGGTCGATGGTTTCCAGCCGGTCCTCGAAGGTGCGGGTGGTGATGATTTCCTTATAATGCTCGGGCGAGGTATCGATATTGTGATTGTAGTAATCGAGTCCCGCCGCCTTCAGCTGGCTGGCCTGCTCGGCGGTGAGCTTGCCCAGGGTGGCGCAGGTTTCCAGGCCCAGGGCCTTCACCCCCTCCACCATGCGCAGCACCTTGTCGAAGCCCTTGCCCGGCCCCTTCCAGGCGGCGCCCATGCAGAAGCGGCTGGCGCCCGACTCCTTGGCGGCCTTGGCCGATTCCAGCACGGTTTCGATCTCCATCAGGTCTTCCTTGGGGAGATCGGTGTTGTAATGGCCGCTTTGCGGGCAATATTTGCAGTCTTCCGGGCAGCGGCCGGTCTTGATGGAAATCAGGCGGCTGATCTGCACCCGGTTGGCGTCGAAGGTCTGGCGGTGCACCGTCTGGGCCTGATAGAGCAGATCGTTGAAGGGCAGCGCGAACAGCGCCTCCACCTCGGCTTCAGTCCAATCGTGACGCAGGCCCGAGGCGGAGACGGGCGAAGGAGCGACGGATGCGGCAGCAAACGGCATGGTACATTAACCTTCCTGATGACCAACCTGACGGTAAATCGTCCGCTGGGGCTATACCACCTTTGCATCGCCAATAAAAACCCTTTAGAAGCCAGGAAATTCTGAACAAGGACCACGAAGACGATGTTCGAAGATAAATGGCGCGCCTGCCTCGAGGGGCTGGACTCCACGGGCCGCCGTCGCGCCCTGCGCCCCGTCGAACGGCGGGAGGACGGCCGTCTGGAGATCGGCGGCCGCGTTCTGGTGGATTTTTCCTCCAACGATTATCTCGGCCTCGCGCGTCATCCCGCCCTCATCGCCCGCGCCCGGGCCTTCGCCGAACGCTGGGGCGCCGGAGCGGGGGCCTCGCGGCTGGTCTGCGGCAATCTGCCGCCGTTCCTCGAGGTGGAGCGCAAGCTGGCGGCGGGCAAGGGCGCCGAGGCGGCGCTGGTGTTCGTCTCGGGCTTTCAGGCCAATTCCTCCATCATGCCGGCGCTCTTCGACCCCCAGGTGCTGGGCGCCCAGCCCCTGGTGTTCTGCGACCGTCTGAACCATGCCAGCATGCATCAGGGCTGCCTGGCGGCGGGGGCGCGCCAGCTGCGCTTCCGCCATAACGACCTCGACCACCTGGAGGAGCTGCTGCGCAAGCATGCCGGCGAGGACCGCCCGCGCTTCATCCTCACCGAAACCGTGTTCTCCATGGACGGCGACCGCGCCGATCTGGCCGGATTGACCGCCCTGGCCGAACGCTACGGCGCCTTCCTCTATCTCGACGAGGCCCACGCCACCGGCGTGCTGGGGGAAAGCGGTTTCGGCCTGGCCTCGGGCCTGGCCGGGCCGCGCTGTCTGGTGATGGGCACCTTCTCCAAGGCCCTGGGCGGTTTCGGCGCCTATGTGGCCACCACCGCCACCCTGCGCGATTATCTCATCAACCGCTGCCCCGGCCTGATCTACGCCACCGCCCTGCCCCCGGCGGTGCTGGGGGCCATGGACGCCGCCCTCGACCTCATTCCCACCCTGACGGCGGAACGGGCGCGGGTGGCCGGGCACGGCCGGCGCTTCCGCGCCGCCCTGGCCGCCGCCGGGCTCGATACCGGCGCCAGCAGCACCCAGATCGTGCCGGTGATCCTGGGCGAGGAGCGCCTGGCCCTCGACGTGGCCCGCGCCCTGGAGGGCGAAGGCCTGCTGGGCGTGGCCATCCGCCCGCCCACCGTGCCGCCCGGCACCAGCCGCATCCGCTTCGCCCTGTCGGCCCGCCACAGCGAGGCCGAAATCGACAGCCTGAGCGAGGCGGTGATCCGTCTGGCCGGAGCCGGAGGGCGGGGATGACCCCCACGCTGCTCTTCGTGCACGGCTGGGGGTTTTCCGCCGATTTCTGGCAGCCCCTGCGCCAGCGGCTGAACGGCATCCCCTGCCTGGCCTGGGATCTGGGCTTTCACGGCGCGCCGAACCGCCCCCTGCCCGCCGCCGACGGCCCGGTGGTGGCGGTGGGCCATAGTTTCGGCCTGTTGTGGCTGCTGAAGGAACACCCCCTGCCCTGGCGCGCCCTGGTCTCCATCAACGGCTTTTCCCGCTTCACCCGCGCCGATGATTTTCCGCAAGGGGTGGCGCCGCGCCTTCTGGAGCGCATGGCCGCCCGCCTGGAAGAGGCGCCCGCCGCCGTCCATCGGGACTTCTTGGCCCGCTGCGGCATGGAAGCCGCGGCGTCCGACGGCCTTGACCCCGCCCGCCTGGCCTGGGGGCTTTCCGCCCTGGCCGGCTGGGATTGCCGCGCCGCCGCGCCCGTGGATCTGGCCCTGTGCGGCCGCCAGGATCCCATCGTGCCGCCGGCCATGAGCGAAGCCCTTTTTGCGCCGGCCCTTGCGAAATGGCGCGATGGCGGCCATCTTTTGCCCTTGTCCGATCCCGATTGGTGCGCCCGCCAGCTGACGGCGTATCTGGAGACCCTGATGTGAGTGAACAGCGCCGCAAGGAGCGCATCGCCGGAGCCTTTTCGGCCTCGGCCGGGGCTTACGACGCCGTGGCCGACGTGCAATGGATGGTCTCGGACCGTCTGGCCCAGCGCATCGCCGCCGCCTTGGCCCCGGCGCCGGCCCGTATTCTGGAAATCGGCTGCGGCACCGGTTTTCTCTCGGCCCGCCTCAAGGATCTTTATCCCGAGGCCGCGCTGACCCTGACCGACATTTCCGCCTCGATGCTGGAACGTTGCCGCGGCCGCCTGGGCGACGGCCCCGTCTACCGCGTGCTGGACGGCGAGCGGCCCGAGGGCCTGGAGGGCGGCTTCGATCTCATCGCCTCCAGCCTGGCGGTGCAATGGTTCGTCGATCTGGGCGACGGCCTGGCCCGCCTGGCCCGCCTGCTGGCCCCGGGCGGCCGTCTGATGTTCGCCACCCTGGGGGCCAAAACCTTCCGCGAATGGCGCGCGGCCCACGCCGCCCTGCGGCTGGAATGCGGCACCCCCACCTATCCCGCGCCGGAGGAGCTGCCCTGGCCGCCCGGATACGGCCATGCCGTGGCCGACGAACTGCTGCTGCACCCTTACGCCGACGGCGCCGATTTCGTGCGCAGCCTGAAGGCCCTGGGCGCCGGCGAACCGGCCCCCGGCCATCAGCCGCTGTCGCCCGGCGCCTTCCGCCGCCTGCTGGCCTCGCTGTCCGGCGAATTTTCCGCCACCTACCACCTGCTTTATGGAGACATCCGCGCATGAGCGGCGTTTTCGTCACCGGCACCGATACCGATGTGGGCAAGACCATGGTTTCCGCCTGGCTGGTGCGCTCCTGGCGGGCCGATTACTGGAAACCGGTGCAATCCGGCGTCAGTCAGGGCGCCGACGCCGAGGTGATCCGCCGGGCCTGGACCGAAGTGCATGCCCATCCCAGCACCTACCTGCTGCCCGAGCCGCTGTCGCCGCACGAGGCGGCGGAGCGCGACGGCGTCAGTATCCGCCTTGGCGCCTTTTCCCTGCCCGAAACCGAGCGCCCCCTGGTGGTGGAAGGGGCCGGCGGCGTGCTGGTGCCCCTGAACGACCATCACCTGATGACCGATCTCATGAAGCATCTGGGATTGCCGGTGGTGGTGGTGGCGCGCAGCGGCCTGGGCACCATCAACCATACCCTGCTCACCCTGGAGGCCCTGCGCAACCGCCGCATCGCCGTGGCCGGGGTGGTGCTGAACGGCCCGCCCCATCCGGCCAACCGCGCCGCCATCGAGCATTTCGGCAAGGTGTCGGTGATCGGCGAACTGCCGCTGCTGTCGGGGCCGGAAGCCCTGGCCGTGCATCCGCCCATCGCCTGGCATCCCTGATTTTCGCACCGGAGCCCCGCCGTCATGGATCCCCTCAGCCCCGACCAGTGTCTCGCCCTGGACCGCCGCCATGTCTGGCACCCCTTCACCCAGGAACAGACGGCGCCGCCGCCCTTGGTGGCGGTGCGGGGCGACGGCTCGGGCGTCATCGCCGCCGACGGCCGCCGCTATGTGGATCTGGTGTCGTCGTGGTGGGTCAATCTGCACGGCCATGCCCATCCCGCCATCGCCGGCGCCGTGGCCGCCCAGGCCGCCCGCCTGGAACAGGTGATCTTCGCCGACTTCACCCATGAACCGGCGGCGCGCTACGCCGCCCGTCTGGCCGCCGAGCTGCCGGGCGACCTCGACCGGGTGTTCTATTCCGACGACGGCTCCACCGCCGTCGAGGTGGCCCTGAAGATGGCGCTGCAATATTTCGCCAA
Organism: Pseudomonadota bacterium; assembly: GCA_021782815.1. GTDB lineage: Bacteria > Pseudomonadota > Alphaproteobacteria > Rhodospirillales > Magnetospirillaceae > JAJZGK01. The sequence continues at coordinate 15,132 of JAJXUO010000035.1, forward strand.
TCTCGGCCAAACCGGCCGCACCCGGCTGCTGGCCTTCGAGGGGGCCTATCACGGCGATACCGTGGGCGCCATGTCGGTGGGCCGCAGTTCGGGCTATTTCCGCGCCTGGGCCGGCATGCTGTTCCCGGTGGATCTGCTGCCCTATCCCACCACCTGGATCGGCGACGAAACGGTGGAGGCCAAGGAGGCCCAGGCCCTGGCCGCCCTGGAGCAGGCCCTGGCCGACGATGTGGCGGCGGTGATCGTCGAGCCGCTGGTGCAGGGCGCCAGCGGCATGCGCATGTGCCGCGAGGGCTTTCTGCGCGCCGTGGCCGAGCGCGTCCAGGCCGCCGGCGCCCTGCTGATCTTCGACGAGGTGATGACCGGCTTTTCCCGCACCGGCGCCCTGTTCGCCTGCCGCCGCATCGGCGTCACCCCGGACATGGTCTGCCTGTCCAAGGGCATCACCGGCGGCTTCCTGCCCATGGCCGCCACGGTGGTGCGCGAGCCCATCCATGCCGCCTTCCTCGGCCAGGAAATCGACAAGGCCTTCCTGCATGGCCATTCCTACACCGCCAACCCCCTGGGCTGCGCCGCCGCCCTGGCCTCGCTCGACCTGCTGCTGGACCCCGATTGCCAGGCCCGCATCGCCGCCATCGAGGCCCTGCACCGCGAGCGCCTGCCGGCCGTGCGCGGCCGGCGGCACCGCATCATGGGCACCATCGCCGCCGTCGATCTCGGCGAGGACGGTATCGGCTCGGCCATCGGCACGGCGCTCAAGGCCTGGTTCCGCCAGCACGGCATGCTGATGCGCCCCATGGGGCCGGTGGCCTATTTCCTGCCGCCCTACTGCATCGCCCCCGACGAGCTGCACCGCGCCTGGGATCTCCTGGAGCGCTTTGCCGCCGACCACAAGGGAGAGGCGGGCGACGGCAGCTTTGTGCCTTGAAGGCCTCGGGCCTTTGCCGGTTAAGGTCTTTCGTGTAGGATGCCCGCCGCTTCGCCATATTGCATGGCGAAAATCCTTTCGCTAAGACCATTTGGCGACATACGTCTCGTGGAGAGAAATTTGATGACCGTTTCATCGGCGTTGATGGCAGGGAAGAAGGGCCTGGTGATGGGCGTGGCCAACGACCGTTCGATCGCCTGGAGCATCGCCAAGCTGGCCCATGATCACGGGGCCGAGCTGGCCTTCACCTATCAGGGCGAGGCCCTGGAAAAGCGCGTGCGCCCGCTGGCGGACAGCATCGGCAGCGATCTCGTGCTGCCGTGCGACGTCTCCGACGAGGCCAGCATCGACGCGGTGTTCGACACCCTGCGGGAAAAGTGGGGCAAGCTGGACTTCGTGGTGCATGCCATCGGCTATTCCGACAAGGAGGAGCTGAAGGGCCGCTATGTGGACAGCACCACGCTGGATAATTTCCTGCGCACCATGCACATCTCGGTCTATTCCTTCACCTCGGTGGCGCGCCGCGCCCAGGCCATGATGCCCGACGGCGGCAGCCTGCTGACCATGACCTATTACGGCGCCGAGCGGGTGATGCCCCACTACAACGTGATGGGCGTGGCCAAATCGGCCCTGGAAGCCAGCGTGCGCTACCTCGCCATGGATCTCGGCGGGCAGAACATCCGCGTCAACGGCCTGTCGGCCGGCCCGATCAAGACCCTGGCCGCCTCGGGCATCGGCGATTTCCGCTACATTCTGAAGTGGAACCAGTACAACGCCCCCTTGAAGCGCAACGTCACCCTGGAAGACATCGCCGGTTCGGGTCTCTACCTGCTGTCGGATCTCGCCAGCGGCGTGACCGGTGAAACCCATCATGTGGACTGCGGCTATCACGTGGTCGGCATGAAGGCGGTGGACGCCCCCGACATCTCGGTGGCGTAGGCCCCCATGTCCGGCAACGCCTTCGGCAGTCTGTTCCGCTTCACCACCTTCGGCGAAAGCCACGGCCCGGCCATCGGCTGCGTCATCGACGGGGTGCCGCCCGGCATCCCGTTGAGCGAGGCCGATATCCAGCCGTGGCTGGATCAGCGCAAGCCCGGCACCTCGCGCTTCACCACGCAGCGGCGCGAGGAAGATCGCGTGCGGATTCTCTCAGGCGTGTTCGAGGGCCGCACCACCGGCACCTCCATCGGGCTTTTGATCGAAAACACCGACCAGCGCTCGAAGGATTATTCCGAGATCGCCGAGCGGTTCCGTCCCGGCCATGCCGATTATGTCTACCAGGCCAAATACGGCATCCGCGACCATCGCGGCGGCGGCCGCGCCTCGGCGCGGGAAACCGCCATGCGGGTGGCGGCGGGCGCCGTGGCCCGCCGCGTGCTGGCCCATCTTCTGCCCGGCGGCGTTTCCATCCGCGGCGTCATGGTGCAGATGGGCGGGCAGGCCATCGACCGCGCCCGCTTCGACTGGGCCGAACGCGACAACAATCCCTTCTTCTGCCCCGACGCGCAGGCGGCCCGGGACTGGGAGGCGCTGCTGGACGGCATCCGCAAGAACGGCTCCTCCATCGGCGGCGTGGTGGAGGTGGTGGCCGAAGGCGTGCCGGTGGGCCTGGGCGCCCCGGTCTACGACAAGCTGGATGCCGATCTGGCCAAGGCCTTCATGAGCATCAACGCCGTCAAGGGCGTGGAAATCGGCGAGGGCTTCGCCGCCGCCGCCCTCACCGGCGAGGAAAACGCCGATGAAATGCGCATGGAAAACGGCGCGGTGGCCTTCCTTTCCAACCATGCCGGCGGCATTCTCGGCGGCATCTCCACCGGCCAGCCCATCTTCGCCCGCATGGCGGTGAAACCCACCAGCTCGATCCTCACCCCGCGCCGCTCGGTGGACCGCGCCGGCAACGAGGTGGAGGTATCGACCAAGGGCCGCCACGATCCTTGCGTGGCCATCCGCGCCGTGCCGGTGGCCGAGGCCATGATGGCCGTCACCCTGGCCGACCACCTGCTGCGCCACCGCGCCCAGTGCGGCTGATCCCCACAGGTTGGGGGCCCGCCGCTCACGCGGCGGGATGGCTGCGGCGGTAGTACTGGCTGTCCTCGTTGCGGATATGGCGGATCAGCCAGTCGCAGAGGAAATCATAGACCGTATCGCGCAAGGCCAGGGCCTCGCCGCGCTGGAAGCGCTGCACGAAGCGGTAGGCCCCGGCGATGAACACCGTGTGCGACAGGAAATGCGCCGGCACGATTTCCGGCGCCACCTCGGTGAAGTAATCCTCCTCGTCGCGGAAATGCACGGCGGCATATTCCAGCAGACCGAAGATCACCTCGCCCAGGTCCTCCACCGACAGATCGGGCTGGCCCAGGGTGTTGATCATGGCGATCAGCTTCTTATGCTGGCCGTCCAGCACCGGATTGCCCACGGTGAGATCGTCGGTCCATTCGATGACCTTGCGCGGCGCCGGCGCCGGCGCGGGCACCGGCGCGGGCGCGGGATGCAGATCCAGGCGGCGCAGGGCCTCCTTGGGCGAGCTGGCCGGTTCCTTTCCCAGCAACCGGCGAAAGGTGGAAACGATCTTATTCACGGCAGCCTCGTCCGCTGGCAGAGGAAACGGCGCCCGGCGCGACGGCGGGGCGAAGGAATGGCGCCGCCGTCATGACCCGCCTCCCGCGGGCATGCGGCTGCGCAGGAAGCGGTAATAATCGAGGTCGTTCTGCACCACGGTGCGGTTGGCGTGTTCGGCCTCGAGAATGCTTTCGGCGGCGGCGGCGTTGCCGTCCAGCCCATAGGCCAGGGCCAGATTCTGCCGGGCCTGCGGCGGGGCGTTGGCGGCGCCGGCGATATCCAGCAGCACGTTGATGGCCTGGCGCGGATGGCCGCTCAGGGCCAGCGACAACCCCAGATCGTTGCGCGCCCCCATATCGTCGGGCTTCATGGCCAGGGCCATGCGGTAATAGGCCTGCGCCTCCTCGTGCCTGCCCTGCAGATCATCGGCCGCCCCCAGGCCCAGCAGCGGGCGCGGGTCCAGGGGCGCCAGGGCGCGGCCCTGGCGGTAATGGGCCTCGCCGTCCTTGATATGGCGCTGGGTGAGATCGACCCGGCCCAGGGCCAGCAGCGGCTCCAGGGCCTTGGGGAAGCGTTTGGCGCTGGCGGCGTATTCCAGGCGGGCCTTTTCGCCGTCGCCCAGCAGCAGGTCGCAGTCGCCCACCCCCATCTGCGCCTCGAGATTGCCGGGATCGCGCTTCTCGGCCTGGGCGTAGAGATCGCGGGCCGAGGCCACGTCGCCGTTGGCCAGGGTGGCCCGGGCCAGCTTCAGGGTATTGTCGTTCAAGGTGGACGCCGCCGCGCTGAGGGGGCGGACGCCGTCGGGCGCGCCGCCGCAGGCCGCCAGGGGCAGCAGCAGCAGGACCGGAACCAGGCGGGACAGGAGCGTCATTTGGTGATTGCCTCCTTCAGGCTGAGAAAAGCCGGGGCGCCGATGACGATGAACACCGCCGGCAGGATCAGCAGCATCATCGGCAGGGTGATCTTCACCGACAGCTTGGCCCCCATCTCCTCCAGCCGCAGCAGACGGGCCGAACGCTCGGTGCGGGCCAGCACCTTCAGGGCCTGGGTGATGGGGGTGCCGTAGCGGTGCGACTGGATCAGGGTGGTCACCAGCGAGCGCACCGAGTCCACCCCGGTGCGCTCGGACAGATGGCGCAACGCGGCGACGGTATCGGCGTTGACCTGGGTTTCGTGGAACGTCAGTTCCAGCTCGTCGGCCAGGGGCGGGCACAAGGGTTTCATTTCCGTGGCCACGGTGCGGATGGTGGCGTTCAGGCTGTAGCCGGCATTGGTGCAGATCACCATGAGATCGAGGGCATCGGACAGGAAGCGGTGAATGCGCCGCCGCCGCCGCCGCACCCAGCCCTTCAGGGCCAGTTCCGGCGCGATCATCCCCACCATGAAACCGCTCAGCATGGCCAGCAGCGACAGGGCGAACGGCGCCGCCACCGGGCGCGCCCCCAGCCAGAACAGCGCCGCCGCCACCCCCAGCCCGCCGCACAGCACCTTGACGGCCACGAACACCTGCAAGCCGTACACCTGGCGGAACCCGGCGGCCACCAGCAGGCGGATCAGGTCTTTCTGCTGCTTGGGCGTGAACAGCGGCAGCCGCCCGCCCCAATCGGCCAACAGGCGGCTGAAGGCGCCGCGCAGGCTGGTCTGCTCCGCCTCCTCGCCGGACCGGCCGGAACGGCGCACATAGCGCAGCGCCTCGTCGCGGGCGCGCTGGGCGGCGCGCACCCCCGGACGCCCGGCCCGCACATAGGCGATCCAGGCCATCAGCCCGACGATCACCACGGCGGCCACATCCAGTCTTTGCACGCCGCTCAGCTCCATCGCTCAGATCTCCAGCCGCGCCATGTAGTTGATGATCGCCAGCCCCAGGAACAGCAGGCCGCCCGCCACCCACAGCAGGCGCTGGCCGGTGAGGGTGTAAAACAGGATGTCGAGATAATGGGAATTCCCCAGTTCCAGCACCCCCACCAGGGCGAACGGCACCAGCGAGATCACCTTGCTGGCGGCCCGGCTTTGGGCGGTGAGGGCGCGGGTTTTCAGACGGGTGTCGCGCCGCACCCGGATAACGTGGGCCAGATTCTCCAGGGTTTCGGCCAAGGGTCCGCCGGTCTCCCGCTGCAACTGCAGGCAGACGGCGAAGAAGCGGAAATCGGCGATACCGATGCGTTTGGCCGCCGCGTCCAGCACGTCCTCGGGATCCATGCCCAGATGCAGGGCATGGCCCATGCGGGCGAATTCCCGCCCCAGCGGCGGCGCCATCTCCTCGCCGGCCATCTGAATGGCCTGATGGGCGGGAACCCCGGCGCTCACCGCGCGGATGATCAGATCCAGGGCCTCGGGAAACTGTTGCAGAAAGCGCTGCCGGTAGCGGCCGACGATCAGCATCTGCCCCACCCAACCGGCCAGCGCCGCCGCCGCCGCCGGCCCCGGCAGCAGCAGCCAGGGCGAAAGATGCAGGGTGAGCACCGGCGCCGCCGCCACCAGGGCGGCCAGCACCATGCCCGCCGCCAGCAACGGCACGCCCCAGGGCCCGCCCTTGTCCGACAGCATGTTGCCGCGGGCCCGCAGTTGCAGCGTCAGCCGGTTGCCCGGGCGGACGGCGGCGCTCTTGTCGGCCCGTTCCGTCGCCGCCTGCGGGCGGTTGGCCTCGGTCAGATCCAGGGCGCGGCGGCGAATGCGGGCATGGGGGGTGTTCTCACGGGCCTGACGCACGGAATCCCACACCAGCGCGACCAGCACCACGGCCAGAAAACCGGCGATGGCCACGGCGTCGGCGGGATCGAGACCGGTCTTGCTCATGCCTGCATCACCTCGGCCAGGGCCTTTTCCAGGCCGTAATAGGCGGCGCGCGACGACAGGGCCGGGCGAATGCCCGAGGCTTCGAAACGCCCCCGCACCTCCTCGCCGAAATTGCTGGCGTCGTAGCGGAAGGCAAAGAGATCCTGGGTGATGATGATATCCCCCTCCATGCCCACCAGTTCGGTGATCTGCGTGACCCGGCGCACGCCATCGCGCATGCGTTCCAGCTGCACGATGAGATGCACGGCGCTGGCGATCTGGCGGCGGATGGACAACAGCGGCAGATTGCCGTTGGCCTGCAGCACCATGCCCTCGAGGCGGGTGACGGCGTCGCGCGGGGAATTGGCGTGCAGCGTGCTCATGGAACCGTCGTGGCCGGTGTTCATCGCCACCAGCATGTCGAAGGCCTCGGCGCCGCGCGTCTCGCCCAGGATGATGCGGTCGGGGCGCATGCGCAGGGCGTTGCGCACCAATTGCCGCTGATCGATGGCGCCGCCGCCCTCGATGGTTTCGGGCCGGGTTTCCAGACTGACCACATGGGGCTGCTGCAATTGCAGCTCGGCGGCATCCTCGATGGTCAGGATGCGTTCGCGCGAATTGATGACGCGCGACATGGCGTTCATCAGAGTGGTTTTGCCCGAGCCGGTGCCGCCGGAAATCAGGATATTGCAGCGGCTGGCCGTGGCCACCTCCAACAGCCGGGCCATGCCGGGCGACATGTTGCCCTGCTGGGCCATGCGGTGCAGGGTCACGTTCATGCGCGAGAATTTGCGGATGGAGATGCAGGCGCCGTGGATGGCCAGGGGCGGCAGCACCACATTGACGCGGCTGCCGTCGGGCAGACGGGCGTCCACCATGGGGCTGGTCTCGTCCACCCGCCGCCCCACCGAGGCGGCGATGCGCTTGGCGACATTGACCACATGGGCGTCGTCGCGGAATTTGAAGGGGGTGAGATCGAGGCGGCCGTGCCGCTCCACATAAACCTGATCGGGGCCGTTGACCAGGATGTCGGTCACGCTATCGTCCTGCAGCAGGGGCTCGATGGGGCCGATGCCGAACATGTCGTTCAGCAGTTCCTCCACCATCATGGCCTGTTCGCTGCCGGTCACCATCAGACGGTCGCGGGTGACGATATCGGCCACCAGGGCCGCCAGATCGTGGCGCACCTGCTCGCGTCCGCCATTGGCCGCCGCCGCGATGTTCATGCTGGCGAACACGGCGTCGCGCACCACCAGGAACACCGGCGAGCGCACCAGCTGTTCGTGCGCCGCCAGATTGCCGCGCAGTTCGGCCAGCAGGCCGGGGCCGCGCGCCGCCGACGGCGGCGGTTCATAAAGGGGCGGCTCCGGCATCGTCGGAGGCGGACCGGCGACGCTTTCGTCGGGCCGGGACATCTCCTCGATCTCGAAGCCGTTCTTGCGTCCGAACATCAGGGCCGCCTCTTCCACAGGCCCGACAGGCCCTGCAGCGTTTGCGCCAGCAGCGGCGGCAGCCGGATGGTCACGCCCGCCGCCGCCTCGACCCGCCGCCCCGACAGATCGTGCGACAGCGCCAGCAGGGCCTGCGCCAGCGGCCCCTTGCCGCCGACGATGGGCGCGCCGAGATTTTCCGCCTCCACCGCCGCCTCGTTGTCGTGCGGCAGTTCCTGCGACACCTTGCGGCCGATGGCCTCCTCGAAATCGCGCACCGTCAGCTCGGCCTTGCCTTCGGGGTGGGTGTGGTTGATCACCAGCACCAGCGGCATGGCGATGTCGCGGTTTTCCGCCAGACGGATCAGGCGGGCGCTTTCGCGGGCGCCGTACACCGAGGGATCACTCACCAGCACCGTGGTCTGCGCCGCCTCGATCACGCATTGGCTCACCGGCCCGGCGCGGTCGGGCAGATCGGCGATGATGTAGTGGAAATGCTTCTTCAGTTCGTTGAACAGCCGCTGCAGGGCCAGAAGATCGGGCTGGGTGCCGGCGGTGAAATCCATCTCCGACGACAGCACCGAAAGATGCGGCCCCACCGGCACCAGGGTGCGGTTGACGTAATGGGGATCGAGGCGGTTGACGTTCTTCAAAACGTCGGTCAGGCCCTCGTTGCTGCGCACCCCCAGCAGCACGTTGGCCGGACCGCCGTGGGGATCGAGATCGATGAGGGCGACGCGGCGCTGCTGGCGGTTGGCCAGGGCCCAGGCCAGATTGACCGCCACGGTGGAGGCGCCGACGCCGCCGCGGGCGCCGACGCAGGCCACCAGCTTGCCGGTGCGCACCTGCTGCACCGGCTCGGCGGCGGCCTGACCGCCCAAGGTGCGGCGCAACAGTTCGACGGTGAGCGGCTTGGAGAGATAATCGTCCACCCCCATGCGCAGCAGTTCGCGGAACAGCCCCACATCATTGCGGTCGCCGATCACCACCACCGAAACGCTGGGAGCGCAGGCATCGGCCAGACGGGCCAGATCCGAAAGCGGCATGGCCGAGGCGGAAATATCCACCACCAGCCGCTCGGGCGGGCGGTCGAGCTGCCCCAGAAGGGTAATGGCCTCGTCCATCGAGCCCTGGCGCACCAGGGCGTGCGGCATCATCTGCTCGACGGTGAAGCGCTCCATCACCTGGGCGCTGTCGCCATCGACGAGAAAGGCCATGAACTCCACATTGCGCGGCGCGGCCCGGCCGCCGCTCACGGCGTCGCGGATCAGCATGGTGCCGCCTTTCGTTCGGGATGCGCGGCAACGCGGCGCAGCAGCCCCAGGGTGAGCGGCTTGGTGAGATAATCATCGACGCCGAGACGCACCAGATCGCGGAACAGGCTGGTATCGCCGCGGCTGGCCACCACCACCACCGAGACATCGGCGGTGCAGGCCTCGGCCAGACAGATCAGATCGGCCAGGGGATCGGCCGAGGCCGAGACGTCCACCATCAGCCGGTGGGGCGGCCGGTCCAGGGCCTTCAAAGCGGCCACGGCGTCGGCAAGACCGCCCTGGCGCACCAGGGCATGGGTCAGCCGCCGCTCGGCCACATAGCGGGCCACCACGGCGGCGCTGTCGGGATCGGACAGAAAGGCCATGAACTCCACCGGCGGAGCGGAGGGGGCGGCTTCGGACAGGGTCTCCATCGACGGCATGACGGCGGGTTCCGGTTCAGTTGGAAGGAGAGGACGAGGAGACACCCGCGGTGGTGGAGGTCTTCAGCAGCGGCGTCACCTTGCCGTTCTGATAGCGCTCCACCCCGGCCGCCGTCACCGCGCCGTCGGGTCCGGCCAGGCTGCGGCCGCTTTCCAGATCGGCGGGATCGGCCACCATGGCCGCCAGATTGGCGTAGGTGGCGCAGCCGAACGACATGCGGGGCCGCACCGCGGCGTCCTCGGCCTCGGACGGCGTGACCAGGGCGGCGCAATCGGGCGCGGTGGCGGTCAGGTGATAGACCATCACCACGCTGCCCGCCGCGCCCGAGGGCTGGGCCGACAGGGCGGCGATACCGGGCGCGATGCCCAGCCGCGCCAGGGCGCGGCGCAGAGTGGCATCGTCCGGCACGGTGGTCCCCGCCGGCAGGCGCAGGCGCACCCGCACCCCGGCGCCGCCATCGGCGGCCAGCGCCGCCTCCACCCGCACCCGCTCCAGCGGGGTGGGGGCCAGGAGATCGGCGACGGGCACCGCCGCCTTGCCCACCACGGCAAGATGGATCACCGAGGAATCCGGCAGGGCGTCATATTCGGGCCGGGGCACGCAGCCCGCCAGCAGGGGCAGCGCCAGAACCAGCAGGGCGTGGGGTACGCGGCGGATCATCGGGGCCTCCCTCAATAGACGAAACCGGCCGACCCCATCAGACGCGGGGAATCCGGCGCCATGGGATCGAGGCCAAGCTGTTTTTGCACGATATGCTCCACGTCGCTGGCCGGCCGCAGGCTTTGCAGCGGCGTATGCAGGGCCTGGGCGTCGGTGGGGCGGACGATGTAGGCGGTGACGATGATCACCAGTTCGCTCTTGTTGTTCTGATAGTTCTTCGACGAGAACAGCTTGCCCAGCACCGGCAGGCTGGCCAGACCGGGGAAGCGCGACACCGCCTCGGTCATGTTCTCCTGCAACAGGCCGCCGATGGCGAAACTCTGGCCGCTGGCCAGTTCCACCGTGGTCTGGGCCCGGCGCACCGACAGACCGGGAATGGTGGTGCCGTTCAGGGTGATGTCGTAGTCGGTGTCGAGCTGGCTGACCTCGGGGCGCACCAGCACGCTGATGTGGTCGTGCGACAGCACGGTGGGGGTGAAATCCAGGGCGACGCCGAAGGATTTGAACTCCACGGTGATGGCGTTGATGGCGCTGCTGCTGCTTTGCGCCACCGGAATGGGAAACTCGCCGCCGGCCAGGAAGCTGGCGGTCTGCCCCGACAGGGCGGTGAGGTTGGGTTCGGCCAGAATGGAGATCAGCCCCTCGGAATCCAGGGCGTCCAGCATGGTCTGCACCGAATAATTTTTGCTGGCATAGCCGCCCAGCATGGACCAGGCGTTGGTGGAGCTGAGCACATATTGCCCGGTGCCGCTGCTGGTGGTGTAGAAGTCGCGGCCGCTGAAAATACCCGAAACCAGATGGCCGGGCTCCATCAGCGCCGCCCAGTTGAAGCCGAACTGCTGATTGATATCGCGCGACACCTCGGCCACCCGCACCCGCAGCTGCACCTGATTGGAGCGCGGCACCGTCACGTCGTTGATCAGCTTCTCGCCCTTGGACAGCAGCGGCGTCAGGGTGGCGGCCACGGCGGCCACCTCCTCGGCGCTGTCCACCGTGCCCTTGACCATCAGGGAACCCGGCGCCGAGGTCAGCTCGAACTGATCCGAGGGAAAGCGCTGGCGCAACAGGCTGTTCATTTCCGCCAGATTGTGGCGCACCACCACGGTGCGGCGCAAAATGGTCTGATTGTCGGCATCGATGGCGAACAGGGTGGTGGTGCCCGCCGTCTTGCCCAGTACGAAGATGGCCCCCGACGACGGCACCTGAATATCGGCCACATCGGGATTGGCGATGAACACGCTGGCCGCGGGCAGCGACAGCCGCACCATCGCCCCCTCGCCGATGGCCAGATGCAAGGCCCCTCCATCCCCTTCCGCCGCCCAGGCCCCCATGGGGATCAGCGCGCAAACCAGCAGAACAGCCAGAACCCAAAGGCCCCTCATCCAGGCCCGGTTTTCATCGATCTCACACATGTGGCATCCTTATTATATGTCCCTCAGGCGCCGGGCGCTGGCGTGCCGCCAGCTTGGCTTGTCCTCACTTGCCCTCCGATGCCCCAAAGGGCATCTCCGGCCGCTCCGGCGCGCGAGAAAGCGCTAGTCAGCCGCATGCGCGGCTTCCAAAGTTATGTCCACTCAAGCGCCGGGCGCTGGCGTGCCGCCAGCTTGGCTGTCCTCACTTGCCCTCCGATGCCCCAAAGGGCATCTCCGGCCGCTCCGGCGCGCGAGAAAGCGCTAGTCAGCCGCATAAAGCGGCTTCCAAATTTATGTCCCTCAGGCGCCGGGCGCTGGCGTGCCGCCAGCTTGGCTTGTCCTCACTTGCCCTCCGATGCCCCAAAGGGCATCTCCGGCCGCTCCGGCGCGCTCAACGCGCTAGTCAGCCGCATAAAGCGGCTTCCAAATTTATGTCCCTCAGGCGCCGGGCGCTGGCGTGCCGCCAGCTTGGCTTGTCCTCGCTTATGCCTGCGCTTTCGCTCCGGCAACGCTCCGGCGCGCGAGAAAGCGCTAGTCAGCCGCATAAAGCGGCTTCTAAAGCTATGTCCCTCAGGCGCCGGGCGGCGGGCTTGGGCGAGAGGGGTTTTTCGATCATTGCGGCACGGCCTCGCTGGTGCCGCTGTCGCGGTGTTGGCCGCCGTGGAAGACCTGGGGCAGGGTCGGGGCGCTGGGGCGCGGCTCCTCGCGCGGGGCGGTCTCGTCCTCGTCGGCCAGGCTGCGCACGGCGGCGGAAACGTCGCGGCCCCACACCGGCACATCGGCCGCCGCCGGCGGGGCGGCGGTATCGGGCCGGGCCGTGGCCAGGCTGCGCAGGGCCAGCGACAATTGCCCCAGGCGGGTGGCCACCGCCACCTTCTCGCCGTCGTGCGGATCCACCTCCAGGGTCACGGTGCGGGCCCGGCTGGCATGCCCGCCGTTCCGCCCTTCATCGTCGCCGGTGCGGAACTGCGAGCCCACGGCGATCACCCGCACCCCGCTCAAGATGGTCTCGCTGGCCACCTTCGGCGGAGCGCCTGTGGTCTCGCTGATGCGTTGGGTAAGCAGCAGATCCACATGGTCGCCGGGCAGGATCAGACCGGCATTGCCGGTAACGTCGTCGATGGCCACCGACACCGCGCGCATGCCCGGCGCCAGGGCCGCCGCCAGAAAGCCGGGATCATCGGGAAAGACCACGTCCTTCTCCGCCATGGGCGCTCCGGCGGCCACGGCATGGCGCACAACCGCCCCCAACATCTGTTTGGCATGGGCGTCGCCCTTGACGATCTCGCCCTTGACCACGGCGTCGGCGGCGATCTCACGCCAGGCCAGATCGCCGGCGGTGATCAGCCGCCCGGCCGGCAGGGCGGTGGCCGCCACCTCGATCTCGGCCTTGACGATGCGCGGCGGCCGGGTGGTGGTGACGAACAGCCAGCGCAGCAGCAGGGCGAACACCCCGGCCAGCACCAGAATGGCGAGAAGACGCGGCAAGGAGGCTTTGCTCATTCAGACGGATCCTTCGGGCAGGGCCGCCAGCACGGCCACGATGCCGCCCGCCGCCAGGGCGATGCCGTAGGGCACGCCGCGGTCGAGCGAGAGGGGCGAAAGCAGGCGGCGGGCGAGAGTGGGCAGCGGCAGCGTCAAGATCTGGCGGGCGGCCAGCCCCAGCAGCGCCACGGCCCAACCGGCCAGACCGATGAGGAGGAGAACCGCCAGGGCATGGCCGCCCCCGGCCCACAGGAACACCGGCGCCGTCAGCTTGACATCGCCGCCGCCGATCCAGCCCAGACGCCAGAACAGCAGCATGGCGGCGAAGGCCGCACCCGCCGCCTCCACATGCCCGAGCGCGGCCCCCCAGCCGCTATGCCTCAGCATGGCAAATCCCCCCCACAACACCAGCAGCCCCACGACCGGCCCATGGTCGATGCGGCGCCACAGAAGATCGCCGGCGGCGGCGGCCACGAACAGCGCCACCGCCGCGAGCGCCAGAAAGGTGCTCACCGGACGTTTTATCCGGGGAATTTGACCCCGGTCAGGGCCGTCCCGACGTTGGTGAACAAGGTGCTGATCGTCTGCATGAATCCCTGGCTGTCCGAAGTGCCGATAATCGTCGTGAGCCCCACGATCACCAATCCGGCCAGCACCGCGTATTCCATGGCGCTGATCCCGCGCTTATCGCGCAATAAAGTAAGAACAGTGGTCATCGCAAACTCCTCATGTCGTGCCGTGGCGGCAAGATGTTTTCCAAGACGACACAAGTAATCATCCGGAAAATGCGCCAGATGTTGTTTACCATGACCGAGCCTGCCGGCGCCCACAATACACCTATGAGATGTATGGTTATTCCAAAGCGCATATGCCCTGCCGCCATAAATAGTTCACATTTCATATAAAAACGCGGATAAATTTTTTACAGTTCCTCCAGAAGTTGCCATAACCATCTCATTTATAAAGGCTTCCTCAGAATATAAGGCCCTTCTCATAAAGGGGCGGAAAGTCCAATATGCCATGCGGCCTATTTGGCGCGGGGAAAGGCTTGAGATAGACTTTACCCCCAGCGCCTCCCGGAAAGACTTAGGATTTGTTTCGCGAATATTTCTTCAGACCGGAAGAAAGGAGAAATCGCGGTGCCCAAACGCACAGGAACGCCAGAACAATCACAGGGCGATATATATTCAGCGCACATAACTGAAAAAGTGTTTTTCCATCATGACCGCCGCGGCGTGACCGCGCTGGAGTTCGCCCTGATCGCCGTTCCGTTGTTGCTGATGCTTTTCGGGATTCTCCAGGTGGGCTTTTACTTGAAAAGCCGTAACGATCTTGATCTCGTCACCAGCGCCGCCGCCCGCCAGATCATGGTGGGATCGGTGCAAAGCCAGTATGCGGCGCTGACCGCCGACCAGTTCAAGGCGGCGTATCTCTGCCCCAATCTGCCCAGCACCTTCAGCTGCGACCAACTGGTGGTGAACGCCACCATGTTCGACGAAGCCGACACCGCCGGCGCCGGGTTCTACACCTTCGTCGGCGGCAGCCCGCCCACGGTGCAGGTGCAAACCAGCGAACAGACCTTCTGCCTGGGCAATGGCGGCAATTACGTTTATCTGCAGGTGGCCTATCCGCTGTCGGCCCTGTCCTCGGCCTTCGGCGCCAGCGCTCTTTTAGGCGGGCTTTCCAGCAGTGGCTGGCTGGCGTCCTCGGCGGCCTTCAAGAACGAGCCCTTCTCGGATTCCCAGTACATCATCCCGACGGGATGCACATCATGAGAGGCCCCTGGCCGGATCGCGCCGGCAGCGTGGCGGTGGAATTCGCCATTGTCGTCCCCATGCTGGCCTTGCTGCTCGCCGGCCTCTATCAGGCCTGGATGCTGACCGTGGTCAACCGCGAGCTGGACGCCGTCCCCGCCTCCATCGCCCAGATGCTGACCCAGACCACCACCGGCGCGGTCAACGACGACGATCTCGCCTTCACCGCCTCCTCCGCCATGGTGCTGTTTCCCACCGTCTTGAGCGACGCCGCCAGCAAGGGGCTGAGCTGGTCCGACGATATCGGCATCACCATCAGCAGCGTGGTGTTCAGCCAGCAGGCCAACGGCGCCTATCAGGCCGAGGTGGCCTGGAGCCGCGGCACCAGCAAGCGCCCTTGCGGCACTCCCTTGACCGGCGCCGCCGACACCGCCACCCCCAGCCCCACCACCCTGCCGCAGGATTTGTTCGGCGTGGGCTCCCTCATCGTGGTGGATGTGGTCTTCACCTATAGCCCGAGCTTCCTGCCCACGACCTTCATGCCCCAGAGCACCTATACCTTCAAGAAATCGGTCTATCTGCAGCCCCGCTATATCGCCGCCCCCAGCTATATCACCCACAGCGCCAAAGATGCCGATGGGGCCACCACCCTTTGCCCGGGATACGATTAACGCCATGACGCCGCTTGCCCGCATCCGCGCCTTCCTGCACGATCGTTCCGGCATCTCCGCCCTGACGGTGGCCCTGATGATCCTGCCCATTCTCGGCTTTTTCGGTCTGGCCGTCGATTACGGCAATGTTCTGGCCGCGCGCCAGCAGTTGAACACCGCCGCCGACGCCGCCAGCCTGCAAGCCATCAACACCGCCCGCGCCGAGATTCTGGCCAATCCCAATCAGGACAGCGCCACCACCCAGTCCGACGCCCAGGCGGCGGGGGTCAAGGCCTTCAACGCCAATGCCGGTGCCGCCGCCGCCGATATCACCGGTTCGGGGCCGCAAGTATCCCTCGACATTACCGATCCCAACGCCCTGACCCTGACCCTGACCGCCACCGCCGCCTATACCGCCAGTGCCAGCACCCTGCTGGCCCAACTGTTCGGCGCCCAAAGCCTCAGCTTTTCCGGCTCGTCGCAATCCTCGGCCACCATGGCCAATTATGTCGGCTATTACCTGCTGGTGGATATGTCCGGCTCCATGGGCACGCCGTCCACCCTCACCGGACAGGCGGCGCTGGCCACCCTGAACAATGTAGACATGCACGGCAGTTATCCGCAGGGCTGCCTGTTCGCCTGCCATTTCTCCGGCTATGACGGCTACACCATGTCGCGCACCAACAGCCGCAACCTCTACGCCCCGCAGGTCAGCGGCGATTATTGCCCCTCGCCCAGCCAGAGCAACTGCATCCAGCTGCGCATCGACGCCGTGACCACCGCCCTGCAGGCCTTCACCACCAGCGCCCAGGCAGCGGAGAACTACGCCGACCAGATCGCCGTGGGGCTTTATCCCTTCATCGTCAACCTCGATCAGTACTATCCCACCGCCAACAGCGGCAGCACCGTTTCCACCGATCTTGACGCCGTCAGCAGCCAGGCCGCTTGCCTGCCCGCCCTGCTGGACAATGGCGGCGTGAAAAACAGCGCGTCCAGCAGCTGTCCCAATTCGGTTTCGGCCAATGTCGCCATGAGCGCGGGCGGCACCCATATCAACAATGCCCTCAATCAGCTTTACGCCCTGATTCCCACCCCCATCGGCGACGGCTCCAGCGAGAGCAAACGCAAGCCGGTGGTGTTCCTCATCACCGACGGCGCCGAGGATGATCAGACCTATTCATACGGCACCTGGCGCGGCAGCAACCACGCCACCACCCTGACGAAGAGTTACTGCCAGCAGCTGACCGATGCCGGGGTGCTGCTCTACATCCTCTACATCCCCTACATCACCATCCAGTCGCAGTACTACAACGCGACCTTCAGCGGTGGTGAAGACGCTTACGCCAACGCCAACATCCCCTACATCCCGCCCAGCCTGCAGGGCTGCGTCACCTCGCAGAGCAATTACTTCGTGGCCGACGCCTACAATCCCCAATCCATCACCGACCAGATCCAGGCCATGTTCGCCCAGTCGCTGCAGGCCACCCGGCTGGTGCATTGACGCCCCGCCCGCCACGGGGCGGGGCGCCGGAGCGGTTATACCAAGCCGCGATGAGTTTGACTCATCGCGACGCCGGTGAGGAGCAAGGCGACGCGCGCCTGATGGCGCGGTGAGGCAAAGCGCGCCATCAGGCACGACGCCAAGGGTTTCGGAGAAACCCGCCCGGCGTATGAGGGTGCAGTGA
>JAJXUO010000036.1 GCA_021782815.1 Pseudomonadota bacterium
AACCGATCACTGCACCCTCATACGCCGGGCGGGTTTCTCCGAAACCCTTGGCTTCGCGCCATCAGGCGCGCGTCGCCTTGCTCCTAACCGGCGTCGCGATGAGTCAAACTCATCGCGACTTGGTCTTAATCGGCGCTGTTTTTTTCTTCCCCGGCCTCGGGCAGGCGGTGGCGGCGGATCAAACCGGTCTGCATCAGCATGAAGAGAAAGGTGACGATCAGGCTTCCCGGCACTTTCCACAGCACCCATTGTTCGGTGGTGAGCAGGCGGCGAATGATCTCGTTGGCCACGGCCATCACCAGAAAAAAGGCCACGAAGCGCACGGTCAGGCGGCGCCAGCCCACCTCGTCCAGCGGCAGGGCCTCGCCCATCACCGCCGCCAGGAGCGGCTTTTTCAAGGCCAGCCCCCCGGCCAGAACGGCGGCGAACAGGCCGTAGATGATGGTGGGCTTCATCTTGATGAAGGCATCGTCGTGCAGCCACAGGGTCAGGCCGCCGAACACCGTGACGATCACCGCCGTGGCCAGCGGCACCAGGGCCAGCTTGCGGGTGTAAACATAGTTCAGCACCAGGGCGGCCAGGGTGGCGGCGATGAGCGCGGCGGTGGCGGGCAGCAGGCCGCGCAGCTTGAACACCAGGAAGAACAGCGCCAGCGGCGCGAAATCGGTCACCGGCTTGACCCAGGACGGCACGGGACGGGAGGAGGACGGCGCGGACATGAAATCCTTGGGCTGACAAGAGGAGGAAGACCCGAGCATGCCCCATCGGGCGGCGGATTCCAAGCCAAGCGGAAGCGGATGACAGAACGGCCGCGCCGTTTTACCCTGCCCGCCTCCCCGCCTTTGCCGGAGCCGCCATGCCGTTCCTGTTCCGCCGCCGTTTCCTGCCCCTGTTCGTGGCCCAGTTCGTCGGCGCGCTGAGCGACACCCTGTTCAAGAACGCCCTGGCGGTGCTGATCATCTACCGCCTGCCCGGCGCCCTGGGCCTGGCCCCGACGGTGCTGGTCAGCCTGGCGGCGGGGCTGTTCATCCTGCCGTTCGTGCTGTTTTCCGCCGCCGCCGGAGCCTGGGCCGACCGCCACGAGAAAAGCGCCCTGATCCGCCGCATCAAAACCGCCGAGATCGCCGTGGCCGCCGCCGCCGCCCTGGCCCTGGCCCTGAAAAGCCCGCTGGCATTGCTGGCGGTGCTGGCGCTGTTCGGCTGCCTGGCCACCGCCTTCGGGCCGCTGAAATACGCCATCCTGCCCGATTATCTCTCGCCGTCCGAGCTTTTGGCCGGCAATGCCTGGGTGGAGGCCGGCACCTTCGTGGCCATTCTGCTGGGGATGATCGGCGGCAGCCTGCTGATCCTGGCGCCGCACGGCGCGCTGCTTACCGGCGCCGCCCTGCTGGCCCTGGCCCTCACCGGTTTTCTCGCCAGCCGCGCCCTGCCCCTGGCGCCGCCGCAGCCGCACGAGACGACAGGCGGCATCCGCGCCCTGCTCGCCACCCGCCCGGCCCTGCTGCGCCCCATTCTGGGGATTTCCTGGTTCTGGTTCCTGGGCGCCACCCTGCTCACCCAGATGCCGGCCTATGCCCGCACCGTTCTCGGGGCCGATCAGCAGGTGGTGACCGTGATGCTGTGCCTGTTCACCCTGGGCGTGGCGGCGGGGGCCGTGCTCTGCGCCCGCCTGCGCCGCCGCTTGCGCCCCACCGCCCTGCTGACCCTGGGCGGCCTGGGACTGGCGCTGTTTTCCGCCGATCTGGCCTGGGCCAGCCCGGCCGCCGCCCCGGCGGGGGCGCCGCTTTTGGGCGCCGCCGCCTTCCTGGCCCGCCCCGGCCATTGGCGCCTGCTGGCCGATCTGACCCTGATCGCCCTGTCGGGCGGTCTTTTCGTGGTGCCGCTTTACACCCGCCTGCAACGGGAAAAGGCGGGCCGGGCCCGCGCCGTCGCCGCCAACAATATCGCCAACGCCCTGTTCATGGTGGCCTCGTCGCTGGCCGGAGCCGCCCTGCTGGCGCGGGGCCTGGCCCTGCCCCTTTTGTTCGCGGGACAGGGCCTGCCCACTCTGGCCTTGCTGCCGTGGCTGCGGGACGCCGGAGAGGACTAAACTATTTCCCCAGCATGCCTGCCTTCAGAGTCAGCACGTTGTAGCGGAACATGGCCGCATAGCTGGCGGCCGGGCCGTCGGGGTTGGACAGCGCCTCGGGATAAAGCGCGCCGCCCAGTTTGGCGTGACCCTCCTTGGCGATCTCTTCCACCAGGCGGGGATCGGTCTGGTTCTCGATGAACACCGCCTTCACCTTTTCGGCGCGGATCTGGGTGATCAGGGCCGCCACCTGGGCCGGCGAGGGCTGGGCGTCGGTGGAAACGCCCTGCGGCGCCAGGAAGGTCACGCCGTAGGCCCGGCCGAAATAGGAAAAGGCGTCGTGGCTGGTGATGACCTTGCGGCGGTCCGGCGGCACCGCCGCCAGTTCCTGGCGGGCCCAGGCGTCGAGGCCTTTCAACTGGGCGATATAGCGATCGCCGCTGGCCTTGAGGTCGGCGGCGTCGGCCGGATCGGCCTTGATCAGGGCCCGCTCGATATTGGCGGCGTAGAGCGCGGCGTTGGCGGCGCTGTTCCAGGCATGGGGATCGGTGATGATCCGGCCCTTGCTGGGGCCGTCGTCCCCGTCCACCATGGTGCGCGGGGCCACGCCGGTCGAGGCCACCACCACCGGCCCCTTGTAGCCCGAGGCCGAGATCAGCCGATCGATCCAGCCTTCCAGGCCGAGGCCGCTTTCCACCACCAGATCGGCATGGGCCAGGGCGTTGGCGTCGGCCGGACTGGGTTCATAGACATGGGGATCGCCATTGGGGCCCACCAGGCTTTTCACCCGCACATGGTCGCCGCCCACCTGGCCGACCATATCGGCCAGAACGGTGAAGCTGGCCACCACCCGCAGAGTTTTCGCCGCCGCCGGTTGCATCAGGCAAAGCAGCAGCGTGGCGGCCAATGCCGCGGACTTTTTCCACATCCGACTCTCCTTTATGCTCCATCCCGGTGATCGAAACCGATCACCGGGTGCCCCTCACGCGCCGGGCGCGGCTTCCAGCCGCTTGGCTTTCCTCCGCTTTCCTCCTGCGCTGACGCTCCGTCGTCGCTGCGGGGCCCTCAATGGGCCAGCCGCCTCCTGATGAGGCAACCTCATCAGGAGGCGGAAAGCTACCGGCGACTTGTCCTACCGACGGCGATGACGCCCCGGCCACAGCGTGGCGATCAGCCCGCCATAGCGGCCGAACACGAAGGACGCGACATAAAGCAGCCCGGCGAACAGCACGATGGCCGGGCCGGACGGCAGATTGCGGTGGAAGGAAATCACCAGCCCGGCATAGCCCGACACAAAGGCGAAGGCCACCGACAGCAGCGCCAGCGACCACACCTCGCGCACCCAGAACCGGCTGGCGATGGCCGGCAGCATCATCAGCCCCACCGCCATCAGGGTGCCCAGGGCCTGGAACCCCGCCACCAGATTGAGCACCACCAGCACCAGGAACAGCATATGGATGCGGCTGCCGCCGCCGCCCACCGCCCGCAGGAAACCGGGATCGAAACATTCCACCACCAGCAGACGGTAGACCAGGGCGAAGGCCAGCAGGGTGGCCGAACTGATGCCGGCCACCAGCAGCAGCGAGGCGTTGTCCACCGCCAGGATCGAGCCGAACAGCACATGCATGAGATCGACATTGCTGCCGCGGGTGGAAACGATCAGCACCCCGGCGGCCAGCGAGATCAGATAGAAGGCGGCGAAGCTGGCGTCCTCGCGCTGTTTGGAGACGCGGGCCACCACCCCCGAAAGCAGCGCCACCAGCAGACCGGCCACGAAACCGCCCAGGCTCATGGCCGGCAGCGACAGCCCGGCCAGCAGGAAGCCCACCGCCGCCCCCGGCATGATGGCGTGCGACAGGGCATCCCCCACCAGGCTCATGCGGCGCAGAATGAGGAATACCCCCATGGGACCGCTGCCCAGGGCCAGGGCCAGGCAGGCCACCAGGGCGCGGCGCATGAATTCGAAATCGCTGAAGGGGGCGATGAGCAGGGCGTGCAGCATGGGGATCATTCTCCGCCCTCCGGGCACAGCGGCGCCTGTTCGTCCCAGCTGTCGCAGGCGGCGCGGGCCGCCGCCAGATTGTCCTCGGTCAGCACCGCCCCGGTTTCGCCCCAGGCGATCAGCTCGCGGGCCAGCAGCAGGCTGTGCGGGAAATGGCGGCGCACCTGATCGAAATCGTGCAGCACGGCGATCAGGGTGCGGCCCTCGGCCCGCCAGGCGCGCATCAGGCCCAGAAGATCGTGGGTGGTGCGGGCATCGACGGCGGCGAAGGGCTCGTCCAGCAGGATCACCGGGCAATCCTGCAACAGCAGCCGGGCGAACAGCATGCGCTGGCGCTGGCCCACGCTCAAGGCGGCGATCTGGCGGCGGGCGAAGCCCTCCAGCCCCACCTTGTCGAGCGCCGCCTCGGCCGCCGCCACCATGGCCCGGCTGACGGCGCCGAAAGCGCCGATGCGCCGCCAGAAGCCCAGCAGCACCGCATCCTGCACGGTCATGGGAAAATCGGCGTCGATCTCGGCCTGTTGCGGCAGATAGGCCATGTCGCGCCGCGTCATCCCCTCCAGGCGGATAGCGCCGCCCAGGGGCCGCAGCAGCCCCATCACCCCCTTCAGCAGGGTGCTCTTGCCGGCGCCGTTGGGGCCGACGATGGCGGTGGCCGTGCCGCCGGTGAAAACGCCGCTAAGATGATGCACCGCCGGATGGCGCTCGTACCCCAGGGTGACGTCGGCCAGACGGATCAGGCTCACGGCGCGCTCCCCAGCCAGCCCATGGCCCAGCCCACCGCCAGCCACAGCACGGCGATGGCGGCCAAAGCCACCGCCACGCGGGCGCCGGCCGACCAGCCCAGGGGCGACAGGCCGACGGACACAGGGGGCGGGGAAGAGGGTGAGGACGGCATGGGATCTCCTGGCAATGCGGGACGCAGAGTACGACGGCGCCGCGCCCTTTGCAATGTTATATCATAACATTTTTTGCGCCCGCCGCATCGAAACCATTCGGAAACAAAAGCGTGGCAGAATGACGGCCGACGCTTTTCAGACCGGCCATGCCATGACCTCGCCCGCCCCGCTGTTTTCCCAGGCCCTCGCCCACCACCAGTCCGGCCGTCTGGCCGAGGCCAAGGCCCTCTATCAGGCGGCCCTGGCCCTGGATCCCGGCCATGCCGACAGCCTGCATCTGCTCGGCGTGATCGCCTGCCAGGAACGGGAGCCCGAGGCCGCCGTGGCCCTGATCGGCCGGGCCATCGCCCAAAAGGGCGGGGTGGCGGCCTATCACTCCAATCTGGGCTCGGCCCTGCTGGATCTCGACCGCGCCGAGGAGGCCGAGGCCGCCTTCCGCACCGCCCTGGATCTGCAGCCGGCCTATGCCGAGGCCTGGTGCAATCTGGCGGCGGCGCTGCTGGAGCTGCGCCGTTTCGCCGACGCCGAGGCCGCCGCCCGCCGCGCCCTGGCCCTGGCCCCCGCTCACCCCGAGGCCCATCTCAATCTCGGCATGGCCGAAATGCGCCTGAAGCGGCTGGAGGCGGCCGCCGCCAGCTTCCGCGCCGCCTTGGCGCTGGCCCCGCGCATGGCCAAGGCGCACCGCAATCTGGGGGTGGTGCTGAAGGAGCTGAACCAGTTCGACGCGGCGCTGCTCTGCTATGGCCGCGCCCTGCTGCTGGAGCCCGACAGCCCCGACACCCACCTCAATCTCGGTAATCTGCTGCTGGCCCTGCGCCGCTACGAAGAGGCCCTGGGCGCCGCCGAGGAAACCCTGCGCCTGAAGCCGGACTCGGCTCTGGCCTATCTCTGCCTGGGCAACGCTCTCGACGCCCTGGGCCGCCACGACGAGGCCCTGGCCGCCCACGATCAGGCCCTGGCCCGCACCCCCGCCTTCGCCGAGGCCCTGTCCAACAAGGGCAATGTGCTGAAGGAGCTGGCCCGTTTCGACGAGGCCGAGGCCGCCTGCCGCGCCGCCATCGCCCTGAAGCCCCATTACGCCCAGGCCCATTCCAACCTCGGCAACGTCTTCAAGGAGCAGAACCGCCTGGACGAGGCCCTGGCCTGTTACGACCGCGCCCTGGAGCTGGACCCCGACTACGCCCAGGGCCATCTCAACCGCGGCATCACCCGCCTGCTGCGCGGCGAGGAGGCCCTGGGCTGGCCCGATTACGACTGGCGCTGGCGGTTAAGCGACTGGCCCGACCGCGACCGCCTGCACACCCGGCCCTTATGGCGGGGCGAGCCCGGCGAAGGCCGCAGCATCCTGGTGTTTCCCGAACAGGGCCTGGGCGACCAGATCAATTATTGCCGCCATGTGCCGCAGCTGGCCGCCCTGGGCTGGCGGGTGGTGCTGGACTGCGCCCCGGCGCTGGCCGGGCTGCTGTCCGGGCTCGACGGCGTCAGCCTGCCGCCGCCAGGCCAGCCGCTGCCCGACACCGATGTCCAGTGCCCGATGTTGAGCCTGCCGCGCTTCCTGCCCGCCACCAACGTCCCCTATCTGACCGCCGATCCCGACCGCGCCGCCGCCTGGCGGGACCGCCTGGCGGCGCTGCCCGGCCATAAAATCGGCCTGGTATGGCGCGGCAATCCGGCCATGCGCCGCGACCGCAACCGCTCGCTGCCGGCGCAGGCCTTCGCGGCGCTGGCCGCCCTGCCCGGCCTGACCCCGGTGATCCTGCAAAAAGACGCCCGCCCCGAGGAACTGGCCGCCCTGGCCCTGCCCCCCGAGGCCCTGGTGGCCGGACCCGCGTTGCATGATTTCGCCGACACCGCCGCCCTCATCGCCGCCCTTGATCTGGTGGTGACGGTGGATACCTCGGTCTGTCATCTGGCCGGAGCCCTGGGCCGCCCGGTCTGGACCCTGATCGAATTCGCCCCCGACTGGCGCTGGCGGCTGGGGAGCGAGCGCACGCCGCTTTACCCCAGCATGACCCTGTTCCGCCAGCCCGCCCCCCGGCAGTGGGCGCCGGTCCTGGCCACGGTGCGGCAGCGCCTTGAACGCCTGAGAGGCCTTATACCGAGTTGCAGTGATCGGAACCGATCACCACCCCTCATGCGCCGGGCGGGTTTCTCCGAAACCCTTGGCTAACGCGCCATCAGGCGCGCGTCGCCTTGCTCCTAACCGGCGTCGCGATGAGTCAAACTCATCGCGACTTGGTATTACGCCTTCCTGACGAATTCCGACTTCAGGTTCATGGCGCCGATGCCGTCGATCTTGCAGGCGATGTTGTGGCCGTCGACGGCATCCGTCACCAGACGGATGTTCTTCACCTTGGTGCCGCCCTTGACCACCAGCGACGAGCCCTTGACCTTGAGATCCTTGATCACCGTCACCGCGTCGCCGTCGGCCAACGGGTTGCCGTTGGCGTCGCGCACCCCGGCCTCGGCCTCGGGCGCGGCGGCGGTGTCGGGGTTCCATTCATGGCCGCAGTCGGGGCACACCCACAGACTGCCGTCGTGGTACACATTGGCCGAGCCGCACTGCGGGCATTGCAAATCGCTGTCCATGGCCGGAGCCTCCTTTCCTGAGCGCCGAGGGTGTGTTCGCAGGCTGCCGGGTATAAGCCCTGCGCCCCAAGCAATCCAGCCCTGTTTGCAGCGGATGGCGCCGACGCGGAAAATTCATCGGCGCAACCGCCAAGATGGGGAATACTGCTAAAGGTTAAGACCCTTTCGTCAAAAAGCATGATGCACTAACGTTCAAGACCGCAGACATCCGTGGGGGAGGCCTCTTTGACGCAACCGACACCGTCTCTGGATCAGGTGCTGCCGCCCATCCTGGCGCGCCACGGCAACGATCCCACCCGTCTGGTGCAGATCCTGCGCGATGCGCAGGACCAGCTGGAATATCTGGCGCCCGACACCGTCACCGCCCTGGCCCGGGCCCTGAACATTCCCCGCACCCGGGTGGAAAGCTGCGTGGAATTCTACGCCTTCCTGCATGACCAGCCGCGCGGGCGCTTCCGCATCCTGTTTTCCGACAACATCACCGACCGCATGCTGGGCAACCAGGCGCTGTTCGAGCATATGCTGAAGCGCTTCCATCTCGCCCCCGGCCAGGTGTCGGAGGATGGGCTGGTCAGTGTCGGCCTCACCTCCTGCACCGGCATGTGCGACCAGGGCCCGGCCCTGCTGATCAACAACATGCCCATCACCCGCCTGACGCCGCGCCGCGTCGACGAGATCTGCGATCTGGTGCAAAGCGGCCTGCCGCTGGCCGACTGGCCCTCGCACTATTTCAAGGTGGAGGACAATATCCGCCGCGCCGAGGTGCTGCTGGGCTCGGGCTTCCGCAGCGGCGACGCCTTGCGCGCCGCCCTCGCCCGCGGCCCCGAGGCCATGCTGGCCGAGCTGAAGCGCTCCAACCTGCGCGGCCGCGGCGGCGCCGGCTTCACCACCGGCGTCAAGTGGGAACTGTGCCGCAAGGCCCGGGCCGACATCCGCTACATCGTCTGCAACGCCGACGAGGGCGAGCCCGGTACCTTCAAGGACCGGGTGCTGCTGCAATCCTTCGCCGAACGGGTGTTCGAGGGCATGGCCCTGGCCGGCTTCACCGTGGGGGCGCGCCAGGGGCTGCTCTATCTGCGCGCCGAGTACCAATATATGATGCCGCATCTGCTGGCGGTGCTGGAGCGCATGCGCGCCGCCGGGCTGCTGGGCCGCGCCATCCTGGGGCAGGTGGACTTCGATTTCGACATCGACATCCATCTGGGAGCCGGGGCCTATGTCTGCGGCGAGGAAACGGCGCTGATCGAATCGCTGGAGGGCAAGGCCGGGCGCCCGCGCATCCGCCCGCCCTTCCCCGTCACCTCGGGCTATCTCGGCAAGCCCACCGTGGTCAACAATGTGGAAACCCTGTGCAAGGCCACCGAGATCGCCCTGCATGGCGGCGCCTGGTACGAGGCCCAGGGCACCAAGCAATCCACCGGCACCAAGATCCTGTCGGTGGCGGGCGATTGCGAGCGCCCCGGCCTTTACGAGTTCCCCTTCGGCGTTCATGTCTCGGAGGTGCTGGCCGAATGCGGCGCCAGGAACGCCATCGCCGTGCAGGTGAGCGGCGCCTCGGGCATGTGCCTGTCGCCCGAGGAGTTCGGGCGGCGCATCGCCTTCGAGGACGTGCCCACCGCCGGGGCCTTCATGATCTTCGGGCCCGGCCGCGACATGTTCGAGATGGCGCTGAACTTCGCCGATTTCTTCGCCCATGAAAGCTGCGGCTTCTGCGCCCCCTGCCGCATCGGCACCGGGCTGGTGCAGAAGATGATGCACAAGATCGCCGCCGGCCAGGGCACCCGCTACGAGGTGAACGAGATGCTGCGCCTGCGCGAGCTGATGCGCACCACCGCCCATTGCGGCCTGGGGCAAACCGCCGGCAACGCCGTGTTCGACACCCTGCAGAAGTTCCGTCCGGCCTACGACCGCCGCCTGCAGGACACCGACTTCATCCCCGCCATCGATCTGGAGGCCGCCCTGGCCCGCGCCCGCGCCATGGCCGGCCGCGACGACGCCGACGCCCATCTGGGAGCGCAAGCATGAGCGAGATCCCCAACAGTTTCACCCTGGACGGCCAGCTGGTGCCGTTCGAACCGGGGCAGACCATTTTGCAGGCCGCCCTGGCCGCCGGGCATTATATCCCCCATCTCTGCTCCTCGCCCGAGCTGAAGCCGCACGGCAGCTGCAAGCTGTGCACGGTGGTGGTGAACGGCCGCCACGGCTCGGCCTGCACCGCCCACGCCATGCCCGGCCAGGACGTGCAGAGCGACACCCCGGACCTTAACGGCAAACGGCGGCTGCAAGTGCAGATGCTGTTCGTGGAGGGCAACCATTTCTGCCCCGGCTGCGAAAAGAGCGGCAATTGCAAGCTGCAGGCCGTGGCCTACGACCTGGAAATGCTCAACCCGCACTTCCCGCATTTTTTCCCGCAGCGCCCGGTGGACGCCTCGCACCCCGATATCCTGCTGGACCGCAACCGCTGCATCATGTGCGAGCAGTGCGTGGAGGCCAGCCGCGACATCGACGGCAAGGAGGTGTTCGGCCTGGCCGGACGCGGGCTGGCCTCGCATCTGGTGGTCAACTCCCCCAGCGGCCTGCTGGGCGATTCCGCCCTGGAGGCCGGCGACAAGGCCGCCAATATCTGCCCGGTGGGGGCCATCGTGCACAAGCGGGTGGGCTACGCCAAACCCATCGGCGCCCGCGATTACGATACCCTCGGCATCCGCGCCCAGGCGCGGGCGGCGGCGGAAGGAGAAGGGCCATGACCGTGAGCGTTCCCGCCCCCCACAGCGGCCCGGCCGCCGGGCCGCGCAAGCTGAAGGTGGCCACCGCCTCCCTCAGCGGCTGCTTCGGCTGCCACATGTCGCTGCTGGATCTGGACGAACGGCTGTTGCAACTGGCCGAGCTGGTGGAGTTCGACCGTTCGCCCATCACCGACATCAAGCATTGCGGCCCCTGCGACGTGGGGCTGATCGAGGGCAGCGTCTGCAATTCGGAAAACGTGCATGTGCTGCGCGAGTTCCGCAGCCATTGCAAGGTGCTGATCGCCTTCGGAGCCTGCGCCGTGGCCGGCGGCCTGCCCGCCATGCGCAACGGCCTCGACGTGGGCGACTGCCTGAAGGAGATCTACTGCGACCGGGTGGGGCCGGGCGGCCTCATTCCCAACGACCGCGAACTGCCGCTGCTGCTGGACAAGGTCTATCCCATCAACGAGGTGGTGCGGGTGGATTACTTCATTCCCGGCTGCCCGCCCTCGGGCGACGCCATCTGGAAATACCTCACCGACGTCATCGCCGGACGCATGCCGCGCCTGGAACATCCCATGCTGCGTTACGACTGACCGGAGCCCCGCCATGTTCGATCTGGAAACCGCCGCCAATCCGGAAAAGCTGCGCCGCATCGCCATCGACCCGGTCAGCCGGGTGGAGGGCCACGGCAAGGTGACCCTGCTGCTGGACGAAAACAACAAGGTCCACCAGGTGCGCCTGCATATCGTGGAGTTCCGCGGCTTCGAAAAATTCATCGAGGGCCGGCCCTATTGGGAGGTGCCGGTGACGGTGCAGCGCCTGTGCGGCATCTGCCCGGTCAGCCACCAGCTGGCCGCCGTCAAGGCCATGGACATCATCGCCGGCTTCGGGCCGCTGCCGGCCACGGCGGAAAAGCTGCGCCGCCTCATGCATTACGGCCAGATTCTGCAATCGCACGCCGTGCATTTCTTCCATCTGGCCTCGCCCGATCTGCTGCTGGGCTTCGACAGCGAGATGACCCGGCGCAACATCATCGGCGTGGTGGCCGATCATCCCGAGCTGGCCACGCAAGGGGTGCTGCTGCGCAAGTTCGGCCAGGAGGTGATCCGCCATGTGTCGGGCAAGCGGGTGCACGGCACCGGCGCCATTCCGGGCGGCGTGAACAAGGCCTTGAGCGCGGCCGAGCAGGCCGAGATGCGCGGGGGCATCGACGCCATGATCAAATGGAGCCGCGACGCCGTGCAGTTGTTAAAGCGGCTGCATCACGGCAATCCCGAGTTCTACAACCGCTTCGGCGCCTTTGATTCCAGCATGATGGGGCTGGTGAACGGCAAGGGCGAGCTGGACCTTTATCACGGCGGCCTGCGCGCCCGCGACGCCGACGGCGCCATCCTGTTCGACCATGTGGACTACGCCACCTACGACAGCCTGCTGGACGAGGAGGTGAAGCCCTGGAGCTATATGAAGTTCCCCTATATCCGCGCCATCGGCCCGGAACACGGCTGGTACAAGGTGGGGCCGCTGGCCCGCGTGCAGGTGTGCGACCGCATCCCCAGCCCGCTGGCCGAGGTGGAACGCCAGGAACTGGCGGCCCTGGGCCAGGGGCGGCCGGTGCACGGCACCCTGCTCTATCACTGGGCCCGCCTCATCGAGATGCTGCATGCCTGCGAGGTGATCCGCGACCTTCTGGACGATCCCGACATCACCGGCACCACCCTGATGGCCGAACCCGGCCCCCGGGTGGAGGAGGCGGTGGGGGTGATCGAGGCGCCGCGCGGCACTCTCTTCCATCATTACCGGGTGGATGAGCACGACATGGTGAGCTTTTGCAATCTCATCGTCTCGACCACCAACAACAACCAGGCCATGAACGAGGCCATCCGCAGCGTGGCCCGGCAGTTCCTGACCGGGCGCGAGATCACCGAACCCTTGATGAACCATATCGAGGTGGCCATCCGCGCCTATGATCCCTGCCTCTCCTGCGCCACCCACGCCCTGGGCAAGATGCCGCTGGAGGTGGAGCTGCTGGACGCCGAGGGCCGCCTGCTGCAACGCCGCGCCCACAATATGGCCGGAGCGGCATGAGCCGGCATCTGGTGGTCTTCGGCTATGGCAACCCGGCGCGCGGCGACGACGCGCTGGGGCCGCTGCTGCTGGCCCGCCTGGCCGAACACCCCGCCCCGCCCGGCCTCTCCCTGACCCTGGTGGAGGATTTCCAGCTGCAGATCGAGCATGCCCTTGATCTCGACGACGCCGACCTCGCGCTGTTTCTCGACGCCGGCACCGGCGCCAGCCCGGCCCCCTTCCTGTTCACCGCGATCGCCCCCAGCGGCGAACTGGGCCACAGCCACACCAGCCACGCCTTGAGCCCGCAGGCGGTGCTGGACGTGTTCGCCACCATCCGCCACCGCCCGCCGCCCCCCGCCTACCTGTTATGCCCGCGCGGCGCCCGCTTCGCCCTGGGCGAGCCTTTGAGCGCCGAGGGCGAGCACAATCTGGAGCAGGCCTGGACCTTTCTGCGGGGCTGGCTGGGGGAGTGTGCGGCCTGACCGCCCCCTATTCCACCGTCACGCTTTTGGCCAGATTGCGCGGCTGGTCCACATCGGTGCCCTTGGCCACGGCGATGTGGTAGGCCAGCAGCTGCACCGGGATGGCGTAGAGGATGGGGGCGACGAAGCTGTCCACCTCGGGCAGTTCCACGGTGATGGCGCGGGTATCCAGCCGTTCCACCCCGGCCTTGTCGGACAGGAACACCACGCGGCCGCCGCGCGCCACCACCTCCTGCACGTTGGAGGCGGTTTTTTCATATAAGGCGTCGGAGGGGGCCAGCACGATCACCGGCACCTTTTCGTCGATAAGGGCGATGGGGCCGTGCTTCAGTTCGCCGGCGGCGTAGCCCTCGGCGTGGATATAGCTGATTTCCTTCAGCTTCAGCGCCCCTTCCAGGGCGATGGGATAGGCGGTGCCGCGCCCCAGATAAAGCACGTCGCGCGCCGCCATCACCTCTTCGGCGATGTGGCGCAGCTGGCCTTCGCCGGCCAGCACCTCGGCGATGCGGGCCGGCAGCGCCGCCAGGGCGGTGCAGAGGCGGGCCTCGGTGGCATGGTCCACCTGGCCGCGCGCCTTGGCGATGGCCAGCGACAGGCAGGCCAGCACCACCAGCTGGGTGGTGAAGGCCTTGGTGGAGGCCACGCCGATTTCCGGCCCGGCCATGGTCAGCAGCGAGGCCTCGGATTCGCGGGCGATGGTGGATTCCGGCACATTGACCAGCGACAGCAGATGCTGGCCCTGGTCGCGGCAATAACGCAGCGCCGCCAGGGTATCGGCGGTTTCCCCCGATTGCGAAATGAAGATGGCGAGGCCGTTCCTGCCCATGGCCGGGGCGCGGTAGCGGAACTCCGAGGCGATTTCCACCTCCACCGGCAGGCGGGCCAGCTGTTCCAGCCAGTAGCGCGCCACCATGCCGGCATAATAGGAGGTGCCGCAGGCGATGATGGTCACCCGCTCGATGCCCTCCAGGGCGAAAGGCAGCGCCTGCAGGGTGATGGTGCGCGACAGCGGGTTCATCATGCTGTTCAGCGTGTCGCCGATCACCTGCGGCTGCTCGTAGATTTCCTTGTGCATGAAGTGGCGGTGCTCGCCCTTGCCCATCATGGCGCCGGAAAAGGCGGTCTGGCGGATGTCGCGCTGCACCTTGCGCCCTTGGGCGTCGTACACCTGGGCGCCCTCGGCGGTCAGCACCGCCCAGTCGCCGTCCTGCAGGTAGGAAATGCGCTGGGTGAGCGGGGCCAGGGCCAGGGCGTCGGAGCCCAGATACATCTCGCCGTCGCCATAGCCCAGGGCCAGCGGGCTGCCCTGGCGGGCGGCGATCATCATATCCTGGCGTCCGGCGAAGATGATGCCGAGAGCGAAGGCGCCGCGCAGCCGCTTCAGCGTTTTGGCGGTGGCGGCCTCGGGGGCCTCGCCCTGCGCCAGGTAATGGCTGATCAGCTGCACCACCGCCTCGGTGTCGGTATCGCTTTCGAACTGGTGGCCGGCGGCGATCAGCTCGTCGCGCAGCTCCTGATAGTTTTCGATGATGCCGTTATGCACCACAGCGGCATAGGCCGTGGCATGGGGATGGGCGTTGACCTCGTTGGGCACGCCGTGGGTGGCCCAGCGGGTATGGCCGATGCCGATGGTGCCGGCCACCGGATCGCTGCCCAGCCGCCGTTCCAGATTGACCAGCTTGCCCTGGGCGCGGCGGCGCTCGATATGGCCGTTCACCAGGGTGGCGATGCCGGCGGAATCATAGCCGCGATATTCCAGACGTTTCAGCCCCTCGACCAGCAGGGGAGCCACCTCCGCCTTGCCGATAATGCCGACGATGCCGCACATGACCCGATGCTCCTTGCAAACGCCCCGATCCCGCCTCTATTGCGGATCGGGCTTTTTCTGATGGCGGGCGCGAAACCGTTCGCTCCAGGCCGGAAGTTCCATCTGGGCGCCGCGCGCCACCGCCAGCGCCTTGGGCGCCACATTCTTGGTGATGACCGATCCCGCCCCCACCGTGGCGCCGTCGCCCACCCGTACCGGCGCCACCAGCGAGCTGTTGGAGCCGATGAAGGCCCCGGCGCCGATCTCGGTGAAATGCTTGTCGAAGCCGTCGTAATTGCAGGTGATGGTGCCGGCGCCCACATTGGCCCCCGCCCCCACCCGGGCATCGCCCACATAGCTGAGGTGATTGATCTTGGCCCCGTCTTCCACCGTGGCCTGCTTCACCTCGACGAAATTGCCGATATGCACGCCCTCGCCCAAGAGGGCGCCGGGACGCAGCCGGGCGAAGGGGCCGATGCTGCAGCCCGCCCCCACCGACACCCCGGTGAAATGGCAGAAGGCGCGGATCTCCACGCCGTCGCCCACGCGCACGCCGGGGCCGAACACCACGTTGGGCTCCACCACCACATCGCGGCCCAGCACGGTATCCCACGAGAAGAACACCGTGTCCGGGGCGATCAGGGTGGCGCCGTTCGCCATGGCCGCCGCCCGCAGCCGCGCCTGCACGATGGCCTCGGCCGCCGCCAGCTCGGCGCGGGAGTTCACCCCCAGAAGCTCGGTCTCGTCCCCCTCCACCACGGCGCAGGCGCGGCCGTCGGCGCGGGCCAGGGCCACGATGTCGGTCAGATAATATTCGCCCTTGGCGTTGGCGTTGCCCACCCGGTCCAGCAGGCCGAACAGTGCCCCGCCATCCACCGCCATCACTCCGGAATTGCACAGGGGCAGCGCCCGCTGCGCCGGGCTGGCGTCCTTATATTCGATAATGCCGTCCAGCCCGCCCCGCGGCCCCAGCAGCAGGCGGCCGTACTCGCCGCCCGCGGCCGGCGTGAAGCCCAGCACCACCACCGCCGGGGCATCGGCGGCGGCGCGGCGCGCCAGCATGGCGCGCAGGGTGTTTTCGGTGATCAGCGGGGTATCGCCGTACAGCACCAGCACCGTGCCCTCGAAACCGGCCAGGGCGGCGCGGGCCTGGTCCACGGCGTGGGCGGTGCCCAAACGCTCGGCCTGCACCACGGTGGGATGCGGGGCCACGGCCCGCTCCAGCGCCTCCATGCCCGGACCCACCACCACCACCACCCGCTCGGGCGACAGGGCGGCCACCGTGGCCAGAAGGTGCGACACCATGGGCCGCCCCGCCACGGGGTGCAGCACCTTGGGCAGGTTGGATTTCATACGGGTGCCCATGCCGGCGGCCAGCACGATTACGGCGATTTTGTCTTCAGTCATCACGGGCAGGAATCTGGATCTCGCGGAAGGGCTGCACGGTGCCATAAACCCCGCGCAAGGCCAACTCAATCTTTATTGCAGATGATGACAGGAAAAGCCCGGCGTCGGGCCCGATGTTTTTTCCGCTTGACGCCTCCGCCGCCGCCCCGTATAAAGCGGCCCTCCCCGACGGCGTACCCGCCGACGGGCCGCACAAGAGATGGGCGTTTAGCTCAGCGGGAGAGCACATCCTTCACACGGATGGGGTCGCAGGTTCAATCCCTGCAACGCCCACCATCTCTGCCCAAGCCCCTTGGTCCGCCCAAGGGGCTTTGTCGTTTTCAGGCCCCATGATGAAAGAAACCCCGCCACGGCGAACCATGGCGGGGCATCGGAACGCCATGCCCCCGGCAAAGGGGGCACCGCGTCCTCGGTTTACTTGAACAGGCCTTCCTGGCTCTTGATTTCGGCATCGCCGGTTTTTTCCAGATAGTCCTTGGTGCCGGTGGACAGGTTGCGGTTGGCGTCGGCTTGCGATTTCACCACATCGGTATGCGCGGCCTGGGCCTTCAGCTCCTGATCGATGAACTCGTTCTCCCGCGCCACATGCGCCTTCGCGGCATCCAGCTGCAGTTGCTGGCGCTCCAGATTGAGCTCGCGCAACTTGTCCTCGTAGGACTGATCGCGCTTCTTGTCGGCCACGGCCTCGGCTTCCTTTTTCTGCCGGGCCGCCACGGCGGCGGCATGCGCCTGGGCCGCCGCCTTGCGGGCCGATGCCTGGGCGCGGGCCTCGGCGCGCCGTTCAGCCTCGGCCGCCTGAGCGGCACGCTGGGCCTCGGCCTGGCGCGCCGCCTGTTCGGCCTGCTGCTGCTGCTGCTGCACCGCGTCCACCGCATTGATCTGATCGGACAGGGATTGCTGGGCACGGACCGGCGCCGAAGCCAGAAGCAGCACCGCCGTCAGCACAAGCGCTTTATTCATGAACGCCTCCCCTTTCCCATCAGTTCTTATTGGCCGCGGGCGGAGGACAGGTGGCATTCGGCTGAATCCGGGTTTCCATCGGGCTGGTGGAGATCATGATGGCCTTGCCGGGATGGAATTCGCAAAGCTTGCCCACCTGCGCCGAGTTCAGGGTTTTGCCGTCGGCCTCATAGGTCAGCGAAACACCGTCCACCAGCACCTTGTCCGACACCAGCGAGCCCAACGCCGCGCCGCCGACACCGCCGGCCGCCCCGCCCAGAAGCGTGCCGCCGGCACTGTGGTTCGTGGTGGTATTGCCGATCACGCCACCGCCGATCGCCCCCAGCAGCCCGCCGACAACCTCGGCCTCTTTTTTCTGCTGCGCGTTGTCCACCTCGATCTTGGCCGGCATCACCGCCAGAATATTCACAACCTTCGCGGCCTGCGCGGTGTTCACCTGCCCCGCCTTGTAAACATTTGACTGGAGATTTTCCCCCGTCGCCGCGCAGCCGAACAGAAAAAGAGTGGACACGAGCAAAATGCCGGCTTTGCCAAACGCACGCGCGCGGCAAGACATACGCAAGGTTTCCGCAGAATTATTCAACATTTTACGCCCCCTTACTTAAATCATCATTCGAAAAACAACATTCCCCAGCAGACATCCCCAACACCAACCCTGCATCAATCAAGGATCGGCTGGGCGACGGACAACATTACCATTACGAGAAGTACATTCAAGTGTGTCGCCACCAAAAATGACCATGACAGTCCCATAAAATTATCTTTGCGAATCGTTTTCAGAAATACACAACCAGGGCTGACAGAACCACCACCCGCCCTAATACCAAAGAAATAAGACAACCTTCCCAAAAACAAAATCAGGACTGCGTTATGCGATTTCGGCACGAGCCAATCACGCCTAGAATCGTCTGGCCCGGCTGTCACGAAAAATCCGACAATCCGGTAAGTATAAAATAATAAATCGCCCGGCATAAGCCCGGCGAACAGTGGAGGAATACCGTGGGAATCATGGCGGCATTTATAATGCCCGCCAAGGGGAGATGCTGTCCTTTATGGAGGCGTCTGCTCGTGGTGGCGGGTCTTCATATCGGACTGATGGCGCTTGCCGCGCCAAGCGCCCTGGCGGAGACCCCGCCCGGCGCCCGGACCGATCTTCTGCAATCCTGGAACGGCGTGCTGCCGCAAAGCCGCGGCCGCTGGACGCCGGTGGATCACGGCGCCTTCAAGCAGCTGGCCGGCCCCTTCAAAACCCCCGAGGAGGTGACCCAGGCCTGCCTCGGCTGCCACACCCAGGCGGCCCGGCAGATCAAGAACACCATCCACTGGACCTGGTCGAAGCGCGATCCCGCCACCGGGCGCATGGTGGGCAAGAAGAACGTGTTCAACACCTTCTGCGCCAACATCACCAGCAACGAACAGTTTTGCACCATGTGCCATGTGGGCTACGGCGATACCGATCCCAACAAATTCGTGCCGTTCCAGGCCCGCGCCGACGATCATGTGGATTGCCTGGTCTGCCACGAACAGACCGGCGATTATCACAAGATCCCCTTCCTCGGCGGCAACCCCGCGCCCAGGCATATGATGGTGCGCCCCGGCTGCGCCGAGTTCTACGGCACCGACAAGGCCTATGTGGATCCGCCCGATCTCGGCAAATTCGCGCGCAGCGTCAACGTGCCCGGCCGCCAGAACTGCGGCGGCTGCCATTTCTATGGCGGCGGCGGCGACGGTGTGAAGCACGGCGATCTCGACACCTCGCTGATCGCCCCCTCGCACGCCCTCGACGTGCACATGGACGCCAAAGGCCTGAACTTCACCTGCGAAACCTGCCACGTCACCAGCGACCACGCCCTGACCGGCGGCCACTACCATCTGGACGCCAAGCCGGAAAACACCCCCTATCAGCGCGGCAATCCCCATGGCGGCAATCCGGTGGCCTGCCGCTCGTGCCATGGCGACGCGCCGCACAAGGGGCATGATGTCAGCCCCACCCTCAACATGCATACCGCCAATCTGGCCTGCCAAACCTGCCATATCCCCGAATTCGCCCGCGGCAAGGTGCCCACCAAGATGACCTGGGACTACGCCTCGGCCGGCAAGTTCGCCGCCAACGGCACCCCTCTGTCCATCGACGACAAACGGGGCGACAACATCTACTGGGGCGTGAAGGGCGATTTCACCTGGGGCCGCAACGTGGTGCCCGCCTATCGCTGGTTCAACGGCACCGAACGCTGGATGAACATGGGCGACAGGCTGGCCCCCGGATCCGACGGCGTGGTGGAGGTCAACAGCATCGAGGGCGGCCCCACCGACGGCAAATCCCGCATCTGGCCCTTCAAGATCATGAAGAACAACCAGCCCTATGATCCGGTGAACGACACCCTGGCCGTGTTCCATTCCTTCGGTCTGGACGACAACGCCTTCGCCATGACCGGCGACTGGCAGAAGGCCATCACCGCCGGCATGAAGGCGGCGGGCCTGCCCTATTCCGGCCGCTACGGCTTCATCCACACCCGCATGTACTGGCCCATCACCCACATGGTGGCCCCGGCCCGGGATGCCCTGCGGTGCGGCCAGTGCCACACCGATAACGGCCGCCTGGCCAGCGTGCCCGGCCTTTACCTGCCCGGCCGCGGCAGCGACCACCTGCCCTGGCTGGAGCATCTGGGCAGGCTGGCGGTGCTGCTCTCCCTCATCGGCGTGCTCGGCCATGCCGGCATCCGCATCCTCTTGTGGCTGCGCCGCCGCGGCGGCAAGCGTTGACGCGAAGGACCACGACCATGACCATACAACGCGCCTATCTGTTCAAACGCTTCGAACGCTTCTGGCACTGGAGCCAGGCCGCCCTGGTCTTCACCCTGCTGGCCAGCGGCCTGCGCATCCACGGCGTCTACGGCGGCCTGCATTTCCTCACCGCGCTGCGCCTCCACCTTTACGCCGCCTGGGCCGTCTCGGCGCTGTGGGTGTTCGCCATCTTCTGGCATTTCACCACCGGCGAATGGAAACAGTACATCCCCACCCTGGAGAAGATCGGCGCGGTGGCCCGCCACTACGCCTGGGGCATGTTCCTGGGCGAGCGCCACCCGCACCATCCCACGCCCGCGCACAAGCAGAACGCGCTGCAACGGCTGGCCTATCTGTGGCTGAAGCTGATGATCAATCCCCTGCTGTGGGGCAGCGGCATCCTGCTGCTGCTGGCCACCTACAACTGGCTGCCGGCGGCGCGCTGGGCCGCGCCGGGGCAGGGCATCGCCCTGGCGGCCTGGGCCCATACCGCCGGCGCCTATCTGATGCTGGTGTTCGTCATCGTCCATGTCTATCTGGCCACCACCGGCGTCACGCCGCTGGCGCATATCGAGGCCATGATCACCGGGTGGGAGGCCAGCGAGGAATGAGACGCCATCGCCCGCTCCCCGCCGCCCTGCTGGCCCTGAGCCTGCTGGCCACCCTGCCGGCAGGGGCCGCCGACAGGGCGGCGACGCCCGCCCCCCTTCCCCTCACCAGCGCCGATCTCTTGAAGGCCTACATCTTCGCCACCGCCCATCAGACCCCGCCTCCGGCGGAATTCACCCGCTATATGGGCGACGACGTGCAGGGCGGACCCGACGGCGCCGCCCGCGCCCAGGCCGCCCTGGCCCGGGTGAAGGGCCATCCCGAGGTGGTGCTGACCCTGAACGACATCGCCCTGCACGGCTACGATCCGGCCCGCAAGGCCTTCCCCATGGACAACAAGCTGTTCGTGCCGGGGCAGGAATATTCCTTCGATGTCTCGCCCTACCACTATGTTTTCACCAATCCCGACGGCCTCAATCCCCTGCCCTGCCGCATCCCCGCCGAAATCGACCGCATCAGCGCGCTGATCCGCGTCGATCCCTGGCTGCGGGTGCGGGTGTACGGCCGGGTGGCGGGCGCCGATCCTGCCCAACACCGTCTGTCGATCCAGCTGGTGCGCGTCGAGGTGCTGGATCGTCAGGGCGCTCTGCTGTCCTCGCCCCTCCCTGACGGGCGGTAAGAGCGCGGCGGGGGACGGCGGCGGCCGTCCCCCGTCAAGACAACCGCACTATATTGCATAATATTTACATTAAATTCCGCGCGAGACGCTCCCGCTTGTCTTCCTCTCCCTCTGCGGGTGAATGACAAGCTCCTTTCCATTCCCATTGCGCTTGGTATAATACCAAGTTGCGATGAGTTTGACTCATCGCGACGCCGGTTAGGAGCAAGGCGACGCGCGCCTGATGGCGCGAAGCCAAGGGGTTCGGAGAAACCCGCCCGGCGCATGAGGGGCGGTGATCGGTTCCGATCACCGCAATTCGGTATAAGAAAGATTAATCTCGGACAGGTGACCGCCGCCAGCGCCGGAAGTGGGAAAGGATCAAAAATGGCTGTGCACTCTGCCGCGTTGACCGGCGTGGAACGCACCTTCCAGCCGGACGAGGCCATCGTCTCGAAGACCGACACCACCGGCCGCATCACCTACGCCAACGACATTTTCATCGATATCAGCGGCTATACGGAAGAGGAGCTGCTGGGCCAGCCCCACAACATCCTGCGCCACCCCGACATGCCGCGCTGCGTCTTCAAATTCCTGTGGGACCGCATCGCCGACGGCCATGAAGTGTTCGCCCATGTGATCAACAAGGCGAAAAACGGCGATCACTACTGGGTGTTCGCCCACATCACCCCCTGCCTGGACAGCGGCGGCAAGATCGTCGGCTACCATTCCACCCGGCGCGTGCCCACCGCCGCCGCCCTGGAGGTGGTGAAACCGATCTACGCCCAGCTGTGCGCCGTCGAGGCCCGCTTCCCCGACCGCAAGGCGGGCATGGCCGAATCCCTCTCCACCCTGGTGGGCATGGTCACCGGCGCCGGGTTCCCCGATTACGACCGCTTCGTTCTCAGCATCAGCCGCTGACGGCGGCCCTGAAACTCTCCCTGATCTCTTGCGCGCGGGCCCTGCCATGACACACGCCTCCTTCCAAAGCCGCATCGGCCGCCTGGCCAGCCTGACCCTGCTGGTGGCGGGCGGCGCCGTTCTGCTGTCGGCCCTGCTGGCCCTGCGCCTGCTGGCCGACGGCGATCAGGCCGCCGGCCTGGCCGGTCTGGCCCTGGCCCTGGCCCTGGCGTTGATCCTGGCCCTGGGGGCGCTGCGGGTGCTGCCGGCCCTGCGCCGCCTGTCCGATCTCATTCAGCGCGGCAATACCGTGGCCATGGCCGCCTCGCACGGCGATCTCAATGTGCGCGTCACCCATATCGGCCGCGACGACGAGTTGGGCGGGCTGATGGTGGGGCTGAACCGGGTGCTGGATCTGACCGAGGAATTCGCCAAGGATGTGGGCGCCGCCATGAGCCGCGCCGGCGACAAGGAATATTTCCGCTACATCCCCGAACGCGGCCTGCGCGGCGATTTTCTCACCTTCAGCCGCCTCATCAACAAGGTGCTGGGCGACATGGAGGCCCGCAACCAGGAAACCAGCCTGTTCGAGCACTCGGTCTACGATCTGGTGGCCAAGGTGTCGGATTCCACCAAGGGCATCACCCAGACGGCGGGCATGATGGCGCACCGCTCGGAAAATGCCGGCGGTCAGACCATCAGCGTCGGCCGCGCCGCCGAGGAAACCACCCAGCGCGCCGCCGCCGTCTCGGAAGCCACCCGCCAGCTGGCGGTGGCGGTGAACGAGATCGCCCAGCAGGTGGCGCTGTCCACCGCCATCGCCCGCGAGGCCGTCACCTCCATCACCGGCACCTCGCAGCGCATTTCCGGCCTGACCGACGCCGTGCAGGAAATCGGCACCGTGGTGGAGATGATCACCGCCATCGCCGGGCAGACCAATCTTCTGGCCCTCAACGCCACCATCGAGGCGGCCCGGGCCGGCGAGGCCGGCAAGGGCTTCGCCGTGGTGGCCGGCGAGGTGAAAAATCTGGCCAATCAGACGGCGCGGGCCACCGAGGATATTTCCCGCCAGGTCAGCGCCGTGCGCGATGCCGCCACCGAGGCGGTGACCGGCATCAACGGCGTGGTGGACACCATCCGCCGCATGGACGAGATCGCCGCCACCATCGCCAGCGCCGTGCAGGAGCAGGAAGCCTCCACCCGCGAAATCTCCAGCCATATCGATCAGGTGGCCTCGCAGTCGAAGGACGTGTCGCTGAGCGTGTCCAACGTGGCCCAGGCCTCGGCCCAGGCCTGCGGCGGCACCGTGCGCGTGCTGTGGAGCGCCAAATCCCTGGGCAATGTGGTGGAGGCGTTGAACCAGCGCGTGGCCGACTACGTGCGCAAGGTCAACTAAGACCAAATCCAGGGCAATCGGGCGAACCCGATTGCCCTTGTTTTCACATGTCCGCTCAGGCGCCGGGCGCTGGCGTGCCGCCAGCTTGGCTTGTCCTCACTTTTGCCTCCGCGCAAGCGCTCCCGGCAACGCTCCGGCGCGCTAGAAAGCGCTAGTCAGCCGCTGATAGCGGCTTCCATATGCGATCACCCTGGCAATCGGGGGAATCCGATTGCCCTTGTTTTCACATGTCCGCTCAGGCGCCGGGCGCTGGCGGGCCGCCTAAGCCGATTCCGCTTTACGGCGTTTTGCCGGGGTCCGCCGCGGCCGGAGCCTGCGGCGGCTCCTTGGCGTTGGTGAAGGTCACCTCGAACCGGCTGGCGGCGGCGTCGGGCTGCTCCAGGGTGATGCGGAAACCCACCGTGGCCTTGGGCCCCAGCGAGGATTGCGGCGGGCTGATGATCTTTTTCTGCAGCAGGGTCTTATCGTTGTAGAGCGCCAGACGCAGCAGCGGCACCTCCCGCGTTTGCCCGGTGGTGTTGGCGATGACGCCGCGCACGATCAGCACCTCGATATTGTTCTGAACCGTGCGTTCCGAGCTGTAGTTGCGGAAGATCAGCCCCGCCCCCACCACGGCGTTGCGCAGGCCCAGCTGCT
This sequence comes from Pseudomonadota bacterium, assembly GCA_021782815.1. GTDB lineage: Bacteria > Pseudomonadota > Alphaproteobacteria > Rhodospirillales > Magnetospirillaceae > JAJZGK01. The sequence continues at coordinate 23,934 of JAJXUO010000036.1, forward strand.
CGTAGAGCGGCCCGGCGGCGGGGATCATGTCCACCACCTTGTCCTGCAGGCCGTAAAGGCCGAAGCCGCCGCCCCCCAGCAAAATCACCAGCACCAGCAGCCACAATCCCACCGCCCCCTTGCGGCGGCGCGGCTTGGGCGGCGGCGCGGCGAACATATCGGGCAGGGGATCGCCGGCATTGGCCGACATCAGCTCGGCGATATGGGCGAAAGGATCGTCCACCCCGGCATTGGGCGGCTCTTCCAGCGAATGCTCGTCCTCGTCGAGGAACCCGTCGGAGGAGAAATTGAAACTGGCGCCCTCGCCGCCCAGATCCAGCTTGAAGCCGGGCAGACCGTCGTCCTCGCCAGGAGCGGCGGCGGGCGTTTCCTCGGCGGGCAGGCCGGAAAAGGCGAAGGGATCGGCGGCGACGGCCGGCTGCGGCGCCGCCGGACGGGCCGCCGCCGGGGCCGGCGCCATTTCCAACGGCACCTCGTCGGCCATCAAGGGCGGGACCTGATGCCACTTATGGCCACAACGGGCGCAGCGAAGCGTTCGCCCCCGCGGGCCCAGGGCCTCTTCGGGAACCGAAAAATGCGTCGCGCAGCTTGGGCAGGTGACAATCATTGGGACCAGAGCACCGCTAAAACATTGTTCTTTATAGGGCCAGCCCGCCTCCAACACAAGCGGATTGGCTTTTGATGAGATGTCCCTCAGGTGGCGGTTTGGGGTTTTCATCTGTCCACTCAGGCGCAGTGGTGTTCCCGCCTGTTTTACGCATTCCTGCTGGCGGAGGACGCCGCATCGGCTATACCTGATCCCCGCCCCCTTACCGACAGGAGCCCCCCATGGTCCGACCGTTCCGCCGCTTATCGCTGGCCCTGGCCCTGGCCGCCGCCCTGTTGGCGCCCGCGGCGCGCGCCGAGGCGCCGCACGAAACCCTGACCATCGGCCTCAGCCAGTTCCCCTCCAACTTCAATCCGCTGATCGAAAGCATGGTGGCCAAAAGCTACGTGCTGGGCATGGCCCTGCGGCCTTTCACCGTTTACGACGACCACTGGCATCTGACCTGCATGCTGTGCACCCGCCTGCCCACCCTGGAAAACGGATTGGCGGTGAAGGAAACCGAACCCGACGGCCAGGCCGGAGTGGCCATCACCTACACCATCCAGCCCAAGGCCACCTGGGGCGACGGCGTGCCGGTGACCACCGCCGACGTCAAGTTCACCTGGGAGGTGGGCCGCGACCCGCGCTCGGGCATTTCCGACGCCGAGATGTTCCGCCGCATCCGCGCCATCGACATCAAGGACAACAAAACCTTCACCCTGCATGTCGACAAGCTGACCTTCGACTACAACGCCATCAACGATTTCCAGCTGCTGCCCGCCCATCTGGAAACCCGCGCCTTCGCCGATCCGGCCCAGTACCGCACCCGCACCCTTTATGATACCGACACCACCAATCCCGGCCTTTATTTCGGCCCCTACCGCATCACCCAGGTGGTGCGCGGTCAATATGTGGTGCTGGAGCCCAACCCCACCTGGTGGGGCCGGAAACCCGCCTTCAAGCGCATCGTGGTGCGGGCCATCGACAGCACACCGGCCCTGGAGGCGGCCCTGATCTCGGGCGGTGTGGACATGATCGCCGGCGAGGTGGGCTTCACCCTGGACGCCGCCCTGGCCTTCCAGACCCGCCACCGCCCGGAATGGCGGGTGATCTACAAGCCCGGCCTCTCCTACGAGCATATCTCCCTCAATCTCGACAATCCCATCCTGGCCGACCGCCGGGTGCGCCAGGCCCTGCTGCTGGCCCTGGATCGCCAGACCATGATGCACCAGATCTTCCAGGACCGGCAGCGGGTGGCCGACGGCCCGGTCAACCCGCTGGACTGGTGCTACGACCCCCATGTGAAGCACTATGCCTACGATCCCGCCGCCGCCGCCCGCCTGCTCGACGCCGCCGGCTGGAAAACCGGCCCGGACGGCCTGCGCCGCAACGCCTGGGGCCAGCCCCTGGCCTTCGAGATCATGACCACCGCCGGCCTGCGCAACCGCGAGGTCATGGAAATGGTGGTGCGTCAGGAATGGCGGCGCCTGGGCATCGCCGTCTCCATCCGCAATCAGCCGGCCCGCGTCTTTTTCAGCCAGTCGGTGCTGCGCCACGCCTTTCCCGGCGCCGCCATGTTCGCCTGGATCTCGGCGCCGGAAAGCGTGCCGCGCGCCATGCTGGCCTCCGACATGGTGCCCGGCCCCGATAACAATTTCGCCGGTGAGAACGTCACCGGATACCGCAATCCCCGCATGGACGCGCTGCTGAGCGCCATCGAGACCGAGCTGGACAAAAACAAGCGCGGCATTCTGTGGAAACAATTGCAGGCCCTCTATGCCGAGGATTTGCCCGCCCTGCCCCTGACCTTCCGCTCCGATCCCTTCGTGCTGCCGGTTTGGCTGCAAGGGGTGGAGCCCACCGGCGATCAATATCCGACCACCCTCTGGGTGGAAAACTGGTTTGTTAAACAAGTAAAATGATGTTTTATTCTTGATGTGTTCCCGGCGCCCCCGCACCGCTTTCGCGCGGGCTTATGGACGACGCGTCCCGGGAAACTTTAAGGAGGCTTGGCATGAAGCTTTACTATTATCCGGGGGCCTGTTCGCTGGCGGTGGATATCGCTCTGCGTGAAGCCGGGCACGCCTTCGAAATGGAAAAGGTCGATCTGAAGAGCAAGGTTACCGAAAAAGGCGTCGACTACCGCCGCGTCAATGCGCGCGGCTATGTGCCGGCCTTGCGCCTCGACAACGACCGCGTGCTGACGGAAGTGGGCCATATCCTGCTGTGGGTCGGCACGCACGCCAAAACCGCCGCCCTGCTGCCCGAGGCCGGCAGCGACGCCTATTTCGCCGTGGTGGAATATCTGTTCTTCATCGCCACCGAGCTGCACAAGGGCTGCGGCCCGTTGTTCAACCCGCATACCCCCGAATCGGTGCGCAAGGCGGCGCACGATACCCTGATGCTGCGGGTCTCCTGGCTGAACGACTGCCTGGGCACCAACCCCTTCATCGTCGGCGCCCAGTTCACCGTGGCCGACGCCTATCTGTTCACCGTGCTGTCCTGGCTGCCGCGCCTGGGCTTCGATTACGGCCAATGGCCGGCTTTGGAAGGCTATCTGGCCCGGGTGGGCAAACGGCCTTGCGTGCAGGCCGCCCTGCAGGCCGAAGGGCTGCTGCCGGCCTGATGACGCGCCATTTGCTGCTGCGGCTGGTCCAGGGCGCCCTGGTCCTGCTGGTCATGTCGTTCCTGGTCTATGCCCTGATGGGGCTGATGCCGGGCGATCCGGTGGAGATGATGGCCGCCGCCTCGCCCAGCATGACCCCGGAGGACGTGGCCCGCCTGAAGGCGCTGTACGGCGTCGACCAGCCGCTGCTGCACCGCTACCTCGTCTGGCTGGGCCGGGCCCTTTCCGGCGATTTCGGCTATTCCCGCCTGACCGCCCTGCCGGTGGCCGCCACTCTGGGCCCGGCCTTGCGCAACAGCCTCGCCCTGATGGGCGGCGGCCTGTCGCTGGGGCTGCTGCTGGCCCTGCCCTGCGGCGCCGTGGCCGCCCTGCGCCAGGGCGGCTGGAGCGACCGCCTCCTCAATCTCCTGGCCTTCGCCACCATTTCCCTGCCCATGTTCTGGCTGGGACTGCTGTTGATCATGCTGTTCGCCGTCGATCTGGCCTGGCTGCCGGCCTCGGGCGTGGAAACCGTCGGCAACGGCGATCTGGCCGACCGCCTGCGCCATCTGCTGCTGCCCACCCTGACGGTGGCCCTGGGCTGTTTCGGCCCCTATCTGCGCTACAGCCGCTCGGTGCTGGCCGCCGCCTTGCGCGAGCCCTGGGTGCGCACGGCCCGGGCCAAGGGGCTGTCGTGGCGGCAGGTGTTGCTGCGCCACTGCCTGCGCCACGCCCTGATCCCGCTGTTCACCGTGCTGGCCCTGGATTTCGGCGGGCTGTTTTCCGGGGTTCTGGTGACGGAATCGGTGTTCGCCTATCCCGGCATGGGCAAGCTGATCTACGACGCCGTGCTGGGCAGCGACTACAACCTGGCCCTGGCCGCGCTGCTGCTGGCCACCCTCACCACCCTGCTGGGCAATCTGGCCGCCGACCTGGCGCACGGCCTTCTGGACAAACGGGTGCGCCCGGCATGAGGCGCGCGCTGCCCCCCGCCGCCCGCCTGGGCCTGGGCCTCTTGCTGGCCCTCTTGCTGGCCGCCGCCGCCGCGCCCTGGCTGGAAGCGGCCTTGCGGGTCAGCGCCGAGCAGATCGATCTTGCCGCCATGCTGCAGCCGCCCTCGGCCGCCCATCCGCTGGGCACCGACGATCTGGGCCGCGATCTTCTGGCCCGGCTGCTGCGGGGCGGCCGCGTCTCGCTGCTGGTGGCCCTTTCGGCGGCCAGCCTCGCCGCCCTGCTGGGCACCGCGATCGGCCTGGTGGCCGGCACCCGCGGCGGCTGGGCCGATGCCCTGCTGATGCGCCTGACCGACGGCGTCATCGCCCTGCCGTTGCTGCCGTTGTTGATCGTGCTGGGCGCCCTCGATCCCGCCAAGCTGGGCCTGCCGCCGGCCTGGCTGACCGGCGCGGGCGCGGCGGCGGGCCGCATCGTCATCATCATCGCCCTGGTGGGCTGGACCACGGTGGCCCGGCTGGTGCGCGCCGCCGCCCTGTCGCTGAAGCAGCAGGATTTCATCCGCTCGGCCCAGGCCCTGGGCCTGGGGCCCGGCCGCATCATGCTGCGCCACATCCTGCCCAACACCCTGCCCACCCTGGTGGTGGCCGCCACCCTGTCGGTGGGCAATATCATGCTGCTGGAAAGCGCCCTGTCGTTCCTCGGCCTCGGCATCCAGCCGCCGCTGGCCAGCTGGGGCACCATGCTGAACGGCGCCCTGCAGCAACTGTTCACCGCCCCCGTCCTGGCGGTGTGGCCGGGGGCGATGATCTTTCTGGCGGTGATGGCCTTCAACCTGCTGGGCGACGGCCTGCAGCAACGCCTCGACCCCCGCCAACGGTAAAGGCGGCGGGAAAACTCCGCTTCGATCTATCTTATATCAAATTGCGGTGATCGGACCCGATCACCGCACCCTCATGCGCCGGGCGGGTTTCTCCGAAACCCTTGGCGTCGTGCCTGATGGCGCGCTTTGCCTCACCGCGCCATCAGGCGTGCGTCGCCTTGCTCCTAACCGGCGTCGCGATGAGTCAAACTCATCGCGACTTGGTATTAAACCTTTTTCGTCCTGCCCGGACTTGATCCGGGCACCCCTGCGTATCAGCATAAATCATTGTTTCCAATAACAATTTTGCCGTGGCGCGTGGATGGCCGTGTCAAGCACGGCCACGACGACATAGGGTAAAAAAACGCCACGCAACGCGGTTTTCCGCAGCCTGCTAATGCGACAGCAGCACCGGCAGCGTCATATGATCCAGCACATGGCGGGTCACGCCGCCCAGCACCAGCTCGCGCATGCGGGAATGGCCGTAGGCTCCCATCACCAGCAGATCGGCATCCTCGTCGGCGGCGCGCGACAGCAGCATGTCGCCGGGCGGCACATCCTCGGCCTGCAGGCTTTCCGCCCGCGCCACCACGCCGTGACGGGCGAGATGGGCGGCGATATCGGCGCCCGGCACGTCGCCGTGGCTACCGGAAACGGCGCGCGGATTGAGCGCCACCACCAGGGTATGATCGGCCCGTTGCAGCAGCGGCAGGGCGTCGGCCACGGCGCGGGCCGCCTCGCGCCCGGCGTTCCAGGCCACCAGGGCCCGCCGCCCCACCGAGGGATAGCGGCCCACATAGGGCACCACCAGCACCGGCCGCCCGGCATCCAGCAGCAGCTGATCCACCAGGCCGTCCTCGCTCCATTCCTCGGGATTGCGCTGGGCGATCACCGTAAGATCGGCGTGGCGGGCATGCAGCGGCACCTCGCGCAAGGGATTGCCGGTCACGTCGCGCCATTCCCCGCTGATGCCGCCCGCCGCCAGGGCGGCGTCGAAGCGGGCCTTGGCGCGGTCCGAGGCTTCCACCGCCAGACGATCCTGCAGCAGGGTGATCTGCCCGCCATATTCCGCCATGATGAAGGGCGGCAGTTCCGCCAGAAGCCGCACATGCAGCCCCACCAGATGGGCGCCGAAGCTCCGGGCCAGCCCCACCGCCACCTCCAGGGTGGCCTCGTCGCTGGGCAGATCCTCGACACACACCAGCACATCCTTGAAAGACATCGCGATTCTCCGCCTGGAATGACTTTCGTCCATCATAACGCCCTGTAAGACTTTATAAAGGCATAACGTCCCATTCTGGTTTGGGGTCCGCCACGCCGGACAAAGGGAGGGATCAAAACCATGGCCGCCAAAAGCCGCAGCACCATCATCGCCGATCTGGAAAATCATATGGCCGCCAATGGCGGCGTCTTCACCGAGTGGTATGTGGGGGTCACGGATCGCCCCAAGCATCAGCTGTTCACCGTGCACCGCCTGCAATCGTCCGGCGACGCCTGGATTTCCCGCAAGGCCGTGGACGATCTGCAGGCCGGAGAGGTGGCGGAGTTTTTCCGCACCGTGCGCCGCACCAAGGGCGGCACCCGCGCCGAAACCCTTGATCACGTCTTCGTCTATGCCTATCGCCTGAAGGCGCATACCCGTCCCTGACGACGGCTTGACCAAGGTGAAGTCCCTCTTCGGCGCGGAAACGTAATATCCCTGGCGTCGTTCGGGCTGTGACGGTTGCGCCCGAAGGCCCGGATGAGTACGATCTTGGCCGTTGGAGCGCCCCCTTGGCGCCTGCCCTTCGCGCAGGCCGCCGCCGTCCGGGGCGCGAAAGTGAGGATGCCAATGAATTTCGAACAGTTCTTCGCCGACCGCATCGCCGATCTGCGACGGGAAGGCCGCTACCGCATTTTCGCCGATCTGGAGCGGCAGGCGGGGGCCTTCCCCATGGCCAAGAACTACCGCGACGGCCAGGTGCATGACGTGACCGTGTGGTGCAGCAACGATTACCTGTGCATGGGCCAGCATCCCGAGGTGATCCAGGCCATGACCGAGGCGGTGCGCACCTGCGGCGCCGGCGCCGGCGGTACCCGCAACATTTCGGGCACCAATCACTATCACGTGCTGCTGGAAGAGGAACTGGCCGGCTGGAACCGCAAGGAAGCCGCCCTCCTGTTCAATTCCGGCTATGTGGCCAACCACACCACCTTGTCCACCCTGGGCAACACCATCCCCGGCCTGCAGATCTTCTCCGACGCCCTCAACCATAATTCCATGATCGAGGGCATCCGCCACGGCAAGGCGCACCGCCATATCTGGAAGCACAACGACGTGGCCGACCTGGAACGGCTGCTGGAGGCGGCCGACCCGGCGGCGCCCAAGCTGGTGGCCTTCGAATCGGTCTATTCCATGGATGGCGACATCGCCCCCCTGGCCGCCATCTGCGACGTGGCGGAAAAGTACGGCGCCATGACCTACTGCGATGAAGTGCATGCCGTGGGCATGTACGGTCAGGAAGGCTCGGGCGTGTGCGAGCGCGACGGCGTGCTGGAGCGCGTGACCATCGTGCAGGGCACCCTGGCCAAGGCCGTGGGCGTGGTGGGCGGCTATATCGCCGCCTCGCACGCCTTGTGCGATTACGTGCGCAGCTTCGGCCCCGGCTTCATCTTCTCCTCGGCCCTGCCCCCGGCCATCGCCGCCGGCGCCCTGACCAGCATCCGCTTCCTGCGCCGGCACAACGAACTGCGCCTGCGCCACCAGGAACGCGCCGCCACCCTGAAGGCCCGGCTGACCGCCAAGGGCATTCCGGTGCTGCCCTCGGTCAGCCATATCGTGCCGGTGATGGTGGGCGACGCCACCTTGTGCAAACAGGCCTCCGACGATCTGCTGCGCCGCCACAACATCTATGTGCAGCCCATCAACTACCCCACCGTGCCCAAGGGCGCCGAGCGCTTGCGCATCACCCCGAGCCCGCTGCACGACGACGCCATGATGGACCGCCTGGTGGAGGCCCTGGTGGATATCTGGGCCAATCTCGGCATCCGCAAAGCCGCCGAGTAGCCTTATCCAATCCCGTTGATCGGACCCGATCAACGGAGCCCCTCAAGCGGCGGGCGGGGTCTTCCAGACCCCTTGCCTAACGCGGCATCAGCCGCGCGTCGCCTTGCTCCTAACCGGC
>JAJXUO010000037.1 GCA_021782815.1 Pseudomonadota bacterium
CGGGGGTGGTCAAGGGTTTGGCCCGGGCCGGGGCGCTGTTGCCGGTGCCGCTGCCGCGCTTTCCCCTGCCCGCCGATCCCGATTGGGCCCGGCCCGGCCCGGCGCTGTCGGCGGAACAGGCGGCGGTGGCGGCGGCCTTGCGGGCGGCGCGGGGCTTCGGCGTGCATCTCCTGGAGGGGGTGACGGGCTCGGGCAAGACCGAGGTTTATTTCGAGGCGGTGGCCGCCTGTCTGGCCCAGGGGCTGCAGGTGCTGGTGCTGCTGCCGGAAATCGCCCTGACGGCGCAATGGCTGGAACGCTTCGCCCGCCGTTTCGGCACCCAGCCGCTGGAATGGCATTCCGAGCTGGGCGACGCCCACCGCCGCGAAACCTGGACGGCGGTGGCCGAGGGCCGGGCCCGCGTGGTGGTGGGGGCGCGCTCGGCCCTGTTCCTGCCTTATCCCGATCTCGGCCTCATCGTGGTGGACGAGGAGCACGACGCCTCGTTCAAGCAGGAGGAGGGGGTGATGTACCATGCCCGCGATATGGCGGTGGTGCGGGCGCGGGCCGGGGATATTCCCATCATCCTGGCCTCGGCCACGCCGTCGCTGGAAAGCCAGGCCAACGTGCAGGCCGGGCGCTACGCCAAACTGCAGCTGCCCAACCGCCATGGCGGCGCCGATCTGCCCGAACTGGGGCTGATCGATCTGCGGCGCACGCCGCCGCCGCGCCGCTCCTGGCTGGCGCCGCCGCTGGTGCGGGCGGTGGAGGAAACCCTGGCGGCGGGCGAGCAGGTGCTGTTGTTCCTCAACCGCCGGGGCTATGCGCCGCTCACGCTGTGCAATGCCTGCGGCCACCGCCTGCAATGCCCGCACTGCACCGCCTGGCTGGTGGAGCACCGCGCCGCCGGGCGGCTGCAATGCCATCACTGCGGCTATCTGTCGTCGCTGCCCCCGGCCTGTCCGGCCTGCGGCGCCGAGGACAGCTTCCGCGCCTGCGGCCCCGGCGTCGAGCGCCTGGCCGAGGAGGCGGCGGAGAAATTCCCCCAGGCCCGGCTGGCGGTGATGGCCTCCGACACCCTGAACGGTCCGCGCGCCGCCGCCGAGATGGTGACGCGCATGGCCCGGCGCGAGATCGATCTCCTGATCGGCACCCAGATCGTCGCCAAGGGTCATCATTTTCCGCTGCTCACCCTGGTGGGGGTGGTGGATGCCGATCTCGGTCTGGCCGGCGGCGATCTTCGCGCCGCCGAGCGCACCTTTCAGCTGCTCAGTCAGGTGGCGGGCCGCGCCGGGCGCGCCGCCCATCCCGGCCGGGTGCTGCTGCAAACCTATCAGCCCGAGCATCCGGTGATGCAGGCGCTGCTGTCGGGCGAGGCCGCCCGGTTCTACGCCGAGGAGGCGCGGGCGCGGCGCGAACTGGGCATGCCGCCCTACGGCAAACTGGTGGCGCTGATCGTCTCCGGACCCGAGGCGGCGGCGGTGGACCAGGCGGCGGCGCTGCTGGCCCGCAGCGCCCCGCGCCGGGACGGCGTCGAGGTGCTGGGACCGGCGCCGGCGCCGCTGGCCCTGCTGCGCGGCCGCCACCGCCGCCGTCTGCTCCTGCGCGCGCCGAGGCCGCTGGCCGTTCAACCGCTGCTTAAGGCGTGGCTGGCGCCGCTGGCCCTGCCCCGGGGGGTCAGGGTACAGATCGACGTCGATCCCTATTCCTTCGCCTGAACCGCCAGGAAAATGCAGGGGATATAAGGTTTTTTGCCCAGGGCGGCTTGCATGCCGGGGCCTGATATGCTAACTAACCCACGCGCTGCGGACGGGTTTTGGCTGCACGCGCCAAAAACATGAGTAATTCCAATACATTCGGGTTTAGCCCGCGTTCGTTTCGGCAATCTAATAGGGACTGTCCAAGTGTCATCGGAAGCCACTGGCGCGATCGCCGACCGTTACTCCGCCGCTCTCTTCGAGCTTGCTGAACAGCAGTCCGCTCTGGACGTTGTCGCCGCGGACCTGAAAACCCTGAAGACCCTGATCGCGGAAAGCGCCGATCTGCGCCGTCTGTTGCGCAGCCCGGTGATCACCCGCGCCGACATGCAGAAGGCGGTGGGTTCGCTCGCGCAGCGTGCCGGCTTCAACGGTCTTACCCTGAAATTTCTGGGGCTGGTGGCGAAAAACCGCCGGCTCTTCGCGCTCAGCGGCGTGATCGAGGCCTTCCTGAACCGTCTGGCCGCCAAGCGCGGCGAAGTGACGGCGGAAGTGGCCTCCGCCGTGGCGCTCACCGAATCGCAGGTCGGCGCCATCAGCGCCGCCCTGAAAAAGGTCGTTGGCAGCAATATCACCCTCGACGTCACTGTTGATCCGGCCCTCCTCGGTGGTCTGGTCGTCAAGGTCGGCTCCCGCATGGTGGATGGCTCGCTCAAGACCAAGCTGCAACATCTTCAGCTCGCTATGAAAGGGGTCGGGTGATGGAAATCCGCGCCGCGGAAATCTCCGCTATCCTCAAGGAACAGATCGCCAATTTCGGTACCGAGGCGGAAGTCGCCGAGGTCGGTCAGGTTCTCTCCGTCGGTGACGGTATCGCCCGTGTCTATGGTCTGGACAAGGTCCAGGCCGGTGAACTGGTGGAGTTCCCCGGTGGCATCAAGGGCATGGCCCTCAACCTCGAATCCGACAACGTGGGTGTCGTGATTTTCGGTGACGATCGCACCATCAAGGAAGGCGACACCGTCAAGCGTACCGGCGCCATCGTCGACGTGCCCGTCGGCAAGGGCCTGCTGGGCCGCGTGGTCGACGCTCTGGGCAACCCCATCGACGGCAAGGGCCCGATCGTCGCCGATCACCGCGCCCTGGTGGACGTCAAGGCCCCCGGCATCATTCCGCGTAAGTCGGTGCACGAGCCGATGTCCACCGGCATCAAGGCCATCGACGCCCTGATCCCCATCGGCCGCGGCCAGCGCGAGCTGGTGATCGGTGACCGTCAGACCGGCAAGACCGCCATTCTGATCGACACCATCATCAACCAGAAGCAGATCAACCAAGGCACCGACGAGTCGAAGAAGCTCTACTGCATCTACGTCGCCGTAGGTCAGAAGCGCTCCACCGTCGCCCAGCTGGTCAAGACCCTGACCGACAACGGCGCCATGGAATACTCCATCGTCGTGGCCGCCACCGCCTCCGAGCCGGCGCCGCTGCAGTTCCTGGCCCCCTACGCCGGCTGCGCCATGGGCGAATATTTCCGCGACAACGGCATGCACGGCCTGATCGTTTATGACGATCTTTCCAAGCAGGCCGTGGCCTACCGCCAGATGTCGCTGCTGCTGCGCCGCCCGCCGGGACGCGAAGCCTATCCGGGCGACGTGTTCTACCTGCACTCCCGTCTGCTGGAACGCGCCGCCAAGCTGGGCGATGCCCACGGCGCCGGGTCGCTGACCGCTCTGCCGGTGATCGAAACCCAGGGCAACGACGTGTCGGCCTTCATTCCCACCAACGTGATTTCCATCACCGACGGCCAGATCTTCCTGGAAACCGAACTGTTCTATAAGGGCATCCGCCCCGCCGTGAACGTCGGTCTGTCGGTGTCGCGCGTCGGTTCGGCCGCCCAGGTCAAGGCCATGAAGCAGGTGGCCGGCTCCATCAAGCTGGAACTGGCGCAGTACCGCGAAATGGCCGCCTTCGCCCAGTTCGCCTCGGACCTCGACCCGGCCACGCAGAAGCTGCTGAACCGCGGCGCCCGTCTGACCGAGCTCCTGAAGCAGCCGCAGTTCTCGCCGCTCTCCACCGAGGAAGAGGTGATCTCCATCTATTCCGGCGTGAAGGGCTACCTGGACAAGCTGAACGTGAACGACGTCGGTCGCTTCGAAGCCTCGCTCCTGTCGGAAATCCGCGCCAAGGCGCCGGAGATCCTGCAGGCCATTCAGACCGAGAAGGCCATCAGCCCGGCGACCGAGGAAAAGCTGAAGGCTTTCCTGGACGCTTTCGCCAAGACCTTCGCTTAAGTCACGGGACGCCAGGCAAATGCCCAGCTTAAAGGACCTACGGCTACGGATCGTGAGCGTCAAATCGACGCGCAAGATCACGTCGGCCATGAAGATGGTCGCGGCGTCGAAACTGCGCCGCGCCCAGTCTTCGGCGGAAGCGGCGCGTCCCTACGCCGAACGCATGGAACGGATGCTGGGCGCCCTGGCCTCCAGCCTTGCCGGACAGTCGGGCGCGCCCCGGCTGCTGACCGGAACGGGGAAGGACGACGTTCATCTGATCGTCGTCGTCACCTCGGACCGCGGCCTGTGCGGCGGCTTCAACGGCTCCATCGTGCGCGCCACCCGCGCCCATGTGACCGGCCTGCAGGCCGACGGCAAGACGGTGAAGATCATCACCATCGGCCGCAAGGGCCGCGACCAGCTGCGCCGCGAATTCGGCTCGCTCTATGTCGAGACCTACGAGGGCATCGGCCGCAAGGGCATCGCCTTCGCCGAGGCCAACAACATCGCCGACAAGGTGACGACGATGTTCGACGCCGGCGAGTTCGACGTCTGCACCGTGGTCTACAACCGCTTCCAGTCGGCCATCTCGCAGGTGGTGACCCTGCAGCAGCTGGTGCCGCTGGCGGTTCCCGAGACCCAGGCGGACGATAGCGGCGAGGTCAAGGCCCTCTACGAATACGAACCCACCGAGGAGGCGATCCTGGCCGATCTGCTGCCGCGTAATCTGGCGGTGCAGATCTTCCGCTCGCTGCTCGAAAGCAATGCCTCGGAGCAGGGCGCGCGCATGACGGCGATGGACAACGCCACGCGCAACGCCGGCGACATGATCAACAGTCTGACGATCCGCTACAACCGGAGCCGCCAGGCCCAGATCACCAAGGAACTCATCGAAATCATTTCCGGCGCCGAAGCGCTGTGACGGTCAATCAGGAGCACGCTCTTATGACGAAGAAGAATGTCGGCACCACCACCCAGGTTCTGGGCGCTGTCGTGGACGTGCGCTTCGACGCCGAACTTCCCGCGATCCTTTCGGCGCTGCACACCGAGAACCAGGGCAAGGTCCTGGTGCTGGAAGTGGCGCAGCATCTCGGCGAGAACGTCGTGCGCACCATCGCCATGGACTCCACCGATGGCCTGACCCGCGGCCAGGAAGTGTCCGATACCGGCGCTCCCATCTCGGTGCCGGTGGGCCCGGAAACCCTGGGCCGCATCATCAACGTGATCGGTGACGCCATCGACGAACGCGGCCCCATCGGCAACAGCAAAACCCTGCCGATCCACCGCTCCGCGCCGCAGTTCGTGGAACAGTCCACCGAAACCGAAATTCTCGTCACCGGCATCAAGGTGATCGACCTCCTGGCGCCCTACGCCAAGGGCGGCAAGATCGGCCTCTTTGGCGGCGCCGGCGTGGGTAAGACCGTGCTGATCATGGAACTGATCAACAACATCGCCAAGGCGCACGGCGGTTACTCGGTGTTCGCCGGCGTGGGCGAACGCACCCGCGAAGGCAACGACCTGTACCACGAAATGATCGAATCCGGCGTTATCAAGCTGGACGGCGCCGGCTCCAAGGTGGCGCTGGTCTACGGTCAGATGAACGAGCCCCCGGGCGCCCGCGCCCGCGTCGCCCTGTCGGGTCTGACCCTGGCCGAATATTTCCGCGACGAGGAAGGCCAGGACGTGCTGTTCTTCGTGGACAACATCTTCCGCTTCACCCAGGCCGGTTCGGAAGTGTCGGCGCTGCTGGGCCGTATTCCCTCGGCCGTGGGCTATCAGCCCACCCTGGCCACGGAAATGGGCGCCATGCAGGAGCGCATCACCTCCACCAAGAAGGGCTCGATCACTTCGGTGCAGGCCATTTACGTGCCGGCCGACGACTTGACCGACCCGGCGCCGGCCACCTCGTTCGCCCACCTCGACGCCACCACCGTGCTGAACCGCGCCATCGCCGAGCTGGGCATCTACCCGGCCGTGGATCCGCTGGACTCCACCTCGCGCGTGCTGGATCCCAAGGTGGTCGGCGACGAACACTACAAGGTGGCCCGCGACGTGCAACGCATCCTGCAGACCTACAAGTCGCTGCAGGACATCATCGCCATCCTGGGCATGGACGAACTGTCGGAAGAAGACAAGCTGGTGGTGGCCCGCGCCCGTAAGATCCAGCGCTTCCTGTCGCAGCCTTTCCACGTGGCCGAAGTGTTCACCGGCAGCCCCGGCAAGCTGGTGGCCCTGGACGACACCGTGAAGGGCTTCAAGGGCATCGTGGCCGGTGACTACGACCACCTGCCGGAAGCCGCCTTCTACATGGTGGGCGGTATCGAGGAAGCCATCGAAAAGGCTAAGAAGATGGCGGCCGAGGCCGCCTGAGATAGGTGAACCATGAGTGAGAAGGTCGAATTCGAGCTGGTCTCGCCCGAACGTCTGCTGATCTCCCAGGCCGTCGACATGGTCGTGGTCCCGGGATCGGAAGGCGATTTCGGCGCGCTGCCCCGGCACGCCCCGATGATCACCTCGGTTCGCCCGGGCGTCATCGCCATCTATGAGGACGGCGACGTCAGCGAACGGATTTTCGTCGCCGGCGGCTTTGCCGAAGTGACCGAGGCCCGCGTGACCGTGCTGGCCGAGGAAGCCGTCAAGGTGTCGGATCTCAACCACGAAGGTGTGGCCACGCGTCTGCGTCTGGCCGAGGAAGCCCTCGAGGAAGCCGACACCGACGTGACCCGCGTTCAGGCGCAGCGCGCCTTGGTGGTGGCCCGCGCCATGCAGGCCGCCCTGGGAGCCACGGTGCACTGACGCAAGGCATGCGTTTTTTGAGAAAAGATCAGGGCCGGGAGGCGATCCCGGCCCTTTCTTTTTGCCTTTTCAGACACATATAGTTCTGAACAGGTTTCCCAACGACGAGGATAGGCCATGCCGCGTTGGTCCGCTGACCATATTCCCTGGGATCAGTTCGACGCCCGTAAACTGCACCCCGACCATTTGGCCCTGGTCAAAGCGGCGTCTCTCACGGAAAGCAACGCCGCCCATTACACCGTTTACCTGCGCAATGTCTTCAAGGGCGACCCACAGCTCACCGGTTTGCTGGGCGAGTGGCAGCTGGAGGAACAGCAGCACGGTCGCATGTTGGGGCGTTATGCCGAACTGGCCGATCCCGCCTTCAACTATGCCGAGGCCTTTCAGGCCTTCAAGGACGGCTACGTCATTCCCGTCGACGTGGAGAGCTCGGTGCGCGGCTCGCGGGTGGGGGAATTGCAGGCGCGCTGCATCGTGGAAACCGGCACCAGCAGCTTTTACACCGCCATGGCCGAGGCCACCGAAGAACCGGTGCTGCGCGCCCTATGCCGCCGTATCGCCGGGGATGAGTTCCGCCATTACCGCATGTTCCTGGATGGCGCCCGCCAATACCAGGAGATGGAGCGGGTGCCGCTGTGGTCGCGCCTCAAAGTGACTATCGGTCGCGTCAAGGAAACCGACGACGACGAGTTGGCCTTCGCCTTCCATTGCGGCAACAGCCGCGCCCAGGTGTACGATCACGCCCGCAGCAACCGGGCCTATGCCCGGGCCGCCTACAGCCTGTACCGGCGCCATCATACTGAGAAGGTGGTGGGGATGATCTTCAAGGCCTCGGGCTTGAACAGTCGCGGCTGGTTGAGCCGTCTGACGGCGCGTTGGGCCTGGAGCAAGCTGCAGGCCCGGTCGGCGGCGGTATAAGACCAAGTCGCGGTGAGCAGGGCTCATCGCGACGCCGGTGAGGAGCAAGGCGATGCGCGGCTGATGCCGCGTTAGGCAAGGGGTCTGGAAGACCCCGCCCGCCGCTCGAGGGGCTCCGTTGATCGGGTCCGATCAACGGGATTGGGTGTAAATCCCGCCACTCGCCCGGGATTACCGGGCCAGATGGGCAAACTCCGCCACGATGCGGCGATAGAGGTCGCGCTTGAAGGGCACGATACGCTCGGCCAGATCGGCCAGATGCATCCAGCGCCATTCGCAGAATTCCGGATGTTCGGTGGCGATGTTGATATCCTCGTCGCGGCCGGTGAAGCGCAGGGCGAACCATTTCTGCGTCTGGCCGCGATAGCGGCCCTTCCACACCTTGCCCACCAGCTCTGCCGGCAGGTCGTAGGTCAGCCATTCGCCGCTTTCGGCCACGATCTCGGCCTGGGTGACGCTGGTTTCCTCTTCCAGCTCGCGCATGGCGGCCTGAACGGGGGTTTCCTCATCGTCGATGCCGCCTTGCGGCAACTGCCAGGCCTCTTGTTCGGTATCGATGCGACGCGCGGCGAAGACCAGACCGTCCTGATTGAACAGAAGAAGCCCGACGCCGGGGCGGTACGGCAGGTCTTCGATGCGGTGATGCTGACTCATGCGGGGTAGCTCCTGCTGAAGGGTCGGGGTGGGGGGAAGGCCTGGAGCTTACCGCGCCGCCTGCGCGGGGGCGCCCCCGGAGGGAGGCCGCACCACGGCACTGACGGGCGCCAGTTCCGCGCCACGTTGCGGCAGCGTGGCGCACCAGGCCAAAAGCCGCTCCATGGTAACAGGCCGGGGGGAGAGATAGGCAAGCGCCGAATGATCGCGGTGCGCCGCCGCCAGCAGACGGGCCAGACGCACGTCGATATCGGCGCGGAAGGGGGTCTGATCGGCCACCAGGGTCACACTGGCCGAGGGCGGCACATCGGTCTCGGCGGCGCCGCTGAGGCCGTCGCCCACATAGAGCAGGCCGCGATTGCGCAGCTCGTGCATCAGCGGCAGCCATTCCGGCGAGCCCACGGTGGGGGAATGCAGGGTGCCGGCCAGGCCGACATAGCTGGTGGTCTTGCCGAGGATGCTGTCCAGATGCAGGCTCATCTGCAGCGGTGTGGCGTTGGCCAGGATGGCCAGCGGACCGGTATCCTGGGCCGGAAAGTTGGGCGGCTGCAGCGGCAGGTCCAGCATCACCTCGTGGCCGGCGGCGCGGGCGCGGCGCACCCAGCCGTCGAGAGAGGCGGCATAGGGGCTGAACGACAGGGTGACCTCGGGCGGCAACTTGCGGATGGCCGCCTCGGTGGCCTCGCGCGACAGGCCGAGCCCCACCATCACCAGGGCGATGCGATCGCGCTTGGGCGTGGCGGTGAAGGGGCGGGCATACACCACGCGGGGGCTCTTGCCCTCGGCGGTGATGGGCAGCGGCCCATGCGGACCGTTGCGCAGCAGGGCGGGATCGGGCGCGGCGGGCAGCGGAGCCAGATCATGACGGGGCGGAAGCGAGGCGAACGCCGGCGCGGCCAGGGTGTCGCCGCCCGGCGGCACCAGGGGTTCGCGCAAGGTGGGGGCTTCCTGGGAGGCGGCCACCTTGGGGCCCGTGGCCGCGTTCGCCGCGGGTGCCGGTGCCGGAGCTTGCGCCGCCGGCTGGGGGGCGGGGGCCTTGGCCGTCGGCGCCGAGGCGGCGCCGGGCGGATGGAACAGGCTGTCGCCGGCCTTTTCCGGCCCCACCGGCGGCGGCATGGGGGCGTTGATCGCGGTGGCGTTGCTCAAAAGCTCCACCAGATCGGTGGGGTTTTCACCGGTGGCGATATAGAAGCCGGCGGCGGCCACGCACACCAGGGTGAACGGCACCACCAGGCCGTAGACCAGAAAGGGTAAGGCCTTTCCCCCGCCGCCGCGGCGGACCGTGGGACCCATGCGGTCGGAGGGGGAAAGGTGGATGGGCACGATGCTCAGCCCGCCTTCGAGGCCTTGGCCTCGACCGGGTTGTGCAGGATTTCCAGAGCCTTATCCAATTGCTTGTCGCTGGCCGGATCGCCCATCTTGATGGCCTCGCGGGCCTTCTCGGCGGCATCCTCGGCCTGGCAGTCGGCCTTGCCGTTGTCGGGGGCGGCACCGGGCTTGGCCTTGTTGACGACGGCCTTGGCCTTGGCGGGCACCGTGTCGTTCTTCAGGGCGTGGGGCAGTGAGGCCTCGCTGCGCACCTCGTCGGTCGGCAGCGGCGCGTCCTTGCCGTCGATGGTCAGGCGCACGTCGGGTTCGATGCCCAGGGCCTGGATGGAGCGGCCCGAGGGGGTGTAGTAACGGGCCGTGGTCAGGCGCATGCCGCCCTGGTTGGGCAGACGGATCACCGTTTGCACCGAGCCCTTGCCGAAGCTACGGGTGCCCACCAGGATGGCGCGGTGATGGTCCTTGAGGGCGCCGGCGACGATTTCCGAGGCCGAGGCCGAACCGTCATTGATCAGCACCACCAGCGGCAGTTTGTCGATGCGGTCGCCGCCATGGGCGTTGAAGCGCTGGGTATCTTCCGGACGGCGGGCGCGGGTGGACACCACCTCGTCGCCGCTTTGCAGGAAGTCGCCGGCCACGGCCACGGCCTGGTTCAACAGGCCGCCGGGATTGTTGCGCAGATCCAGCACATAGCCCACCAGCTTGCCCTTGGAGTCCTTCTGCAGCTTTTCAATGGCGGCGCGCAGGCCGTCGTCGCTGGTTTCCACGAACTGGGTCAGGCGGATATAGCCCACATTGCCGATCAGCTTCGACTTCACCGTTTCGATCTTGATGACGGCGCGGGTCAGGGTGACGTCGAACGGCGCCTTGCCGTCGCGGCGGATGGTCAGGCGGATGGTGGAATTGGGCGGGCCGCGCATGCGGTCCACCGCCTCGTTCAGGGTCAGGCCCTGCACCGATTCGCCATTGAGGCCGGTGATGAGATCGTTGGGCTTCAGGCCGGCCTTGGCCGCCGGGGTGTCGTCGATGGGCGAAACCACCTTGACGAAGCCCTGGTCCATGGTGACCTCGATGCCCAGCCCGCCGAACTCGCCCTTCATCTGGACTTCCATGTCCTTGAAGGTTTTGGGGCTCATGTAGCTGGAATGGGGATCCAGCGACGAAAGCATGCCGTTCAGGGCGGCTTCGATCAGCTGCTGGTCGCTCACCGGCTCGACATAGTCCGAACGGACCTGTTCGAACACGTCGCCGAACAGGCTCAGCAAACGGTAGGTGTCGGCATTGGACTGAGGCGGAGCCTTGGACTCATCAGCCGTTGCGGACAGGGGGAGCAGGGCCAGGCAAGCGCAGACACCCGCCGTATACATCAACTTCCGAATCATCCAGAGACCTTTGTTTTGCGTGCAGTGAGCCAGGGCAACGGGTTTACAGGCTGGCCGTCGTGGCGCAGCTCCACGTAAAGAAGCGGTTTGCCGCCGGAGCGGCCCATCACACCCACCGGCTCGCCCGCCAGCAGATGCTGGCCGACGCGGCCGTCGATGCGGGCCATTCCCGCGAGCAGCGTATGATATCCTTCGGTGTGCTCGATGATCAAGAGCAGCCCATAGTCGCGGAACGGTCCGGCGAAAACGATTTGTCCATCGTATGGGGCCACCACCTGGGCGTCGGGGCGGGTGGCGATGGTGATTCCCCGCGCCGGGGCGCCCGAAGCGTCGTGCTGGCCGAAGTGGCGGACGATGGCGCCGCGCGCCGGAAAGGGCATGCGGCCCTCGCCCTTGGCGAAGGAGCGGCCGTCGCCCTGACCGCCCGGCGCGGCGCTGTCGGCCTCGGCGGCCACCTCGGTACGGCGGGCCTTGGCCGCCCGCGCCTCGGCGGCGGCGGCGGCGCGTTGGGCCTGCAGTTCGGCGGCGTGGGCCTTGCGGGCCGCCTCCCGTTCGGCGGCGTGTTTTTCCCGTTCCGCCTTCCGGGCGGCGACGGCGGCCTCGCGGGCGGCCTTCCTGGCGGCGATCTCGGCCTTTCTTGCAGCCTCGGCGGCGGCGGCGGCGGCGGCGCGTTCGGCCTCGCGCCGAACCTTTTCGGCGGCGATGCGGGCCGCCTCCTCCTTCTCGCGGCGGATGCGTTCCTGTTCCAGGCGGGCCATGAGGTCGCGCAGATCCTGGGCCTCTCCGGCCAGGGTTTGCAGGCGGCTTTCACTTTCGCGCTGGCGGCTTTCCGTCTGCTCCTGCAACAGGGCCTTGCGCTGATAGAGGGCGGACAGCTTGCGATGCTGGGCGTCGAGTTCCTGGGTGGCGGCCTTGATGCGGCGGCGCTGGTGCGAAATATCGGCGCGCAGATCGGTCAGGGTATCGAGATCGGCGCGCAGATCCTTGGTGGCCTGCTGGATGCGCGGGGTGACGTCGCGCAGCAGAATGGCGCTGCGCACGGTGTCGGCGGGCGAGGTGGGCTGGGCGATCAGCGCCTCGGTGGGATGGAAGGCCAGCCGCATCAACGCCGTCAGAACGCCGTTCAGCTGCTGGCGTTTCAAATCCAGCGCCGCGCTTTCCCGCTGTTCGCGGCGGTCGAGGTCGGCCATCTTCTGCTCCAGGTCCGAGAGGCTGTCCTCGTGTTCCTGCACGGCGCGGGCGGCGCTGATCATATCGCCCTTGAGACCGGCCAGCTCCTTGGCCTGCTCGGCGGCGGTGCGGCGGATCTCGGCCTGCTCGGCCTGCCCCTGCTTCAGGGCCTGCTCCAGTTCCTTCAGGCGCTGGCCGGGAGCGGGGGCGTGGGGTGGGGGTGGGGTTTGCGCCGCCGCTCCGGTCGTCCAGGCCAGGCCCAGCAGCAGGGCCAAGGCCAGCGCAGGCGCGCTGGCGCTCCGGCCCGCCGATGGAGAAAGGTCAGGCCGTGGCACGGGCCAGCAGCGAATGGCCGGTCATCTCGGCCGGTTGCGGCATCCCCAGCAAGGCCAGCAGGGTGGGGGCCACGTCGGCCAGGCGGCCGTCGGTCAGCGCGGTTCCGGCCGGGCCGCCCACCAGCACCACCGGCACCCGGCCGATGGTGTGGGCGGTGTAGGGTTCGCCGGTTTCGGGATCGCGCATCAGCTCGGCATTGCCGTGGTCGGCGGTGATGAGCAGGCTGCCGCCGGCGGCGCGCACGGCGGCGGCGAGGCGGGCCAGGCAGGCATCGATGGTTTCCGCCGCCTTGATGGCGGCGGGCAGGATGCCGGTATGGCCCACCATGTCGCCGTTGGCGTAGTTGACCACCACCAGATCGTAGCTGCCGCTTTGTACCGCCGCCACCAGCTTGTCGGTGACGGCGGGGGCCGACATTTCCGGCTGCAGGTCGTAGGTGGCCACCTTGGGGCTATCCACCAGGATGCGGTCCTCGCCGGGATAGACCTGTTCGCGGCCGCCGTTGAAGAAGAAGGTGACGTGGGCGTATTTCTCGGTTTCGGCGATGCGCAGCTGACGCCTGCCGGCCTCCGACACCAGTTCGCCCAGGATGCGCGTCAGGCTTTCCGGCGGGAACAGGGCGGGGAAGAAGGGGGCCAGCGCCGTGGAATACTCCGCCATGCCGAGGCGGGCGGCGAAAGCCGGCAGGCGCGGCCGGGCAAAGCCGTCGAAGGCCGGGTCCACCAGGCTGGTGAGGATCTCGCGGGCGCGGTCGGCGCGGAAATTGGCCATCAACAGGCCGTCGCCGTCCTGCATGCCGGCATAGCCGTCCAGCACGGCGGGCAGCACGAATTCGTCGGTCTTGCCGGCGGCGTAGGAGGCGGCGATGGCGCCATCGGCATCGGCGGCCCGTTCGCCCCGGCCCTCCACCAGGGCCTGCCAGGCCAGGCTCACCCGGTCCCAGCGCTTGTCGCGGTCCATGGCGTAGTAGCGGCCGCAGACGGTGGCGATGCGGGCGCCGGTGGCGGCGATATCGCTGTTGAAGCGGGCCACGAAGTCGCGGGCCGAGGCCGGCGGGGTGTCGCGGCCGTCGAGGAAGGCGTGCACCCGCACCGGCAGGCCCGCCGCCGTCAGGATGCGCACCAGCGCCGCCATGTGATCCTGATGGGCATGCACGCCGCCGGGCGACAACAGCCCCAGAAGATGCGCCGTGCCCCCGCTGGCCTGCAAGGCGGCGATAAAGGCCTGCAGGCGCGGATTATCGGCCAGGCTGCCGTCGGCCACCGCCTGATCGATGCGCGGCAGGTCCTGCATCACCACGCGGCCGGCCCCCAGATTCATGTGGCCCACCTCGGAATTGCCCATCTGCCCGGCGGGCAGCCCCACCTCCAGGCCCGAGGTTTCCAGAAGAGCGTGCGGGCAGGCGGCCAGCAATCCGTCCCAGGTGGGGGTGTCGGCCAGGGCGATGGCGTTGTCCTCGCGCTCGGGGCGGTAGCCCCAGCCGTCGAGGATGCACAAAACCACGGGACGGGGGATGGTGCCGGTCATGCTGCGAAACCCTGGACAATGTGAAGGTGAAAGGCGGAAACGGGGTGGTAGAATAGCGCGGCGCGCCGGTCAAGGACAGAGATGATCGCGGTCCAGCCGCACCGCCGCCATGCGCATTTCAATGATATGGATGCGCCGGGCCACATATCCATCGGGATGGTTGGGCGACCAGCGCAAGGGGCTGGGCAGCACGGCGGCCAGGGCGGCGGCCTGGGCCCAGCTCAAGGCGGCGGCGGGTTTGTGGAAATAGGTTTGGGCGGCGGCCTCGGCGCCGTAAAGGCCCGGCCCCCATTCGATGATGTTGAGATAGACCTCCATGATGCGGCGCTTGCCCCACAAGGCCTCGATCAACACGGTAAAGCCGGCTTCCAGGCCCTTGCGCAGGAAGGAGCGGCCCGGCCACAGAAAGGCGTTCTTGGCGGTCTGTTGCGAGATGGTGCTGGCGCCGCGCAGGCGGCCGCCATCCTGGTAGGTGTCGATGGCGTTGTCGATGGCATGCCAGTCGAAGCCGTGATGGCTGCAGAACCGGGCATCCTCCGAGGCGATGACGGCGCGGGCCAGATGCGGCGAGATGCGCTCCAGCGGTTCCCAGTGCTTGTGCAGGCCGAAGCCCTCGGCCAAGCGGATCAGCATCAAGGGCGTGAGGGGCGGCGGCACCAGGCGGGTGAGCAGCACCAGGGCCAGCGGCACTGCGATGAGCGCCAGCAGCAGCCGGCGCAGCAGCCGGCGGCGGGCGGGGGACAGGGCGATCATTTGAACAGATCCCTCTCTCCCAGCTCGGCGCTGCGGCGCTTCTCCATTTCCTGGGCGTAGCGGCGCAGGGCGAAGGCTTCGCTGACATAGCCGAGAATGTGGCGATCCTCGCTCAACACCGGCAGGGCTTCCAGCTCGGCATCCTCGAAGCGGGCGAGAACGGCGCGGATATCCTGGGTGGGGTGCAGGAAATCATGGCTGCTGGTGGCCAGATCGGCGGCCACCAGACCGGCGGCGGCGTCGTTGATGTCGGTATCGTGGACCAAGGCCACGTCGATCTGTCCGGCATAGGCGCCGACGTCATTGACCACGAACACGCGGCTGCGGCTGCCCAGCGGCACCTGCTCGCGCAAGGTGAGCAGCGGCAGGTCCTGACGAATGGCGAAGGTGTCGCCGCGCATCAGGCGCCGCGCCGTCAATTCGGCGATCCAGCCGATATCATGGGCGCCGCGGATGGGCTTGCCGCGCTGGTGGAAGCGCCAGGTGGCGAAGGAATAGCCGAAGGTGTGACGGGTGATGGTGGCCGAGACCACCACGCCGGCCAGCACCGCCAGCGCCACCTGGAAATCGCCGGTCACCTCCAGCACCAGCAGCACCATGGTGACCGGAGCGCCGACGATGGAGGCGGCCATGGCCCCCATGCCCACCAGCATGCAGGTGAACTGTTCGGCGCCGCTGAGGGTGATGCCCGTGCCCGCCAATTTTTCGATGAAAGCCCCGAACAGGCAGCCCAGATAGAGCGACGAGGAGAACAGACCGCCCCTGAAGCCGGCGCCGATGGAAATGGCCGAGGCGGCGATCTTGCCGGCCAGCAGCAGGGCCAGCAGCGGCAGGAGGGGCTGATGCCGGAACAGCATCTGAATGGCGCCGTGGCCGCTGCCCAGCACCTGCGGCAGGGCCAGGGCGATGGAGCTGAGCAGGGCGCCGCCCAGGGCCGGGCGCAGCCAGCGCGGCACCTGATAGCGGCGCAGCAGGCTTTCGCACCAGGTGGCGGCGCGCATGGTCAGGGTGCCCACGCCGGCGCTGCCCAGGCCGATCAGCACGAACAGCAGGTAATCCCAGTGGTCCACCCCGGTCACCGGCGGCGGATGCACCAGGAAGATGGGGGCGACGCCGATGGTGGCGCGCACCGCCAGGGTGCCGGTCAGGGCGGCGATGGCCACCTGGGCCAGGGCGGCGGGGGCGTAGCTGCCCAGCACCAGCTCGTAGCCGTAGAAGGCGCCGGCCAGGGGGGCGTTGAAGGCGGCGGCGATGGCCGCCCCGGCCCCGGCCGCCACGAAGATGCGGCGGTCGGCCCGGCGCAGGTTCAGCGCCTGCCCCAGGCTGGACAGCATGCTGGCGCCGGTCTGGCTATAGGCCGCCTCCATGCCCAGCGAGGCCCCGGCGGCGTTGGAAAGGATGGTGGCGATGGACAGGCGCAGGCTTTCCACCAGCGACATGCGGCCGCCATGAATGGCGTTGGCCTCGATGGGGTCGACGATTTCGGAGGCGCGGAAATGCTTTTCCATCAGCCCCATCAGCCCCAGGGCCAACCCCCCTAAGGCCGGCACCAGGGCGATGCGCCAGGGATCGATGCCGAGGCCGGCGCTCAAGGCCTCGCCCACCGGCAGGTTGAAATCGGCGCGGTGCAGCCAGGCCACCACCTCGTGCATGGCCACCACCACCAGGCCGATGGCGGCCCCCATCAGGGCGCAGAGCACGATCTGCCAGGGCTCGCTGCTGCGCAAGGCATGCTGCCCCAGAGGCAGCCCCAAACGATGGCGCAGCGGCCGGGGGATGAGGCCGCTCAACCGCATAAGGTTGTCCTGCTTTTTATATGTCCCTCAAGCGCCGGGCGCTGGCGTGCCGCCAGCTTGGCTATCCTCCGCTTTCCTCCTCCGCTGGCGCTCCGTCGTCGCTGCGGGGCCCTCAATGGGCCAGTCACCGGCTGCGCTGGTTCCATATGTCCCTCAAGCGCCGGGCGCTGGCGTGCCGCCAGCTTGGCTATCCTCCGCTTTCCTCCTCCGCTGGCGCTCCGTCGTCGCTGCGGGGCCCTCAATGGGCCAGTCACCGGCTGCGCCGGTTCCAGATGTCCCTCAGGCGCCGACCGCCGCATGAGGTCAATCCCGGCGCAGCAGGAAGACCGCCTGTTCGCTCAGCCAGTTGGCCAGCAAACCGCTGGCGCCGTGGCTGACGCGGCCGTCGGCGGTCAGCGACATGGAGCGTTCCACCCGCACCCCCTCCTCGCGGCAGAGATCGGTGAAATCGGCGATGGTGCAGAAATGGATGTTGGGGGTGTCGTACCACTGGTAGGTCAGGGTTTTGGTCACCGGCATGCGCCCCCTCAGCAGCAGATGGGAGCGCACCCGCCAATAGCCGAAATTGGGGAACGACACGATGGCCCGGCGGCCGATGCGCAGCAGTTCGCGCAGCACCAGGCGGGGATTGCGGGTGGCCTGCAGGGTTTGGCTCAAGACCACATAATCGAAGGCGCCGTCGGGATAGTCCTTGAGGTCGGTGTCGGCGTCGCCCTGGATCACCGACAGCCCTTGCGCCACGGCGGCGCGCACGCCGGCCATGGAAAGCTCGATACCGCGCCCGTCCACCTGTTTGAAGTGATTGAGATGATCCAGCAGGATGCCCTGGCCGCAGCCCACGTCCAGTACGCGGGCGCCGGGATCGATCATGTCGGCGATCAGCTGCAGATCGACGCGGATGGCGTCGCGGCGGAGGTCGGCGGGGGTCATGGCGCGTCCTTCTCTCGCGGCAAGCCGTGTCGATCTGTCTGACGCGGCAAGCCGTGTCGATCCGTCTGACGCGGCAAGCCGCGATGGTCGGCGGCGCCGTCCAGGAAACCCTGCAGGGTGGCGTGGAATTCCGGCTCGTCCAGCAGGAAGGCGTCGTGGCCCTTGTCGGACTCGATCTCGACGAAGCTGACATTGGCCGCCACCGCGTTCAGGGCATGCACCACCGCCCGGCTTTCGGCGGTGGGGAACAGCCAGTCGCTGGTGAAGGAGATGACGCAGAACCGCACCGGCGTGCCCTGGAAGGCCTGGGCCAGCTGGCCGCCGTGATCGGCGGCCAGATCGAAATAATCCATGGCCCGGGTGATGTAGAGATAGGAATTGGCGTCGAAGCGGTCGACGAAGGTGCTGCCCTGATGGCGCAGATAGCTCTGCACCTGGAAATCGGCGCCGAAGCCGTAGGTGAAGCGTTCGCGCCCCTGCAGATTGCGGCCGAACTTGCGGTGCAGCGCCGCTTCCGACAGATAGGTGATGTGGGCGGCCATGCGCGCCACCGCCAGACCGCGATCGGGCTTGGTGCCGTGCAGGGCGTAGTCGCCCTCGTGGAAATCGGGATCGGTGAGGATGGCCTGGCGCCCCACCTCGGCGAAGGCGATGTTCTGCGCCGAATGACGGGCGGCGGTGGCGATGGGCGCGGCGGCGAACACCCGTTCGGGATAGCGCGAGGCCCATTCCAGCGCCTGCATGCCGCCCATGGAGCCGCCCACCACGCAGAATAGTTTTTCGATGCCCAGATGATCGATCAGCCGCACCTGGGCCCGCACCATGTCGCCGATGGTGATCACCGGGAAGGCCAGCCCCCAGGGCCGGCCGGTGGCCGGATTGATATCGGCGGGGCCGGTGGTGCCCATGCAGCCGCCCAAAACGTTGGAACAGATCAGGAAATAGCGGTCGGTATCGAAGATTCGCCCCGGCCCCACCAGATCGGCCCACCAGCCCGGCTTGCCGGTGACGGGATGCTCGTCGGCGACATAGTGGTCGCCGGTCAGGGCGTGGCACAGCAGGATGGCGTTGGAGCGCTCGGCGTTCAGGCGGCCGTAGGTCTGATAGGCGATGGTGACGCCGGACAGGCTCTCGCCGCAATCGAGCGGCAGGGGATCGGCGGCATCCAGCACCAGCCGATGACCGGGGAAGGTGGCGAAATCGAGTGTCTGTCCCTGGCCGTCGGTCATCGCGCCCTTGCTTAAGTGCTCGCCCATGAAAGGTTCCTGGGGAACGATAGCTAGGCAGCGGAGGGAAAGGTGTCAAGACATGTTTCTTAATGTATCCCGGCCCACCTCCAGGCTTGCACTGGCCGGTGGGGGTGCTAATGTGCCCCGTCCGTCGCTCATGCCGTAAATTCGGTGGTTTGTGCTTGGGGCGCACCCCAACGGACACGGAAACGTTCCCTGTTGCAAGAGCGGAAAGACAGCGATGACGAAGATTAAGGTAACCAACCCCATCGTCGAACTCGACGGCGACGAAATGACCCGGATCATCTGGAAGTTCATCAAGGACAAGCTGATCCTGCCCTATCTCGATGTCGATCTGAAATACTACGATCTCGGCGTCGAATACCGCGACCAGACCAACGATCAGGTGACCGTGGACGCCGCCAACGCCATCAAGCAGTACGGCGTGGGCGTGAAGTGCGCCACCATCACCCCCGATGAGGCCCGGGTGAAGGAATTCAGCCTGAAGAAGATGTGGAAGTCGCCCAACGGCACCATCCGCAACATCCTCGACGGCACCGTGTTCCGCGAACCCATCATCTGCAAGAACGTGCCCCGTCTGGTTCCGGGCTGGACCAAGCCGATCGTCATCGGCCGTCATGCCTTCGGCGACCAGTACAAGGCCACCGACTTCGTGGTGCCGGGCGCCGGCAAGCTCACCATCAAGTTCGTGCCGGAAGGCGGCGGCGAGGCCATCGAGCACGAAGTGTTCAACTTCCCCGGCGCCGGCGTGGCCATGGGCATGTACAACCTCGATGAATCCATCAAGGGGTTCGCCCGCGCCTGCTTCAACTATGGTCTGCAGAAGAAGTGGCCGGTCTATCTCTCCACCAAGAACACCATCCTCAAGGCCTATGACGGCCGCTTCAAGGATCTGTTCCAGGCGGTGTTCGATGCCGAGTTCAAGGCCGAGTTCGACAAGCTGGGCATCACCTACGAACATCGTCTGATCGACGACATGGTGGCCTCGGCCCTGAAGTGGTCGGGCGAATTCGTCTGGGCCTGCAAGAACTACGACGGCGACGTGCAGTCCGACACCGTGGCCCAGGGCTTCGGCTCGCTCGGCCTGATGACCTCGGTGCTGCTGTCCCCCGACGGCAAGACCGTGGAGGCCGAGGCCGCCCACGGCACCGTGACCCGGCACTACCGCGAGCACCAGAAGGGCAAGGAGACCTCGACCAACCCGATCGCCTCCATCTTCGCCTGGACCCGCGGCCTGTTCTATCGTGCCCAGTTCGACAACACTCCTGCGGTGGCGAAGTTCGCCGAAACCCTGGAACGGGTGTGCGTCGAAACCGTGGAATCCGGCTTCATGACCAAGGATCTGGCCATTCTCATCGGCCCGGATCAGCCCTGGCTGACCACCAGCCAGTTCCTCGACAAGCTGGACGAGAACCTGAAGAAGGCCATGGCCGCCTAAGAAGGCCGCCCGCCATAGGACAAGGCCCGCGGCGGCATGCCGCGGGCCTTTCCCATTTTTCGAGTGGAAAAGCATGACCCAGGAAGCCACCCGCGATTACATGTACGGCAAGATCCACCGCTGCACGGTGACCCAGGCCGATCTGCATTACGTGGGCTCCATCACCGTCGATCCCGCGCTGCTGCGCGCCGCCGCCATCCTGCCCCATACCCGGGTCGACGTGGTCAACATCACCAATGGCCGCCGCCTGTCCACCTATGTCATCGAGGGGCCCGAGGGCAGCGGCGTCATCTGTTTGAACGGCGCCGCCGCCCACTATTTCAGCAAGGGCGACCTGGCCATCATCATGGCTTACGAGCAGGTGCCGCTGTCGCAGATCCCCGGCCGGCTGTCGCGCGCCGTGCATGTGGACGAAAACAACCGTATCGTCGCCATCGACGAATATGTCACCCCCGGCCTCGATGCCTTGGGGCAACCCGGAAACAACCGTTTCGCCCAGACCTATCCCACCCGCCGCCACGGCGCCGGCGATCCGGCCGAGCAGGACAACGAAGGCTTTGCCTGATCTGGCGTACGAGCAGGCCCTGGCCCCGGCCCTGGTCTGCGGCGTCGACGAGGTGGGGCGCGGCCCCCTGGCCGGACCGGTGGTGACGGCGGCGGTGGCCTTCCTGGCGCCGCCCCACCCCGCGTTGGCGGCGGGATTGGACGATTCCAAGAAACTGTCGGCCAAACGCCGCGCCGCCCTTTACGCCCTGATCCGCGCCGAGGCCGAGTCCGGACGTCTGATGCTGGGCCTGGGCCGGGCCGAGGCGGCCGAGATCGATCGCCTCAATATCCTGAAAGCCACCTTCCTCGCCATGGCCCGCGCCGTGGCCGCCTTGCCCCGGCCGGTGGATTGTGCCCTGGTGGACGGCAATCAGAGGCCGCCGCTGCCGGTGGCGCGGGTGGAGTGCCTGGTCAAGGGCGACGGTCTGTCCCTGTCCATCGCCGCCGCCTCGGTGGTGGCGAAAGTGACGCGGGACCGCGAAATGTGTGAGCTTTCTCAACGCTTTCCCCACTATGGCTGGGAGCGCAACGCCGGCTACGGCACCGCCGAGCATCGCGCCGCCATCGCCCGCTTCGGCATTACCGAACATCACCGCCGTTCCTTCGCTCCCATCGGGGATCTTTTTGGGAATCTATAGATTCCATATACTTCTTGACCGAAGCTTAAGTTTGACTCAAAGTGCGCTCCATGCTGAGCGTCAAAAGCAACGTCATATTGCAAGGCGACTGTATCGCGCTGATGAACCAGCTTCCCGCCGGTTCCGTCGACCTCGTCTTCGCCGACCCGCCCTATAATCTGCAATTGGGCGGCGAGCTTCTGCGCCCCGACAACAGCCGGGTCGAGGGGGTGGACGAGGACTGGGACCGCTTCGGCGATCTGACCGATCCCGCCGACAGCTTCGCCGTTTACGACGATTTCACCCGCGCCTGGCTGACGGCGGCGCGCCGCGTGCTGAAGGACGACGGCACCCTGTGGGTGATCGGCAGCTATCACAACATCTACCGTGTCGGCGCCATCCTGCAGGATCTCGGCTTCTGGATTCTGAACGACGTGGTGTGGACCAAGTCCAACCCCATGCCCAATTTCCGCGGCACCCGCTTTACCAACGCCCACGAGACCATGTTGTGGTGCTCGAAAGGGCCCAGGGCCCGCTACACCTTCAATTACGAGGCCATGAAGGCCCTGAACGACGGCGTGCAGATGCGCTCCGACTGGATGCTGCCGCTGTGCACCGGCCAGGAACGCCTGAAGAAGGACGGCCGCAAGACCCACCCGACGCAAAAGCCGGAATCCCTGCTGTTCCGCGTGCTGCTGTCGTCGAGCAATCCCGGCGATCTGGTGCTGGATCCCTTCTTCGGGACCGGCACCACCGGCGCCGTGGCCAAACGGCTGGGGCGGCGTTTCATCGGCCTGGAGCGCGACGCCACCTATATCGCCGCTGCCCGCGAGCGTATCGACCATGTGCGCGAGATCGCCGATCCGTCGCTGCTCTTCACCCCCAACAAGCGTTCGGAGCCGCGCGTGCCCTTCGGCACGGTGGTGGAGCGCGGCCTGCTGCATCCCGGCGATATCCTGTGGGGCGGCGAACGGCGTAAATGGCAGGCCAAGATCCGCGCCGACGGCACCCTGATCACCGACCTGCACAAGGGCTCGATCCATCAGGTGGGGGCCGCGGTGCAGGGGGCGCCGGCCTGCAACGGCTGGACCTTCTGGCATTTCCTCGACGGGGCCGACGACTATCAGCCCATCGACACCCTGCGCCAGAAGATCCGCGCCGAACTGCATTAAGTTTTTAGAGCGCTCATCCCGCCTGCGGCACCTCTTCCCCAGGCCGCTCCGCCGTTGCGGCGTTACCGTCGCCGCGTCAATCAGGCGCGGAGGGCGGAACGGTGATCCCGGATTATCTCTACAATCATTCCAACTGGCTGGTGGGGCTGACGGTGGTCGGCAGTTTCACAGGCTTCGGGCTGGTGATGCTGCTGCTGGCGCATGCCCTGCTGCCCAAGAGCTGGCGCCACCAGCATAACGAGTTCGTCGGCTTCATGGTGGCGGTGGTCAGCGTGGTTTATGCCGTGCTGCTGGCCTTCCTCGCCATCGCCGTGTGGGAATCCTTCGGCAAGGCCGGCGAGATCGCCGCCCGCGAGGCCTCGCTGGCCGGGGATCTGGCCCACGATTCCATGGCCATGCCCGAACCGTTGCGCGGCGTGGTGGTGGCCGAGGTCAAGGGCTATCTCGACTGGGTCATCGGCGAGGAATGGCCGGCCATGGGCCGGGGCGAGGCCTTGAGCGGCGAGGACGGCCCCGGTGCCGCCCTGGCCGATGTGGGCTGGACCCGGCTCTTCATCATTCATCAGGCCCTGGCCGGCTTCAAGGCCGCCGACAGTGTGCAGACCGCCATGTTCAGCGAGGTGCTGGCCCGCCTCAATTCCCTCTACGACGCCCGGCGCGACCGTCTTTTGCAAAGCGAGGAGCATCTGCAGCCGGTGGTCTGGGGGGTGGTGCTGTTCGGCGCCGCCATTACCATCGCCTTCACCACCCTGTTCGGCATGGACAGCCTGCTGATGCATGGGCTGATGACGGCGACGGTGGCGGCCATCATCGCCCTGGTGGTGCTGCTGATCGTGGCCTTCGATTATCCCTATCGCGGCAAGGTGCAGATCCCGCCCGACGCCTTCATGCATGTGCGCCAGGTGCTGGTACGGGCGGGAACGCGGTGAGTCCTGCTCACCGCGCCTTGGTCTTACTTCTTCGTGCGCGGGCAGGGATGTTCAATACCGCGGGTATTGCAAACCACGGCCCGCTGCATGAAGGTCAGCCATTCCTGGCCGGTGGCCTTGGGCAGGGGCAGGTGCGCCTTGTCGAAGGGGGCGCCGCGCCAGGCGCGGCTGATGACGTAAAGCCGTTCCTGGCCGCGAATCACCTTGAACAGGGTGATCTCGCCCTTGCCGTATTGCTTGGATTTGGTGCAGGCCATCACCTGGATGGCGCTGTCGTAATTGTTTTCGCGCATGGCGGCCATTTTGCCCGAGGCCACGTCGTCGCAATCCTGGTGCAGATCGTCGAACTGGCTTTTCAGCACCTGTTCCGGGCTGTGGTCGGTGGCGCCTTTCACCAGCTGCACCGTCAGCATCTGCGTCCAGTCGCGGCTGGTTTCGCCCTGCGGCACCATTTCCACCAGTTCCACATTGCCCTGGGTGGTGTGGTAGGCCGGCACCCAGCCCAGGGGCGGGATCAGATAGAGCTGCTCGCCCTGCGGCGCCGGCTGGGCGGCGGCGGGCAGGCAGGCGCCGAGAACGAGGAGGGCGAAGGCGGCAAGGAGCGGGGCAGAACGCATGACGGGCTTTCAATAGGCTTTGGCCAGGGCGTGGCGCAGGATTTTCTTCATGACCGTGGGCAGGCCCTGCCGGGGCAGATCCTCCAGCGGGCACCATAGCCCCAGGGCCAGTTCCGGCTTGCGGCGAATGTCGCCCGCCGCCACGCCGAGTTCCAGCTCAAAATGCGTGAAAACATGGCGCACCCGCCCCGGCAGCAGCCGCCACTCGGCCTCGGCCGGGGCCTGGGCGGCGGCCTCGTCCAGGCTCCAGTCCGCCTCGCGCCAGGGGGTGGAGGGAAATTCCAGCATGCCGCCCAGAAGGCCCTTGTCGGGGCGGCGGCGGATCAGCACGGCGCCGTCCTTGCGCATGCTCCAGAAGGCGATGCCCCGGCGTAGCGGCCGCTGCGGCTTGGCGGCCTTGAGCGGCAGGCTTTCAGGGGCGCCCTCGGCCACGGCGCGGCAGTCCTGGCGCCAGGGGCACAGCACGCAGGCGGGATTGCGCGGCGTGCAGACGGTGGCGCCCAGATCCATGGCGGCCTGGGCGTAGTCGCCGGGGCGCAGGGCGGGGGTGAGGGTGGCGGCCAGGTCTTTCAGGCGCGGACGGGCGGCGGGCAGGGGCTCGCGCAGCGCGAACAGCCGGGCCATCACCCGTTCCACATTGCCGTCGAGCACGGTGGCGGGCTGACCGAAGGCGATGGCGGCGATGGCGGCGGCGGTGTAATCGCCGATGCCGGGCAGGGCGCGCAACGCCTCCTCGGTGGCGGGAAAGATCCCCTCCAGCCGTTCCGTCACCACCTGGGCGCATTTATGCAGGTTGCGGGCGCGGGCGTAATAGCCGAGGCCGGCCCAGGCCGCCAGCACCTCGTCCTGCGGCGCGGCGGCCAGGGCCGCCACCGTCGGCCAGCGGGCCAGGAAGGCCTGGAAATAGGGAACGACCGCCGCCACGGTGGTCTGCTGCAGCATGACCTCCGACAGCCAGACATGATAGGGGGCGGGGCGTTGATTGCTGCCGGGCGGGGCGCGCCAGGGCAGGGTGCGGGCGTTGCGGTCGTACCAGGCGAGCAGCCTGAGGGCAAGGTCGGCGGGTTGGGCTTGCGGCATGATCGCCAGCATAGCATAAAATCATCCCATGTCCGTCAAGGCCGCCGACAGCACCGCCAAGAGCCCCGACCCCCCGCCCGAACGGCGGGGTGGCGCCGGTCCGCGCGCCGTGGCCGAGATGGCGGCGCGGCTGACGCGCAAACCCCTGGGCAAGCGCGGCTTTACCGAGGCGGCGCTGGTCTCGGGCTGGGCCGGCATCGTCGGCAGCCTGCTGGGGCGGGAAACCCTGCCGCTGAAGATCGTCTTCCCGCCGCGCCAGCGTAATGGCGGGGTTTTGCATGTGCGGGTGGCGTCGGGGGCCATGGCCACCCAGCTGCAGCATCTGGAACCCCTGGTGCTGCAGCGCATCAACGGCTATTTCGGCTATGGCGCCGTGGCCCGCCTGCATATGGTGCAGGGGCCGCTGCCGCCGCGGCCGGTGCGCGCGGTGCCGAAGGCGCCGGTGTTGCCGCCGGAAAAACAGCAGGCTCTGCAAGACAGCCTGGCCAAGGTGACCGATCCGGCCCTGCGGGCGGCGCTGGAACGGCTGGGCCGATACGTGATTTAGGCGTAGCCGTCGATCACCTCGAGGAAGGCCTGGCCGTAGCTGTCGAGCTTGCTGCGGCCCATGCCGGACAGACCGGCCATGGCTGTGAGCGAGCGGGGCTTGTCGCGGGCCATTTCCAGCAAGGTGGTGTCGTGGAAGATGACGTAGGGCGGCACGCCCTGATCGCGCGCCAGCTCCAGGCGCAGGGCGCGCAGCTCCTGGAACAGGGCGTCGTCGTGCGGATCGGCCAGGGTGGGACGGGCGCGGGCGGCGCGGCCGGCGCGCTTGGGGGCGGGATCGCGGCGCAGGCTCAGGCGCTCTTCGCCGCGCAGCACGGCGCGGCAGGCCTCGGTCAGCAGCAGCGAGCCGTGATTGTCCATGTCCACCCTGAGCAGGCCCGCCGCCACCAGTTGGCGGAAGATGGATTTCCACTCCTCCTTGCCGATGTCGCGGCCGATGCCGAAGGTGGAAAGCCTGTCGTGCCCCAGCTTGCGCACCCGTTCGCCGTCGGCGCCGGTGAGAACGTCGATGACATGGCCGGCCCCGAAGATCTGTCCGGTGCGGTAAACGCACGACAGCGCCTTTTGCGCCGCCAGGGTGCCGTCGAAGCTTTCCACCGGTTCCAGGCAGGTGTCGCAGTTGCCGCAGGGCTCCGAAGACTCGCCGAAATAGTCCAGGATCACCTGGCGGCGGCAGCGGGTGGTTTCGCAAAAGCCCAGCAGGGCGTT
Source organism: Pseudomonadota bacterium (assembly GCA_021782815.1). GTDB lineage: Bacteria > Pseudomonadota > Alphaproteobacteria > Rhodospirillales > Magnetospirillaceae > JAJZGK01. The sequence continues at coordinate 26,441 of JAJXUO010000037.1, forward strand.
CAGTTTCAACTGTTCCAGGCGCTTCTTGGCGTCGGAGGCCTCGGAGTCGGCCACCATCTGGCGCATGCGGGCCACATCCTGCAGGCCGTAGACCATCCAGGCGTCGGAGGGCAGGCCGTCGCGCCCGGCGCGGCCGGTTTCCTGATAATAGGCCTCCATGCTTTTCGGCAGGTCGAGATGGGCGACGAAGCGCACGTCGGGCTTGTCGATGCCCATGCCGAAGGCGATGGTGGCCACCATGATCAGGCCCTCCTCCTTCAGGAAGCGGTCCTGGTTGCGGGCGCGGGTGTCCTTGTCGAGGCCGGCGTGGTAGGGCAGGGCGTTGAAGCCCTGCTGGCGCAGCCAGTCGGCGGTGTCCTCCACCTTGCTGCGCGACAGCCGGTAGACGATGCCGGCATCGCGCGGGTGCTCGGCCTTGAGGAACGACAAAAGCTGATGACGGGCGCTGGAGCCCTTGGGGGCCACGCGGTAACGGATATTGGGGCGGTCGAAGCTGGAGACGAATTCCCGGCCCTGGGCCAGGCTCAGCTTCTCCACGATCTCGCGGCGGGTGGGGCCGTCGGCGGTGGCGGTGAGGGCGATGCGCGGCACGGCGGGAAAGCGTTCGTGCAGGGCCGCCAGCTGCAGATATTCCGGGCGGAAGTCATGGCCCCACTGGCTGACGCAGTGCGCCTCGTCGATGGCGAACAGGGCCAGACGGCAGCGTTCCAGCTGGGTGAGAAAGGCCTCGGTCATCAGCCGTTCCGGGGCGACATAGACCAGATCCAGTTCGCCGGCCCGCATCTGGCGTTCCAGCTCCACCATTTCGCCGTAGCCCAGGGTGGAATTGAGGGCGGCGGCCCGCACCCCCACCTGGCGCAGGGCGGAAACCTGATCCTGCATCAGGGCGATCAGCGGCGATACCACCACGCCGACGCCGTCGCGGCACAAGGCGGGGATCTGATAGCACAGCGATTTGCCGCCGCCGGTGGGCATCAGGACCAGGGCGTCGCCGCCGTCGATGACATGGCCGATGATCTCGGCCTGGGCGCCGCGAAAGCGGTCGTAGCCGAAGATGGATTTCAATATCGCAAGGGGATCGGGCATGGCGCTCGTTTGTAGCCCCTCAACACGGGAGACGGCAACCTCCTTGGTGTTTCCGCCTGCTGGCCCCGCCGGAAGCGACGGAACGCTGGCGCCGCGCCGTTTCGCCTTCCGGTAGGGCTGGAATAGGGCTATTCTAGCGCCAATAGGGGGGGCGGCTTGGAAGCCATCACCCTCCAACCGGCGCAAGGGCTTGGAGTGACGCGCCCTGGCGCCGGGCGCAGCCCTTGATCGAACGTCCTTACGGTCCAATCGTTGTTGGGGTGTCTTGACCGACCGGCCAACGCAGTGGGAGGTGGGCATGGATGCGGTTCTCGGTGGACAGGAAATCGCCGCGCCGGCCATCGCCGCGGCGCTGGAGGCGATGCCCGCCGGCCTCGCCATGATTTCGGACCGGGGCGTGGTGGCGGCCAACCCCGCCTTCCGCGCCCTGATCTGCCGCGATCCGGGCGACGCTCCGGCGGCGGCGCTGGCCGTCGCCCTGGGAGACGGGGAAAGCGCCCCGGCCGGCCTGTCGGCCCGTCTCGCCGAGGCGTGCCCGAAGGGCGTCGTCAGCCGCGCCGTCGCGGCGGGCGGCGGCATGGTTCGGATCGAGATCGCCCGCACCGCCGACGGCGGCTGGGTGGTGACGGCCGAATCGCTCGCCGAGCAGCTGCGAACGGGCGCCCAGATGAAGCGGGCCCAGAAGGTGGCCCTGGTGGCCCTGGCCGACCTGGCCGAATATCGCGACGGCGACACCGGCGAGCATGTGCTGCGGGTCGCCCGCATGACCCACGAGATCGCCCGCACCCTCAAGGAGCGCGACGCCTATCCGGCGATCGCCGACGCCGCCTTCCTCCAACATATCGGCCTGGCCAGCATCCTGCACGACGTCGGCAAGGTGGGCGTTCCCGACAGCGTGCTGCTGAAGCCCGCCAAGCTGACCCCGGAGGAACGCCATGTCATGGAACGGCACGCCCACACGGGCGGCGCCATCCTCGCCAAGGCCGAGCGCATGCTGGCCGGCAGTCCCTACTTCAAGCTGGCCGGGGAGATCGCCGGCGGCCATCACGAATACTGGGACGGCAGCGGCTATCCCAACCACCTGCATGGAGAGGGCATCCCTTTGGCGGCCCGCATCGTCGCCGTCGCCGACGTCTACGACGCCCTCACCTCCAGGCGCCCCTACAAAGAGCCCTGGCCGCAGGACAAGGCGGTGGAGTTCGTCACCGGGCGGAGCGGCACCCAGTTCGACCCCGAGGTGATCGCCGCCTTCCTCGACGTTCTGGCCATGCGCGCCCGCGCCGAGGTGCTCGAATGGTCGGACGCCATCGCCATCGGCGAACCCTCCATCGATCACGACCATCGCATCCTGCTGGCGCTGATCAATCAGATCGCCAGCCCGGAGAACCGCAACGACATCTCGGCGGTGGAATTCGTCCTGGACGAGCTGGTCAACTACACCAACTTCCACTTCCTGCGCGAGGAGGAGATGATGGCGGCCGCCGATTATCCCGGTATCGAGGAGCATCGGGCGATCCACCGCCGCCTCGTCGCCGAGGTGACCGACCTCCAGCAGCGGTTCTCCGAGGCCGGTGGCGGCGCCAGTCTGGGCGAGGAGCTGTCGCGCTACCTGGTCCATTGGCTGAAGCGGCATGTGATGGAAGAGGACAGGCAGTACCGGCCCTACGTCCTTGAAAAATTCGTCGGCGACGCGGCCGGCCACTGACCGGAAATCACCCTCGCCCCTTCGCGGGAAAGGCGGGGCTTATACCGAATTGCGGTGATCGGAACCGATCACCGCACCCTCATGCGCCGGGCGGGTTTCTCCGAAACCCTTGGCGTCGTGCCTGATGGCGCGCTTTGCCTCACCGCGCCATCAGGCGCGCGTCGCCTTGCTCCTAACCAGCGTCGCGATGAGTCAAACTCATCGCGACTTGGTATTACTGTCTCACCGCTTTCGCTGCGGCCCGCAGGCGCGCCACGGACGGCGCCATCGTCGACGACGACGTCGATGCGGGGATCGGCATCGCCTTTGAGACGAGAGATTAAAACAAGATCCCTTTGCCCGGGGGGAGGCAGGCGCTAGAGTGGGCGGCCACGCTGCGGAGAGCCGGGAAGCATGAAGACGCCCATCGCCATCGTTGCCGCCCTGCTGGCGGCCTTGCTGATCGTGCCCGCCCTGGTGCAGTGGAACGGGTACAAGGCGGCTTTCGGCGCCCTGGTGCGGGCCCGCACCGGCCAGACCCTGGAGATCGACGGCCCGCTGACCGTGCGTCTGCTGCCCCGCCCCGAGATGACGGCCCATGCCGTGCGTCTGGCCGGAGCGGCGGGCGGGGCCGATCTTTTGCGGGCGCGGGCCGTCCGCCTGCGTCCGGCGCTGTGGCCGTTGCTGGCGGGGCGTCTGCGCCTGGGGGCGGTGGTGCTGGAGGCCCCGGTCATTCATCTGCCGGAGGGTGGTGTGCCTGTGGGCGCGCCGCCGGTTGCCGCCGCGCCCGCGGCACCGGCTTCGCCGTCCGGAACGGCGAGGACGCCCGCCGCCGGCCCCGTGCTTGCCGCCGACGGCACGGCGCCGGATCTGATTCTGCGGGACGGCGTGCTGATCACCCGGGGCCTGCGGCTGGAGGGAGTGGATCTGGCGCTGTCGGACTTGCGCCGCCTGTCCGGTCATGTGCGGCTGCGCGGCGTGGGCATCGCCCTGGAGGGAGAGCGGGCGCCGTCGCCGGACGGAAACGGGACGGCGGACCATCTGACCCTTCGCCTCGATCACGGCGGCGGGCGGTTGACCCTGGCCGGCAGTCTGACCCGGCAGGACGGTTTTCGCGGCCATGTGAGCGGCGAAACCGCCTCGCTGCGCGGGTTGGCCCGGGCCATGGGTTGGCCGACGGCGCGCCTGCCCGAGGGCGGCGCCCGGCTGGACGGCGCCCTGTTCGCCAATGGCCGGTCCCTGGTGATGGACGGGGCGGCGCTGACCCTGGCCGGCGATACCGGAACGCTGTCGCTGCATGGGGTTTTCGGTCCCGCCCCCACCTTTGATGTCGCCCTGGCCTTCCCGCATCTGGCGCTGGATGCGTGGCGGACGGCACTGCTGGCGCCCGGTGCGGCGGCGGTGGCGAAAGCCCCGACCGCGCCAGCCTCCGCCGCAACGGCGTCGGCGCCCATGCCGTCGCCCGCCGCCGCACCGGGGAGCGGCCACGGCGGCTTCGCCAAGGGGCTGACGCTCAATCTGGCCTTTCGCGCCGAAACGCTGACCCTGATGGGCGGGCAGTTGCGCCAGGCCCGGCTCGATGCCAGCCTGGCCGACGGCGAACTGATGGTCAACCAGGCCGGGGTGGAACTGCCCGGCCAGGGCGAAGTGGACCTGTTCGGCTTTTTCAGCCCGGCGGCGCAAGGCGTGGCCTTCGACGGTCAGGTGGAGGGGCGCGCCGCCGATCTGCGCGGCCTGCTGGCCTGGCTGCGGTTGCCGGTGCCCGCCGGTCTGGCGGCCGACCGTCTGCGCCAGGCCGCCTTTACCGCCAAGATGACCGCCGACGCCGACGGCCTGACCCTGAAGGACGGGGCGCTGCGCCTGGACGACAGCCGCGCCGCCCTGGCCGCCACGCTGCGGCTGGAGGGCCGCCGCCCGGCCCTGGGGCTGTCGATGGCGGTGGATCGGCTGGCGCTCGACGCTTACCGCCCCGCCGCCGTTCCGGCGGCGGCGCCCCCGGCGCCCCCGGCGGCCACCGTCTCCGCCGCGACCACGGCCGGGTCGGCG
>JAJXUO010000038.1 GCA_021782815.1 Pseudomonadota bacterium
AGCGCCCGGCGCCTGAGTGGACATATAATTTGGAAGCCGCGTCAGCGGCTGACTGGCCCATTGAGGGCCCCGCAGCGACGACGGAGCGTAAGCGGAGGAGGGAAGCGGAGGATAGCCAAGTCGGGCAAAGCCCGACGCCCGGCGCTTGAGTGGACATATAATTCGGAAGCCGCGTCAGCGGCTGACTGGCCCATTGAGGGCCCCGCAGCGTTGCCGGAGCGTAAGCGGAGGAGGGAAGCGGAGGATAGCCAAGTCGGGCAAAGCCCGACGCCCGGCGCCTGAGTGGACATATAATTCGGAAGCCGCGTCAGCGGCTGACTGGCCCATTGAGGGCCCCGCAGCGACGACGGAGCGTAAGCGGAGGAGGGAAGCGGAGGATAGCCAAGCTGGCGGCACGCCAGCGCCCGGCGCCTGAGTGGACATATAATTCAGAAGCCGCGTCAGCGGCTGACTGGCGCGTTTGCCGGTTGAAGCGGGGCGTGGCAATCCTGTAGCCTTACGGGAACCGGCTGGGAAACAACAAGGGCCCTTCATGAGCTTTCGTATCGCCGCTTGCGGGTGCGCGCTGATCTGCTGCTTCGGCCTTGGTCCGGCCGCGCGGGCGGCCGACGCCTGGGCGGACGGCGCGGGTCTGGACGAGCAGAGCGGTTTCGGCCTGCCCTCGGCCCTGGCCGGCGCCCTGGCCGAGCCGGGCACCGAGGTGCGGGTGTTTTCCCGCCGCCTCGGCGGTGTGCTGCGGCCGTCGCCCGGCCTGCATGTGGCGCCCTATTTCGAGCTGGCCACGCAAACCCCCGATCGCGGCGCCTCGGTGTTGTGGCCCATGCTCGGCGCCGCCAATCCCAGCGGCTATGTGCTGGTGGGGGCGCGCGCCCATCTGGCCCTGGCGCCCGGCTGGCATCTGGGGGCCGATATGGCGGCGGGGCATCCCTTCATTCAACCGGCGTTCGGCCGTCTGTCGGCCTCGGCCTCTCCCACGGGCGACGACGGCGCCGCCGATACCGACATCGCCTGGCGGGCCGGTTTCGGCCTCGGCTACCGGGCCAGCCCCCGTCTGGGCTTTCTGGCCTCGCTGCAAATGGATACTCTGACCGCCGTGCCGCAGTCGTCTCCCCCCATTTCCCATGCCGGCCTGGCCGCGGAAACCTCGGTGCTGCTCGGCCTTCGCTACCGGTTCGAGCAATGACCCAGCCCCGCCTGCTGCTGGTCGACGACGACGAGGATCTGGTCGAGATGATGCGTGAATATCTCGGCCCCGAGGGCTTTCAGGTGGATGCCGCCCATAACGCCCAGATGTTTCTGGCCGCCGATCCGGCCCGCGCCGATCTCATCGTGCTCGACGTCATGCTGCCGGGTCGTTCCGGCTTCGATCTTCTGCGCGATTTCCGCAAGGGCTCCAATGTGCCGGTGATCATGCTCACCGCCAAGGACAGCGATGTCGACCGGGTGGTGGGGCTGGAAATCGGCGCCGACGATTACGTTTCCAAACCCTTCAATCCGCGCGAACTGGTGGCGCGGGTGCGCGCCGTTTTGCGCCGCACCGCCTCCAGGGGAAGCGGCGACCCCGTGGCCGCGCCGCCGGCCGAGCGTCTGACGGTGGGGGATGTGGAACTGCTGCCCGCCGCGCGTCAGGCCTGGTGCCGGGGGCGGCTGCTGGACCTGACCACCGCCGAATTCAATCTTCTGGAGATGTTCCTGCGCAAAGTGGGGCAGGTGGTGGGGCGCGACGCCCTGTCGCAGGCCGCCTTCGGCCGCCAGACCGGCCATATGGTGGACCGCAACGTGGATGGCCTGGTGAGCAAGCTGCGCCGCAAACTGGATGCCGAGGCCGGGGCGGAGCGCATCAAGACGGTGCGCAACGCCGGTTATATTTATGTTCTGCCCACCGGCGGCGGAGCCTGAGCGGCATGGTCCGCACCCTGTTCGCCAAGATCCTGCTGTGGTCGGTGCTGGCCCAGATGGTCACCGTGACCACCATCCTGACCCTGGCCACCGTCTATCTGCCGGAATCGCAGCAGGCGGTGGACAACGCCTTCCGGCTTTACGCCGATACGGCGGTCACCCTTTATGAGCGCTTTGGCCCCAAGGCGCTGGATCAGTTCCTGTCCCGCAGCGGCGACGATACCCTGCTGCGGCTGACCCTGTCGGCCACCAATGCCGGGGTACGCTGCGGCCGCAAATCCGATACCACCACCGGCATTCAGGCCCGTGGCCAGAACGGCAGCTATTGCCTGACGGTGCGCGCCAAAAGCGGCGGCTTGCCGGAAACCCGGGAAAGCCGCCGCTCGCGCCTGCAGATCACCATTCTGCTCGAGCTTTTGAGCAGTCTCGGCCTCAGCTACGGCATCGCCCGGTATCTGTCGCGGCCGATTTCCGAGCTGCGCCAAACCGCCTCGCGTCTGGCCAGGGGCGATCTGACGGCGCGGGTGGGCGGCCGTTTCGCCCGCCGCCGCGACGAGGCGGCGGATCTGGTGCGCGAATTCGATCAGATGGCCGAGCGTCTGGCCGGTCTGGTGGAGGATCAGCGCCGCCTGATCGGCGACGTTTCGCACGAGATCAAATCGCCGCTGGCCCGCCTCAACATGGCCCTGGAACTGGCCCGGCGCGATGCCGAGGCCCATGCCCCGCGCCAGTTCGCCCGGATGCAGCATGAGATCGAAACCATTTCCCAGCTGGTGGGCGAGCTTCTGACCCTGGCCAGCCTCAACGCCGCCACCGCCCGGCCGTTGGATCAGCTGGTGGATCTGGGCGCCCTGGTGGCCGGGGTTCTGGCCGACATGGCCTACGAACAGCCCGGCCGCGCCGACGATCTGTCCTTCAGCCCGCCCACGCCGCCGCTGCTGGTGCGCGGCGACAAGGCGCTGCTGGCCCGCGCCATCGGCAATGTGGTGCGCAATGCCGTGTTCTATACCGCGCCCGGCGCCCGCATCGCCGTGCGCTGCGATGTAACCGGTCCGGGCCGGGTGGCGGTTTCGGTGCAGGACAGCGGCCCCGGCGTGCCCGAGGCGGCCCTGGACCGCCTGTTCGATCCCTTCTACCGGGTGGACGACGCCCGCACCCGCCGCACCGGCGGCACCGGCATCGGTCTGGCCATCTGCCGCCGGGCGGTGGATCTGCACGCCGGAACGGTGCGGGCCCACAATGTGCCGCCGCATGGGCTGGCGGTTGTGATCGATTTGCCACAGGTGGACGGCGAAGTGGAAAACGCGTGATTTTCCACACAACTCCATATTCGAGTCCGTTAAGGTTTTTTCCGCTTATGGACGGCCGTTTGCGGAAAGGATGCGTTGGCGTGATGAAGCGCGGGAACATCATCGGTGTGGGGGTGCTGCTGCTGGGCCTGGGTCTGGGGCATCCGGCCTGGGCCTATTCCGGTCCGTCCTCCGCCGACGAGACGTCGGCCGCGTCCGGTCCGGCGGTCGGCGACGGTGATGCGAGCGGCGACAGCGACAGCGACGATTCCCCCGATTACCGCTATTCGGCGCACGACTTCAATTTTTCCATGAGCCGCAACGCCACCGCTCCGGCCCAGGGCCAGGAGGCCGATCACCGCGACGATCATGACGCCGATGATCATCCCGGCTTTTTCGAGCGCCTGTTCGGACGATTGTTCTGAAACAAAATCCGTGGAGGTCCACGCCTCTCCACACAACTCCATGAAGGCCGCGGCTAGGCTTGGGCCGTTCAGTCTTCACGGAGTTCGCCATGTCCCGCCGCCGTTTCCCCCTCGTCGCCGCCTGTCTGGCGATCTGCCTGGCTCCCGTCGCCGCCGGCGCCGCCCAGCCCGCTCAAGCCGATCCCGCCCTGACGGCGGCCATCGGGCAGATCGAGCATCAATGGGCCCGCATCACCTACGAGGTGAAGGACGGCGACGCCCAATATGCCCAGTATAAGTCCCTGGCCGCCCAGGCCTCGGCCCTGGCCGCCCGTTATCCCGGACGCGCCGAGCCGCTGGTGTGGGAGGGCGTGGTGGTCAGCACCGAGGCCGGGGTGGCGGGCAGCTTCTCGGCGCTGGGGCTGGCCAAGGAGGCGCGCGATCTGTTCCTGCAGGCCGGGCGTATCGATATCAGGGCCCTGCACGGCGCCATCCCCACCAGCCTGGGCTCGCTCTACTATCTGGTGCCGGGCTTCCCCCTGGGCTTCGGCGATAACGACAAGGCCGAGCAGTATCTGCAACAGGGGCTGGCCATGGATCCCAACGGCCTGGATGCCAATTACTTCTACGGCGACTTCCTCTATCGCCAGGAGGATTACGCCCAGGCCCGCTCGGTGCTGAGCCACGCCCTGCAGGCGCCGGTCAATCCCGATCGCCCGGTGTGGGATGCCGGTCGCCGTCGGCAGATCCGCGATCTGCTGGCCAAGGTGAACGGCAAGCTGGCCTCGTGACCATGGTCTGGCATGCCATCGGCCGCCAGCTGCGCCATCCGCGCGGCTGGTCGGGCCGCCTGATCGGTCATGTCATGCGCCTGGTCAACGACCGCCCCAACCGGCTGGCGGTGAGCGCCCTGGACGTGCAGCCCGGACAGCATGTGCTGGAACTGGGCTGCGGCCCCGGCGCCGCCATCGCCCGCATGGCGGCGCGGGGGGCGCTGGTCACCGGCCTCGATCAATCGGAGGCCATGCTGCGCCAGGCCGCCCGCCGCAACCGCCGCCATATGGCGGCGGGGCGGGTGGCGCTGCATCACGGTTATTGTCGGCGCCTGCCGCTGGAGGATGGCGCCGTCGACCGCGTTCTGGCCGTCAATGTCGCCTATTTCTGGGACGACCCGGCCGAGGTGTTGGCGGAAATCCGCCGGGTTTTGGCCGAGGACGGCCTGCTGGTGATTTACGTCACCGCCGCCGACAGCATGCGCGGCTGGAAATTCGCCGGCGCCGACACCCATCGCCTCTACGACGAGGCTGCCCTGACCAGCCTGCTCACCGCCGGCGGCTTCGTGTCGGCCGGGGTGGAACGGGTGACGGCCGGGCCGGGCGTGACCGGGCTGGTGGCCCGTTGCCGCAAGGCGTCGGCGCGGAAGGAAACCTGATGAAAAAGACCCTTGTCCTGACCCTGCTGCTGCCGCTGCTGCTGCCGGGCTGCGTGGCCGCCTGGGGCCGCTCCTACGATATCGATGCCGAAAGCCCCGACATGGTGGTGCTGAAATACGACAGTCATTTCACCTCGGCCGCCGCTATGGCCGGGGTGGCGCGGCACGAATGCGCCCGCTATGGCCGCAACGCCCGCTTTTTCGCCCATAGTCACAGCCTGTGGCAGATCGAGACGGTCGCCTACGGCTGCACGGTTCCGGAGGTTCACCCATGAGGTTCTTTTTCCGCCGTCTGCTGATTCCGGCTCTGGCCCTGTTGCCGGCCGCGGCCTTGCCGGCCCGCGCCGCCGACCTGGCCGTCACCATCACCGGCGTGCGCAGCGCCGAAGGCGCGGTGCGGGTGGATCTTTATGCCGATCCCGCCAGTTTCCGGCATGAGGATCAGGCCTTCAAGGTGCTGTCGATTCCGGCGCGGCCCGGCACGGTCCGGGTGGTGTTTCCCGGACTGGCGCCGGGGCGTTACGCCGTCATCGCCTATCACGACGAGAACGGCAACGGCCGTCTCGACCGCTTCATGGGCATGATCCCGGAAGAGGGCTGGGGGCTGTCCAACGATCCCGAGGTGCTGGGGCCGCCCGCGTTCGCGCCCTCGGCCTTCGATCTGCCGACGGCGGGGCGGGACCTGTCCATCCCTCTGCATTACTGAGCCGGTGGCGGCGGTGGGGCCCATCATTTTCCCAAGGCCGCCATCGGACTCCACACAACTCCATATCCGGGCGGACTAACCTGATTGTCCGTTGCCGCCGTGAAAGGATATCCGCCATGTTCGAGATCATTCCGCCCGGGCATGTTCTGCGTCCCAAGGCCGATGAGGTCATTCGCGCCGCCTTTTTGCGGGATCACGGCGCGGTGCTGGCCGATCTGCCCCGGCTGCTGGTGGCCGAGCATGACGGCGCGGAGATCGCTTGCGCCGCCTCGTTGCGTTTCGATGCCGACGGCTTCTTTTCCGAGCGCTATCTCGATGATCCCATCGAACAGCTGGTGACCCGTCATGCCGGGATCCGCGCCTTGCGCGGCGATCTGGCCGAGGTGGGCAGTCTGGCGGCGGCCCGGCCCGGCGCGGTCTGCCCGCTGGTGGGCGGCATCATCGCCCTGTTGCGGGCGCAAGGGGTGCGCTGGGCTTTCTTCACCGCCACCGCCCGCCTGCGCACCCTGCTGCGCCGCGCCGACATTCCGCTGATCGAGCTGGCCGCCGCCGATCCGGCCCGCATTCCCCATGCCGAGCGCTGGGGCGGCTATTACCGCCAGGATCCCCGCGTCATGCTGGTGGGCGATTACATGGTGTCGGCCCCTTTCCCCCAGGCCCCCAGTCCGGAGCGCCGCCATGCGTGAGGCCCTGAACGCCTTTGCCCGCCATGCCGGCGCCGATCCCGGCCGTATCGCCCTGATCGACGCCGACGGCGCCCTCTCCTATGGCGCGTTGCTGGCCGCGGTGCGCGGCACCGCCGCCGCCCTGACCGGGGAGCGCGGCGCGGTGGGGGTGCTGGCGCCCAAAACCCGCCAGGGCGTGATCTGGCTGCTGGCCCTGGCCTGGGCCGGGCGGCGCGCCGTGCCGCTGCCGGAATTCTTTTCCGCCGAACAATGGGCGCATCTGGCCGCCGATGCCGCTTTGTCGGCGGTGCTGGCTCCGCCGGAGGCCGCCGCCGTGGCCGCTCTCGGCCTGCCGTCGCTGCAGCCCCTCGCCGCCGGGTCCGGCCCCGAGGCGCCGGTGGGCGGCGCCTCCTGGGTGATCTATACCTCGGGCACCACCGGCCGTCCCAAGGGCGTGCTGCTGGGCGAGCGTCAGCTCGACGCCAGCATCGCCGCCCTGGCCGAGGCCTCGGGCGGCGGCGCCGACGACCGCATGCTCTCGGTGCTGCCTTTCGCCCTGCTGCTGGAACTGGTGGCGGGACTGGCCTTGCCGCTGTCGGTGGGGGCCTCGGTGGTTCTGTGCGCCGAGCCCCGGCAGATGGTGCGCACCGCCGCCCTGCACCGGCCCAGCGCCACGGTGCTGGTGCCCGATCTGCTGGCGGCCTGGGTGGCGGCGTTGGACGCGGGTCAGGCGCCGCGCCCCGAGGGATTGCGCTTCGTGGCGGTGGGCGGCGCCGCCGTGCCGCCGCGTCTGGCCGATCGCGCCTGGGCGCTGGGCCTGCCGGTTTATGAGGGATACGGCCTGTCGGAATGCTGTTCGGTGGTGGCGGTCAACCGGCCCGGCGCCCGGGCGGCGGGCACGGTGGGCCTGCCGTTGCCGGGGCTGGCGGTGAGTATCGAACGGGGCGAGATCGTGGTGCGCGGTCCCACGGTGATGGAGGGATATCTGGGCGGCACGCCGGCCCGGGGCTGCCGCCATACCGGCGACGCCGGTTATTTCGACGCCGAGGGGCATCTGGTGGTCGAGGGGCGCATCGACGACGTCATCGTCACCTCGGCCGGACGCAATCTCCATCCCGAATGGATCGAGGCCATGCTGCTGGAGGATCCGCGCCTGGCCCGGTGCGCCGTGGTGGCGGGGGGCAGCCACCCCCGCGCCGTGCTGGTGCCGGCGCGTCAGGATCTTCTGAGCGCCGCCGAGGTGGAGCCGCTGGTGGCCCGGCTGACCGCCGCCGCTCCCGATTACGCCCGGCCCCGCCGCAATCTGCTGATGAGCGACGCCGATCTGTTGCATCGCGGCCTGATGACCGGCGGCGGCCGTTTGCGCCGCCGCGCCATCGCCGCCTACCTGGAGACCCTGTCATGACCGTGTCGTTTTACGAGCAGCTTCTGGCCGAAACCGCCGAGGCCGCCGAGGCCTTCCGCGCCATTCCGGTCATCCGGCGGGCGGTGGCGCAAGGGGCCGACCGCGCCCTTTACCTGAAATTCCTGGCCAGCGCCTATCACCATGTCCGCCATACCTGTCCGCTGCTGGAACGGGCGCATGGCCGCTGCACCGACGCCGACTCCGCCTATAAGACCGGCCTTCTGACCTATCTCGACGAGGAACAGGGGCATGAGGCGTGGATCCTGGAGGATATTGCCGCCCTGGGCGGCGATGCCGGGGCGGTGGCCGCCGACTTGGGGCCGTTGCCGGTGCGGCTGATGGTGGCCTACGGCTACTACGCCATCGATCATATCAGCCCCTATGCCCTGCTGGGCATGGTGCATGTGCTGGAAGGCATGTCGGTGGCGCTGGCCCACGCGGCGGCGGGGGCCATCCGCACCAGCCTGCATCTGGAGGAAAAGACCCCCGGCTTCAGCTATCTCACCTCGCACGGCGCGCTGGATGTGGAGCATGTGGACCTGTTTTCGGCCCTGCTGGAGCGGATCGACACGCCGGAGCGGCGCCGGGTGGTGATCCAGGCGGCGCGCGACTTCTATCGCCTCTACGGCGATCTGTTCCGCGCGCTTGACGACGAGACGGAGACGAAAAGTGCGGCTTGATGGAAAAATCGCCCTGATCACCGGGGCCGGGTCGGGAATCGGCCGGGCTTTGGCGGCGGAGCTGTGCGAGCGCCGGGCTCTGGTGATTCTGGCGGGGCGTCGTCTCGACGTCCTGCAAGAGAGCCAGGCCAGGCTGCCGTACCCGGAGCGGGGGATCGTGGTGGATGCCGACATCACGAGCCCCCGCGGCCGCGATCTGCTGCTGCGCCGGGTGGAAGGGCTGGGCCGCCTGGATCTGCTGGTGAACAATGCCGGTCTGGTCACGCCGGCCCGCTTCGAAACCGAGACGCCCGAGGCCCGCCGCGCCATGATGGACACCAATCTGCTGGCTCCCATGGATCTGACCCAGGCGCTGCTGCCGTGGCTGCGGGCGGCGGGGCGGGCGCGGGTGGTGAATGTGGGCTCGTTGTTCGGCGATATCGCCTTTCCCTGCTTCGCCAGCTATTCCGCCAGTAAATTCGCTTTGCGCGGCTGGTCCGACGCCCTGCGCCGCGAACTGGCCGGATCGGGCATCGGCGTGACCTATGTGGCGCCGCGCGCCACCCGCACCCCCGCCGCCGAGGGCTTCGGCACGCTGACCGAGGCCTTCTCCATGCGCTTCGACGCGCCCGAGCGGGTGGCGCGGCGTATCGCCGCGGCCATCGAGGCGGACCGGGCCCAGCTTTATCCCGGCGGCGGCGAACGTTTGTTCCTGCTGGTGCAGCGCCTGCTGCCCGGCCTGATCGACCGGGGCTTGCGCCGGGCCACGCGCCAGGCCCTGGCGGCGTTCAAAGGGTAGAAGGATCGGTGCCGTCGCCGAAGTGGAACCGCGAACGCCACGGTTCCCAGGCGGCGGGCACCGGTGCCGTGGCCGTGATCGGAGCCCGGGCCCGTTCCAGTTGGAAGGATATGGAACGGGCATGCAACAGCAAGGGCGGGATCTGATCACGGCCATAGAGGCGATCCCCCAGGATGGGCCAGCCCATCAGGGCGCAGTGGGCGCGCAGCTGGTGGGTGCGCCCGGTTTCCGGCTGCAATTCCAGCCAGGAAACCTCTGCCGCCGTGCCCAGAAGACGCCAGCGGGTGACGGCGGGCGGCGCCGAGGCGTCGGGGCGCATGCGGTCGCCCTCCGGGCCGGGCAATTTGCGCAAAGGCTGATCGATGACCCCGGCTTCGGTCTCGGGGCGGCCCCGCACCAGGGCCCAATAGCGTTTCTCCACCCGCCGCTGGCTGAACAGCCGCCCCAGCCGGGCGGCGGCGTCGGCGGTGCGGCCGAGGACCAGACAGCCGCTGGTGTCCATGTCCAGGCGATGCGCCAGGCGGGGCGGCGGTCCGTCGAACAGCAGCGGCAAAAACTGCTCCAGATCGTGTTGGGTGCCGGTGCCCTTATGCACGGCCAGACCGCCGGGCTTGTCGAGGATCAGCACCGCGTCGTCGAGATGAAGGACGCGGCGGCGCAGCAGGTCGGCGGTCAGCATGGCGGCAGAGCGCCGTCGGGCGCGGGCAGGGTGAAATGGAAGCAGCTGCCCTGGTTCGGCATGGAGGTGACCCAGATGCGGCCCTGGTGGCGTTCCACCACCCGTTTGCAGATGGCCAGTCCCACCCCGGTGCCGGGATAGGCCGGATCCTTGTGCAGGCGGCGGAACACCGAGAAAATCTCGGTCTGATAGGCGGGCGGAATGCCGATGCCGTCGTCCTCGATGCGGAAGTGGTAAGCGCCTCCCTCGCGTTCGGCGCCGATGCGGATGTGCGGCACCTTGCCGGGCTGGCCGAACTTGATGGCGTTGCCGATCAGATGCTGGAACAGCTGTTCGATCTGCATGCCGTCGGCCAGCACCATGGGCAGGTGGCCGACGCGGATCACCGCGTGGCTGTCGTGGATGCTGTCCTCCAGGGCCTGCAGGGCCATGGCCACGCTGTCGTCGCACTGCACCAGCTGGAAGGGCGAGCCCTTGTGGGCCACGCGGGAAAAGGTCAGAAGATCGTTGACCAGGGCATGCATGCGTTTGCCGCCGGCGGTGATGAAGCGCAGATAGTCGGCGGCCTCAGGGTCGAGCCGGCCTTCCAGGCGGCGTTCCAGCAGTTGCGAGAAGCTGGTGATGGCGCGCAAGGGCTCTTGCAGATCGTGCGAGGCCACATAGGCGAACCGCTCCAGCTCCAGGTTGGAGGCGGCCAGGGCGTTGACCATGCGCCGCATCTCCTGTTCGGCCTCGATGCGGGCGCTGATATCGACGATGCTGCCCACCGTGCAGGGTTTGCCGCGATAAAGGATGCGTTTGCTCCACACCTGGCCGATGAAGGTGCTGCCGTCCTTGCGCAGGAAGGTGAGCTGATAAGGGTAGCCCGGTTCTCCCTCGGCGCGGCGGGTGGAGTTCTGCCGCACCATCTCGCGCTGTTCCGGGATCACCACGTCCATGGGGGCCAGGGTGAGGAACTCCTCCACGCTGTAGCCCATCATCTCGGCCAGGGTGGCGTTGACGAAGTCGAAGACCAGGTTGCGCAGACGGAACAGGCCCACGGTGGTGGCATTGAGGGTGGTGCGGAATTCCACCTCGTTTTCATGCCGGATTTCGTCGGCCTGCAGACGCTTGCGGGCATCGCGGACCATGTGCCGTCCGGCCAGCAGGGTCAGGGCGCAGCCGGCCAGCCAGATCAGGCCCTGCAGCGCCAGACGGCTGGAAAACGGCAGCGCCAGGGTGGACAGCCAGGCCAGGCCGCCGCTGACCAGGGACCAGAACAGCACCAGATGCAGCACGCGCAGGCGGATACCGCGCAACACCCGCGCGGCATGGCTCCGCCGCTCCGCCGCTCCGTCCTCGTCCGCCGTCCCGTCGTGCAAGGGCCTCCGCTCCATCCCAGACAACCGGCGGTCAGTTTACGTTCTTTGCCGGTCAGTCTCAATTGTGGCAAAGGGCGGTGGGATCAGATTAATGGGTGGGCGGCCATGGGCTGGCGCGGCGGCAGGCGGCCGCCGCTGCTCAAGGATTGGGTGATCAGCGGCGCGAACTCGCGGAAAACCGCTTGATAAACCGGGCGTTTGAACGCCACCACCTGGCGGGCCAGTTCTTGCGGCGGCATCCAGCGCCACTGCGAGAATTCCGGTTTGGCGGTCTCCACCCGGATATGGTCGTCCTGGCCGGTATAGCGCAGCAGCAGCCAGCGGTGCTGTTGGCCGCGATAGAGGCGGGCGCGCTTGGTGCTGTCGATGTCGGGATAGTCGTAGCGGTGCCAGTCGGGGGTGACGGCCAGGATCTCGGCGCGGTCGGTGCCGATTTCCTCACGCATTTCGCGCAAGGCCGCCTGATGCAGGGATTCGCGGTCGTCCAGCCCGCCTTGCGGCATCTGCCAGGGCGGCGGGCGGTTATCGAGACGGCGTCCGGCGAAAATCAACCCGTTCGGGTTGAAAAGCACGATGCCCACCCCGGAACGGTAATGTGTCGGCCTTTGCATCGGGTGATCCCGTTGAAGGAAGGTCCGAGGGTGTTTATTCCACGAATGCCGGAAACAGGCAAGGCCGCGTGGCCGGGCGGGGTGAAAAGGGGTTTGTTTGCAAATGGGGCGATGTTTTACTGACGGTCCCTGTTCCTTAAATATTCGAGGCAGTCCTCATGAGCGCCGATGATCTGAAGCAAATCTTCCGCCAGCATTCCCAGGCCGCCCTGACCTTGAATATCGGCTTCATCGGCGTGGTCAACGGCCTCTTTACCGCCCTTTACGGCCTGGGCGAGGCCCCGGTCGAGGCCCTGGCCGCCGCCGCCGCCTGCGATACCGGTTATGTGCGGCGCTGGTGCGACGCCGCCTATGCCTTCGGCTATCTGGAGGCCGAGGGCGATCGCTTCCGCCTGACCCCGGCCGGCGAGGCCATGCGCCCCGAGGCCCCCGACAGCCTGATGCCCCTGGCGGTGCAGTCGGTGCTGTCGGCGCATATGGCCGAACGGGCGGCGGGCCTGATGCCGGGCGGCGACCGCCCCGGCGAGCGGGTGCTGGGCGAGCGGGAAACGGTGCTGCCCTGGTTCGGCCCCATGCTGGAGGCCAATTTCGCCGCCTTCTTCGCAAGCACGGTCTATCCGGCGGTGCCGGAGTTCGCCGAGGTCAACGCCCAGGGCGGCCTGGCGGTGGATCTGGGCTGCGGCAACGGCTGGTATCTGCGGGCCCTGGCCCGGCGCGCCCCGCATCTGCGCGGCCTGGGCATCGACGGTTTCGCCGACAATATCGCCCAGGCCCGCGCCCAGGCGGCGCGGGAGGGCCTGGAGGGACGCCTGACCTTCCGTCAGGGCGATATCCACGATCTTACCCTGGAGGAACCGGCCGATCTCATCGCCATGAACCGGGCCCTGCATCACGTGTGGGAGAAGGATACGCAAACCCTGTTCGCCTGGCTTCGCGCCAACCTGAAACCCGATGGCCGGGTGGTGATCTGGGAACCGGCCTGGCCGGCCGAGCGCAGCGCGCTGCGCGACCCCAGCCGCCGCGGCATGGCCTTCCAGAATCTGACCGAACATGTGCAGGGCAACCATTTCCTCCGCCCCGAGGAAATTCAAGATGCCTTCCGGGCGGCGGGCCTCAAGGCCGAGATCCATCTCTTCGCCAAGGGCAACGAGGCGGTGATCGTGGCCCGGCGGTAAGGGCCGTCGATTCTTCTTTCCGATAGGTCGGCGGCGCAGAGGGGTAGGGGTGTTCGAAATATTAAACAACCCCTCGTCAGCGTTGCCGCTTGTCCGTATGCTCTAGGTCTTGCGGCCAGGAGGCCGCGCCGATTTTCACTGATGGATGGTCTCTCATGGGTTCCAATGCGTTGCGTGACAAGGATCTGGCCTACACCCTGCACCCCTACACCAATCTGCGCGCCCACGAATCCCGGGGTCCGCTGGTGCTGGTGCGCGGGCAGGGCGTGCGGGTGTTCGACGATCAGGGCAAGGGCTATATCGAGGCCATGGCCGGGCTGTGGTGCGCCTCCCTGGGCTTTTCCGAACCCCGCCTGGCCGAGGCGGCGCGGCGGCAGATGGAAACCCTGCCCTTCGCCCATCAGTTCAGCCACAAGGCGCACGAGCCGGGCATCGAGCTGGCCGCCCGCCTGATCGACATGGCGCCGGTGCCCATGAGCAAGGTGCTGTTCGCCAATTCCGGCTCGGAAAGCAACGATACCGCCATCAAGCTGATCTGGTACTACAACAACGCCCTGGGCCGGCCGGACAAAAAGAAGATCATTTCCCGGCGCAAGGGCTATCACGGCGTCACCGTGGCGGCGGCCAGCCTGACGGCGCTGCCGGCCAACCAGCGCGATTTCGATCTGCCCATCGCCCGCATCCTGCATACCGAAACCCCGCACGCCTATCACGAGGCCCTGCCCGGCGAGGACGACGAGGCCTTCGCCACCCGCCTGGCCGCGGCGCTGGAGGCGCAGATCCTGGCGGAAGGTCCGGAAACCGTGGCCGCCTTCTTCGCCGAGCCGGTGATGGGGGCCGGCGGCGTCATCGTGCCGCCCGAAAGCTACTTCCCCAAGATCCAGGCGGTGTGCCGCAAATACGACGTGCTGACGGTGGCCGACGAGGTGATCTGCGGCTTCCACCGCACCGGCAACCCCTGGGGCAGCCAGACCCTGAGCTACGCCCCCGATCTGCTGAGCTGCGCCAAGGCGCTGTCCTCGGCCTATCTGCCCATTTCGGCGCTGATGGTCTCGGACAAGGTCTATCAGGCGGTGGCCGACAATTCGGCCAAAATCGGCACCTTCGGCCATGGCTACACCTATTCCGCCCACCCGGTGGCGGCGGCGGTGGCCCTGGAAACCCTGAACATCTACGAGGAGCGCGATATCGGCGCCCAGGCCCGCGCCATGGGGGTGCATCTGCAGGCCCATCTCGCCGCCTTGCGCGACCATCCGCTGGTGGGCGAGGCCCGCGGCGTCGGCCTGATCGGCGCCCTGGAACTGGTGGAGGACAAGGCCAGCCGCAAGAACTTCGCTCCGTCCCTGGGTGTGGGCGCCCGCGTGGTGGAGGCCATGGAGCGGAAGGGCGTGATCGGCCGGGCCATGATGAACGACAGCCTGGCCTTCTCGCCGCCGCTGATCATCGAAAAGGCCGAGCTGGACGAGATGTTCGCCATCGTCCAGGACGCCCTCGACGAGGTGGCGGCCACGCTGTAACCGGCGCGAAAAAAAACGGCGGCGGTGGGAGATCCCGCCGCCGCCGTTTTCAGTTTTCGGTCAGGCTCAGTGCTTGTCGCCGTAAACGAACTTTTCCAGCCAGTGGATATCGTAATCGCCACTGATGAAATCTTCGTTCTCCACCAGGCGCTGCTGCAGCGGGATGGTGGTCTTCACCCCGCCGATGACGAACTCGCCCAGGGCGCGGCGCAGGCGCATCAGGCATTCGGTGCGGTTGGCGCCGTGCACGATCAGTTTGGCGATCATGCTGTCGTAGGTGGGGGGCACCTTGTAGCCGGAGTAAAGGCCGGAATCGACGCGCACGCCCAGGCCGCCCGGGGTGTGGAAGTCGGTGATGGTGCCGGGGCAGGGGGCGAAGGTGTCCGGGTCCTCGGCGTTGATGCGGCATTCCACCGCATGGCCGGTGAAGCGGATATCCTCCTGGCCATAGCCCAGTTCGGCGCCCTGGGCCACGCGGATCTGCTCGCGCACGATATCGAGGCCGGTGATGGCCTCGGTCACCGGATGCTCCACCTGCAGGCGGGTGTTCATCTCGATGAAGTAGAACTCGCCGTTCTCGTAGAGGAATTCCAGGGTGCCGGCGTTGCGGTAGCCTAGCTTGCGGATGGCGGTGCAGGCGATGGAGCCGATGCGCGCGCGCTCTTCCGGCTTCAGGATCGGCGAGGGGGCCTCTTCCAGCACCTTCTGGTGGCGGCGCTGCAACGAGCAGTCGCGTTCGCCCAGATGCACCACGTTGCCGTGGCTGTCGGCCAGGATCTGGATTTCGATATGACGGGGCTTCTGGAGATATTTCTCCATATAGACCTCGTCATTGCCGAAGGCGGCCTTGGCCTCCTGGCGGGCCAGGCGGTAGGCCTCGCGCAGTTCGGCGGGGCTTTCGGCGCTTTTCATGCCCTTGCCGCCGCCGCCGGCGGTGGCCTTGATCAGCACCGGATAGCCCATCTCGGCGGCCAGTTCCAGGGCCTGTTCCTCGCTGTCCACCGAGCCCTTGGAGCCGGGCACGCAGGGCAGACCGGCCTCCAGCGCGGCGCGCTTGGCGGTGATCTTGTCGCCCATCATGCGGATATGGTCGGCCTTGGGGCCGATGAAGGCGATGCCGTGTTCCTCGACCATCTGGGCGAAGTCGGCGTTTTCCGACAAGAAGCCGTAGCCGGGATGAATGGCGTCGGCTCCGGTGATGGTGGCGGCGGCCAGGATGGCCGCCTTGTTGAGATAACTGTCGCGGGCGGGCGGCGGACCGATGCACACCGATTCGTCGGCCAGACGGACATGCATGGCATTGGAGTCGGCGGTGGAATGCACCGCCACCGTCTTGATGCCCATTTCGCGGCAGGCACGATGGATGCGCAGCGCGATCTCGCCCCGGTTGGCGATCAGGATCTTCTGGAACATGGTTACTCGATGATCAGCAGCGGTTCGCCGAATTCCACCGGCTGGCCGTCGGTCACCAGCATCTGGGTCAGCTTGCCGCTCTTGGGGGCGCGGATCGGGTTGAAGGTCTTCATGGCATCGATTAGCATCACGGTCTGGCCTTCGGCCACGCTGTCGCCAACATTGGCGAAACGGGGGGCGCCGGGCTCGGGCGAGAGGTAGGCCACGCCCACCATGGGCGATTTCACGGCGCCGGGATGGTTTTCGGCGCTGGCGGCGGGTTGGGCGGCGGGCTGGGCGGCGGCGGCGGGCGCGGCCGGGGCGGCCACGGCGGCCGGAACGGCGGCCACAAGGGTGCGGGCCACGCGGATGCGCAGGCCGGCCGATTCGTACTCGATTTCACTCAGGTTGGTGTCGGCGAGCAGGGCGGCCAGCGAGCGCACGGCCTCGCTGTCGATGGAAGTCTTAGACATTATGCCTCTTCGCTATCGTGAGGTGAGGGGGCCACGATCCGGGCGATGGCGTCGAGCGCCAGGACGTAGCCGTGACTGCCGAAGCCACATATCATGCCCCGCGCCGCCTTCGACACGTAGGAATGATGGCGGAATGGCTCCCGCTGATGAATGTTGGACAGATGCACCTCCACCACCGGCAGTTCGCTGGCGAGGAGCGCATCGAGAATGGCCACCGAGGTATGGGTGTAGGCCCCGGCATTGAGAATGATCCCCGCCTTGGCGCCGCGCGCCTCCTGGATCCAGTCCACCAGCAGCCCTTCATGGTTGCTTTGGCGGAACTCCACGGCAAGACCCAGCCCGGCGCCATGGCGCCGGCACAAGGCCTCGATATCGGCCAGGGTCTCGCGCCCGTAAACCTCGGGCTGGCGGGTGCCCAGCATGTTGAGGTTGGGCCCGTTCAGGATCAGGATGGCAGGGGTCATGCCGATGCCCCATCATGTCGGCAAGCTTTCATGCATGCGTTATAGCATGGGCCACGGTTGGCGCAATCCCATTCCGGAGTCCGGAAGGATCGCCGGGCGCTGGCGCGGCTTCCAGTTTTTATGTCCCTCAAGCGCCGGGCGGCGGGCTCTGCCCGCCTTGGCTATCCTCCGCTTCCCTCCTCCGCTGGCGCTCCGTCGTCGCTGCGGGGCGCTCAATGCGCCAGTCACCGGCTGCGCCGGTTCCGGTGCAATCCCATTCCGGATTCCGGCATTGCAAGCCCCGCGCGGCCCTCGCATACTACCGGTCCCGATTTTTCCTAAGTTTTTGTGTGAAAAGGGAATTCCCATGAACATCACCCTGAACGGCGAGTCCCGCGCTCTGGACGGCTCTGTGACGGTGGAGGCCCTTCTGGCCGATCTTGGCCTCGACCACGGCAAGGTGGCGGTGGAGCGCAACCTGGAGATCGTGCCCAAATCGGCCTATGCCGAAACCGGCCTGCAGGATGGCGATCGTTTGGAGATCGTGCATTTCATCGGCGGCGGCTCGGGTGACGACGTGGTGGATACCCCCCTGGTGGTGGCGGGGAAAAGCTATCGCTCGCGCCTGCTGGTGGGCACCGGGCGCTACAAGGATTTCGACGAGACGGCGCGGGCCATCAAGGCCTCGGGCGCCGAGATCGTCACCGTGGCGGTGCGCCGCGTCAACATCACCGACCGTTCCCAGCCCATGCTGGTGGATTACGTCAGCCCCAAGGACTACACCTATCTGCCCAACACCGCCGGCTGCTATACCGCCGACGAGGCGGTGCGCACCCTGCGCCTGGCCCGCGAGGCCGGCGGCTGGGATCTGGTCAAGCTGGAGGTGCTGGGTGATCAGAAAAGCCTCTACCCCGATATGGTGGAAACCCTGAAGGCCGCCGAAACCCTGGTGCGGGAAGGCTTCAAGGTCATGGTCTACTGCACCGATGATCCCATCATGGCCAAGCGCCTGGAAGAGATCGGCTGCGTGGCCATCATGCCGCTGGGGGCGCCCATCGGCTCGGGTCTCGGCATTCAGAATCCGGTCAATATCCGTCTGATCATCGAACAGGCCAAGGTGCCGGTGCTGGTGGATGCCGGGGTGGGCACCGCCTCCGATGCCGCCGTGGCCATGGAACTGGGCTGCGACGGCGTGCTGATGAACACCGCCATCGCCCTGGCCAAGGATCCCATCGCCATGGCCCACGCCATGCGTCTGGCCGTGCAGGGCGGGCGTCTGGCCTATCTGGCCGGGCGCATGCCCAAGAAGCTCTATGCCGATCCCTCCAGCCCGCTGGCCGGACTGATCTGAACAGCTCCGCCGTCCCGCCCCGGACCGGGGGCGGGACGGCATGTGATCACGTTTACGGCCTTGATTTTATACACTTTTGTAAAAAGTCCCGTCGGGGGCGTTTTTTTTGCTTTTCATCAGCGAAAAAAAGCGTAAATAGCGCCTCAAAGACGTACCGCGCACGTGCCTCTGGCCCTGCCCCGGCTCCGCCGACAGACTGGTTAAGCAACGACGTCAAGGCGTTCTTCTGATGACTGCCGCCTCACCGCGGCACCCCGGAGGGATAGGCTATGGCCGTTGTTTGTTGCTTGCCCGGCAGGAGTGCCGGATCGATGCCGCATCTGTCGCCCAACGCGGCTGTTTGCTGTTTTTCCCGCAAAACCAGTATCTAGACGGTCGCCCGGCGCGGGTGTTTTCCGCTCCGATCCGGTGATCGTCTAAAGCCTGTCGCGGGGCCATCCCCGCCATTTCCGCCTCCTTTGCTTAAACCTTCGCGTACGAAAGGGTATGCGATGACGGACAAGATTTCCCGTTTTCTGGCCACGGCCCAGCCGGAAACCCCGTGCCTGGTGGTCGATCTCGATGTGATCGCCGACAATTACCGCGCCTTGCGCCACACCCTGCCGCTGGCCGAGGTGTTCTATGCCGTCAAGGCCAATCCGGCGCCCGAGGTCATCGCCCTGCTGGCCGGGCTGGGCTCCAGTTTCGATACCGCCAGCCGTCCCGAGATCGAGGCGGTGTTGGCCGCCGGGGCCGGACCCGAGCGCATTTCCTTCGGCAACACCATCAAGAAGCAGAAGGACATCGCCTGGGCCTATGAGCAGGGCGTGCGCCTGTTCGCCTTCGATTCCGAGGCCGAGCTCGACAAGCTGGCGGCGGCGGCGCCCGGCTCCAAGGTGTTCTGCCGCCTTTTGATGACCTGCGACGGCGCCGAATGGCCGCTGTCGCGCAAGTTCGGCTGCGAGGCCGACATGGCCCGCGCCCTGATGGCCCGCGCCCGCGCCCTGGGGCTGGACCCCTACGGCCTGTCGTTCCATGTGGGCTCGCAGCAGACCCGGCTGGACCAGTGGGATCTGGCCATCGGCAAGGCCGCCGCGTTGTTCCGCGATCTGGCCGCCGACGGCATCGTCCTGTCGATGATCAATCTGGGCGGCGGCCTGCCGGCCCGCTACCGCGACGACGTGGCGCCGCTGGAGCGCTATGCCGGAGCCATCAGCGACGCCATGACCCATCATTTCGGCAATGACCTGCCGCTGATGATCACCGAGCCGGGCCGCTCGCTGGTGGGCGATTCCGGTATCCTGGAAACCGAGGTGGTGCTGGTGTCGCGCAAGTCGTTCGAGGATGACGAGCGCTGGGTCTATCTCGATGTCGGCAAGTTCGGCGGTCTGGCCGAAACCATGGACGAGGCCATCAAATACCGTCTGCAGCTGGTGGACGGCGGCGACGGCCCCACCGGCCCGGTGGTGCTGGCCGGCCCCACCTGCGATTCCGCCGATATCCTCTATGAGAAGCACCGGTACCATATGCCGTTGTCGCTGAAAGCGGGCGACCGGCTGCGCATCCTTTCCACCGGCGCTTATACCACCAGCTATGCGGCGGTGAATTTCAACGGCTTCGCGCCTTTGAAAGCCTATTTCGTGTAGGTGCTGTCGCCTGGCCGTAAAGCAGCAAAAAAGCCGCGCCCCGAAAGGGACGCGGCTTTTTCATGAGGGGTGTTCGGTATTAGTTGGCCTTGGCCTTGCGGGTCTGGTCCACCAGCTGCTTCAGGGCCGGGATGGGCATGGCGCCGGGGATCAGCTGGTTGCCGATGATGAAGGCCGGGGTGCCGTTGACGCCCAGGGCATGGGCCAGCTGCATATTATCGTTGATGGCCTTGTTGATGGCGGGATCGTCCATATCCTTCTTCAGGGTATCGACATTAAGGCCCGATTCGGCGGCCAGCTTCATCACCACCTTTTCATCCAGCTGGCCCTTGAAGGCCATCATGTCGCGGTGGAAGGCCTCGTAGCGCTTCTGGTGGTGGGCGGCCAGGGCGGCGCGGGCGGCGAACACCGAATCCGGGCCCAGCACCGGCAGATCCTTCAGCACCAGCTTGATCTTGCCGTCGCTTTTCAGGATCTGGAACAGGCCGTCGTTCATGGCCTTGCAGTAGGGGCAGCGATAGTCGAAGAACTCGACGATGGTCACGTCGCCCTTGGGATTGCCCAGCACCGGCGAGTTGGGGTCGTCGAAGATATCGCGCGAGCGGTCGGCGATGGCCTTCTTGGCGTCGTTCTCGGCGGCAAGCTGCTCTTTCTCGCGCAGGGCCTCGATGGCGTCGGAAATGATCGAGGGATTGTCCATGATGTAATCATGGACCAGCTTCTTCACCGCCTCCTGCTGCTTCGGGGTGAGCGACTGGTCTTCCTGGGCCTGGGCCGACACCAGCGGCAGGGCCGCCAGGGGAAGGGCGACCAGCAGGGCGGCGAACGAGCGCAAAAACATGAACGTGGTCCTTAACGTTGGCATTTCGGGCATCATGCGACAAGCCGGCACGGACGGCAAGACCCGCGGCCGCCGGCGTTGCGGGATGCAACATTTGTTGATCGGCGCGACGGGGCCCTGAAACGGAAAACGCCGCGCTGAAAGCGCGGCGTCCCGGCGGGAGGGAAGGGGATGGGCGGGGAATTCGCCTCCCGCATACGGGGCTTTCGCCCCGTTTTGGTTGCCGCAAGGTGTGCATGCCCTGCGACGAAATTATTAATACAGTAACAGGGTGATTTTAGGGGAAATGGGGAGGTATGGCGGCAAGAGGTTAAAGTTGTAACAACAATAACCTTCCGTATAGGAGGGCGGCGGTTGCGCCGGGCGGCCGGGCCGGGCACTCTTTGCCGGTTGCACGCGGGCGAGGAGGCCGGACGATGGCGCGGACATTGAGATTGTGGGCGATGGCGGTGCTTTTTGCGGTGATGGCGGGGGCGCCCATGGCCCGGGCCGCCGGTATCGTGCCGGTGGTGTTCCATACCGCCGACGGCCGCCGCCTGGCCTATCGCATGGAGCTGGAACAGAGCGAGGCCGAACTGGCGCATGGGCTGATGGGCCGCCGGGAGGTGCCGCCCCAGACCGGCATGCTGTTCGATTTCGGCTATGCGCGGCCCATTTCCATGTGGATGAAGGATACCCCGATCCCGCTCGACATGGTGTTCATCGCCGAGGACGGCCGCATTCTGTCCATCGCCGCCCGCACCGTGCCGCTGTCGCTGGCCATCATTCCCTCGCCCGGTCCGGTGCGGGCGGTGATCGAACTGGCCGGCGGCACCTGCGAGCATGAGGGCATCCGCGTCGGCGATCGCGTCGGCGCCGCCCTGTTCGGCACGCACTGAAAACAAAAAGGCGGAAGATCGCTCTTCCGCCTTTTTTCATCTGTTTTCAGGCGCGGCGGCGTTCAGGTTTCCTCTACCGTGGCCACGCGCAGGATATTGGTGGTGCCCGAGGTGCCGAAGGGCACGCCGGCGGTGATCACCACCTGTTCGCGCCACTGGGCGAAGCCCTGTTCGTGGGCCACGCGCACCGCCACCGCCACCATTTCGGCGAAGCTGTGCACCTCGTGCACCACCACGCTGTGGGCGCCCCACACCAGGGAGGTCTGGCGGGCCACCTTGCCGTCGGTGGTCAGGCTCAGCACCGGGGCGTCGGGCCGTTCGCGGGCGGCGCGCAGGGTGGTGGAGCCCGACGAGGTGAAGGTGACGATGGCCGCCACCTTCAGGGTGTGGGCCACCTGGCGGGCGGCGGCGCTGATGGCGTCGCGGGTGGTGCCGGTGGGGGCGGGACGCGAGGCGTCCAGCACCAGATGGTAATGTTCGTCCTTTTCCACCCGGTCGATGATGCGGTCCATCATGGTCACGGCGTCGATGGGATAATCGCCGGCGGCGGTTTCCGCCGACAGCATCACCGCGTCGGCGCCGTCATAGATGGCGGTGGCCACGTCCGAGGCCTCGGCGCGGGTGGGAGTGGGGGAATGCACCATGCTGTCCAGCATCTGGGTGGCCACCACCACCGGCTTGCCGGCCTCGCGGGCGGCGCGCACGATGCGCTTTTGCAGGATCGGAACGGTTTCCGGCGGGCATTCCACCCCGAGATCGCCGCGCGCCACCATGATGCCGTCGGAAAGCTCGATGATGGCGTCCAGATGATCGATGGCCGAAGGCTTTTCCAGCTTGCTCATCACCAGGGCGCGGCCCTGCACCAGGGCCTTGATCTCTTCCACGTCCTCGGCGCGCTGCACGAACGACAGCGCCACCCAGTCGGCGCCCATGTCGAGGGCGAAGGCCAGGTCGGCCTTGTCCTTCTCGGTCAGGGGCGACATGGGCAGCACCACGTTGGGCACGTTGACGCCCTTGTGGTTGGAAAGCTCGCCGCCGGTGATCACCACCGTTTCGGCAAAGTCGGTGCCGTGCTTTTCCACGCGCAGCCGCAGGCGGCCGTCGTCCAGCAGCAGTTCGGTGCCGACGCGCAGGGCGGCGAAAATCTCGGGGTGCGGCAGGTTGACGCGGGTGTGATCGCCCAGGGCGGGATCGAGATCCAGGCGGAAGCCCTGACCGGCGGCCAGCTGCACGCGGCCCTCCTGGAAATTGGCCACCCGCAGTTTGGGGCCCTGCAGGTCGGCCAGCACGCTGATGGGGCGGCGGGTCTTCCGTTCCACCTCGCGGATGGTGTCGTAGCGGCGCTGATGGTCTTCGTAGGAGCCGTGGCTGAAATTCAGGCGGAACACGTCGGCTCCGGCCAGGAACAGCCCCTCGATGGTCTGGGCGGTGGTGCTGGCCGGGCCTAAGGTGGCGATGATCTTGGCGTTACGGGTGCGTCTCATCTCGATGGTCCAATCTGGCATGGGGCCGGCGGGGGAGGCTTGCGGTTACATTGCGCCGCGCCGGTGGGGCATGCACTTTATTCTTTTATTGCGTGGGTTCCGCGATGAAGATGGCGCGGAAATCGTTAACATTCGTGCGTGTGGGGCCGGTTTGCACCAGATCTCCCAGCGGCGCGAACAGTCCCGAGGAATCGTTTTGGGCCAGAAGCGCCGGAACGTCAATCCCTTTGGCGTGGGCGCGGGCCAGACTATCTGGAAGAACCAGCGCCCCCGCCGCGCCGCTGGCGCCGTCCATACCATCGGTGTCGCAGGCGATTGCTGAAATATTATTTCGTCCTTTCAGGGCCAGGGCCAGGGCCAGGGCGAACTCGCCATTGGGGCCGCCCTGGCCGCGCCCGCGCACGGTGACGGTGGTTTCCCCGCCCGACAGCAGCACGCAGGGCGGGGCGGCGGGCAGGCCGAGGCGGGCGGCCGACAGCGCCATGCCGGCCAGGGCGCGGGCCACCTCGCGGGATTCCCCTTCCAGGGCGTCGCCCAGCACCAGCGGCGTCACCCCGGCGCGGCGGGCGGTGTCGGCGGCGGCCAGCAGGGCCTCGGCCGGGCGGGTGATGATGGCCAGGCTGGAGCGCTCCAGGCGGGGATCGCCGGGTTTGGGGGTCTCCTCGGTCTGACGCTTGAGGAACTGGATGACGGCGAAGGGAATCTCGAGGCGGTATTTGCGCACGATCTCCAGGGCCTCGCGCGCCGTGGTGGGATCGGCCACCGTGGGGCCCGAGGCGATCACCGACGGATCGTCGCCCGGCACGTCCGACACCACCAGGGCATGCAGGGGGGCGGGCCAGGCGGCCAGGGCCAGCCGCCCGCCCTTGACCGCCGAGAGATGCTTGCGCAGGCAATTGATCTCGGCGATGGAGGCGCCCGACAGCAGCAGGCCGCGCGTCACCGCCTGCTTGTCGTCCAGGGAGAGGCCGGGGGCGGGCAGCGACATCAGGGCCGAGCCGCCGCCCGAGATCAGGGCGATGACCAGATCGTCCGCGCCCAGGCCGTCGAGCAGGGCCAGCATGCGGGTGGCGGCGCGGAAGCCGGCGGCGTCGGGCACCGGATGCCCGGCCTCGGCCACCGCGATGCGCTCGGTGGGCAGGCCGTGGCCGTAGGGGCAGATCACCAGGCCCGATAGCGGGCCGTCCCAGCAGGCTTCCAGCGCCGCCGCCATGGCGGCGGCGGCCTTGCCCGCCCCCACCACCACGGTGCGGCCCCGGGGGCGGGGCGGCAGATGGGCGGCCAGGGTGCGCGCCGGGTCGGCGGCGGCCAGGGCGGCGTGGAAGAGATCAAGCAGAAAGGCGCGGGGCGAGACGATGGACACGGGCGATCACCGAAAAAAGTCAGGTCGGGGAAAAGTTTATGGGGCTTTGGTTGTCGGCGGCAAGGGCGGCTGATACTGTGAGGGCATAAGACTGTTTTTAAAAACGGGTTATCCTCATGTCCGTCCGCCTTCGCCGTTCCCTGCTGGTTCTGCCGTTCGCAGCCTTGCTGCTGGGGGGCGCCGCCGCCGCCCGGGCCGACGATGTGGCGCTGCAGATCGGCCAGGCCGGCGCCGCCAATGTCCGGGGCGACGCCCTGCACACCCTGACCGCGCTGCAGGCGGCGCAAACCCTGGTGTTCGGCCGCCTGACCGAGCAGTTCGCCAAGGTGATGCCGCCCGCCCCCGCCGGTTGGGACGCCTCGCCGCCGGAAAGCCAGTCGCTGGACAGCATCGGCGGCGGCATGACGGTGACGCGGGGCTATAGCAACGGCGATTCCACCTTGAACGCTTCGCTGCTGGTGGATAGTCCGGCGGTGATGTCCAATTCCGCGCAATTCCGTCAGACCGGCGCCTTGAAGCCGGGATGGAGCCGCCTGGAGATCGGCGGCGAGGACGCCCTGATGCGCTACGATGCCGCCGACCGGGTGGGCGAGATCATGATCCTGCTGTCCGATCGCGTGCTGCTGCAGATCGAAGGCAGCGACATCGGCCGCAGCGATCTTCTGGTGCAGGCGGCGCGCGGCTGGAACATCGCCGCCATCCGGCGGATTCTGGGGGGCGGCTGAGCCGGGTTATTCCCCGGCCCGGATGCTTCCCTCGGGGCGTTCCTCCAAGGGCGCCTGCAGGCCGAAGGTGATGCCGCGGCAGGCCACGCTGTGCTTGCCGGTGGCGCGGTCGGTCAGGGGTTTGCCGGCCATGATGGAGGGGGTGCGGGCGTAAAGCCGGTAGATGATCTGGGGCAGCCAGCAGTGGGCGTCGGGGTGGCTTTCCCCCACATCGCGGAACTGGTCGGCCGAGGTGAAAAAATGCGCCTCGCCGCCATGGGCGTCGCCCTCCACGATCACCGCCAGCGGGTGGCCGGGATGGCGCATATATTCGATGCCGGGCCGGGCCGAGGTTTTGCCCTCGCGCCGTTCGATCACCACCACGCGGGGGATGGCGCCGCCGAAAATGGTGCGCACGCAGGCGGCGGCGGCGCGCGAAACCCCTTCGGCCCCCACTTCGCCGGGCACGGCCTTGTCGAAGGCCTGGCCGATGAAGGTGGCGATGGCGGTTTTCAGATGTTCCTGCGGTTCGGGCTGGCCGGGCACCGGCTCGCCGGCGAAGCTGCGCAGCACCGGGGTGGCGAAACTGTCGGCGGCATGGATGAAATCCTCCTCGCTGTGAAAGAAGAAGCCGTAGCCGCTGCCGTCGGGGCGGCGCAGCAGCACGATTTCGGGATATCGGGCATGGGGGCCGGTCATCTCGGAACCTTCTCCTCTCGGCAAAAAGGCTCCCCCGGCGGGGTCCGGGGGAGCGGGGATCACCTTACTCCGCCGCCGGGCTTCCGGCTATGCGTTTCAGCAGGTCGTGGCGGCGGCGCACCCACATCTCGGCATCGGCCAGCATGTGCTTATAGAGGGCGTGGTCGTGGCTGTCGGTCACGCGGAAGCGGGTTTCGCTGGCCATGAACTCCTCCAGGCTCAGGCTCTGCTCGCCCATGTCCAGCTCCAGGGCGGGCTGATCGCCGCCCAGCTTGCGCGGATCGTAGCGGTAAAGCGGCCAGTAGCCCGACTGCACCGCCCCCTTCTGCTGGCCCAGCCCCGCCGCCATGTCGAAGCCGTGGGCGATGCAGTGGGCATAGCCGATGATCAGCGACACGCCGTCGTAGGAGGCGGCCTCCTGCATGGCCTTCACCATCTGGGCATCCTTGGCGCCGAAGGCCACCGAGGCCACATAGACGTTGCTGTAGGCCATGGCGATCAGACCCAGATCCTTCTTGGGCCGCGATTTTCCGGCCATGGCGAACTTGGCGGTGGCCCCCAGCGGCGTGGCCTTGGACTGCTGGCCGCCGGTATTGGAATAGACCTCGGTATCGAGCACCAGGATATTCACGTTGCGGCCCGAGGCCAGCACATGGTCGAGGCCGCCATAGCCGATATCGTAGGCCCAGCCGTCGCCGCCGACGATCCACACCAGCTTGTCCACCAGATAGTCGGCCAGTTCCAGCATGCGCACGGCCTCGGCGTCGGCGGCGCCGGCCAGCAGGCGGCGCAGCTCCTCGACGCGGGAGCGCTGGTCGCGGATGGCGATGTCGTCGTCCTGCGGGCTGTGCAGCAAGGCGTTGACCAGGGCCTCGGGCACCCGGCCGGTCAGGGAGTGCAACAGCTGGCGGGCATGCTGCTTGTGATGATCCAGGGCCAGGCGGAAGCCCAGGCCGAACTCGGCGTTATCCTCGAACAGCGAGTTGGACCAGGCCGGGCCGCGGCCGTGGCTGTCGGTGGAATAGGGGGTGGTGGGCAGGTTGCCGCCGAAGATCGACGAGCAGCCGGTGGCGTTGGCGATGAGGGCGCGGTCGCCGAACAGCTGGGTCAGGGTGCGGATATAGGGGGTTTCGCCGCAGCCCAGGCAGGCGCCCGAGAATTCGAACAAGGGCGTCACCAGCTGCGAGGCCTTCATGGTCATGCGCAGGTCGGCCCGCTCGATATCGGGCAGGGTGAGGAAATAGGTGAAGTTGCGCTTTTCCTCCACCAGCAGCGGCGCCTTGGGCACCATGGTCAGGGCCAGCCGGTCGGGATCGTCCTTGGCCTTGCCGGGGCAGGCGTGGATGCACAGGCTGCAGCCGGTGCAGTCTTCCGGGGCCACCTGCAACAGGTAGGTGCCGCCCTTCATCTCCACCCCCTTGTAGGGCATGGTTTTCAGGGTGTCGGGCGGATTGGTCACCGCCGCCTGCGGCACCGCCTTGGCGCGGATGGCCGAATGGGGGCACACCAGCACGCACTTGTTGCACTGGATGCAGAGCGCGGGATCCCACAGCGGAATTTCATCGGCGATGTTGCGCTTTTCGAAGCGGGCGGTGCCCACCGGCCAGGTGCCGTCGGCGGGGAAGGCCGACACCGGCAGCAGATCGCCCTTGTTGGCCAGCATCATGGCGGTGACGTTGCGCACGAAGTCGGGGGCGTCGTCGGGCACCAGGGGCGGCAGCTCGGCGGTGGAGGTGACGGCGGCGGGCACCGGCACCTTCTGCAGATGCGCCAGGGCCTGATCCACCACGGCGAAGTTCTTCTCGACGATGGCGCGGCTCTTGCGGCCGTAGGTCTTCTCGATGGCCTTCTTGATATGGGCGATGGCCTCGTCCTTGGGCAGCACCCCGGCCAGGGCGAAGAAGCAGGTTTGCATAATGGTGTTGATGCGCTGGCCCATGCCGGCGGCCTGGGCCACGGCGCGGGCGTCGATGGTGTAGACCGCGAGCTTCTTGTCGATGATGGTCTGCTGCACCGGACGTGGCAACTGGTCCCACAGCGCCTCGGCCGGGAAGGGGGCGTTCAGCAGGAAGGTGGCGCCGGGGGCGGCGTAATCGAGAACGTCGTACTTTTCCAGGAAGACGAAATGGTGGCAGGCCACGAACCCGGCGTTGCGCACCAGATAGGGGGCATGGATGGGATGATCGCAAAAGCGCAGATGGCTGATGGTGACGGCGCCCGATTTCTTGGAATCGTAGACGAAATAGCCCTGGGCGTAATGATCGGTGGCGTCGGCGATGATCTTGATGGAATTCTTGTTGGCGCCCACCGTGCCGTCGGCGCCCAGGCCGAAGAACACGGCGCGGCGCATGCCTTCCGACTGCAGCGAGAAGTCGGCGTCCCAGTCCAGCGACAGGCCGGTGACGTCGTCGCGGATGCCCACGGTAAAGCGGCGCTTCGGGGTTTCGCGGGTCAGTTCGTCGAACACCGCCTTGACCATGCCGGGGTTGAATTCCTTCGACGACAGGCCGTAGCGCCCGCCGATCACCAGGGGATCGCGCCCGGTGGGGCGCAGGCCGGTGGCGCGGGCCTCGGCCAGGGCCGCCACCACGTCCTGGAACAAAGGCTCGCCCAGGGCGCCCGGCTCCTTGCAGCGGTCCAGGGTGGCGATGGCGCGGGTGGTGGGGGGCAGGGCGGCGATGAAGGCGTCGAGCGGGAAGGGACGGAACAGGCGGATCTTCACCACGCCGGTCTTGCGGCCGTGGCGGTTCAGCCAGGCGCTGGTGACCTCGGCGGTTTCGGCGCCCGAGCCCATGATCACCAGCACCTCCTCGGCCTCGGGGTGGCCCACATAGTCGCACAGCTGGTAGGCGCGCCCGGTCAGGGCGGCGAAGCGGTCCATCTCGGCCTGAACGATGCCGGGCACGGCGGTGTGGAAGGAATTGCGCGCCTCCTGCGACTGGAAGAAGGCGTCGGGGTTCTGGGCGGTGCCGCGCACCACCGGGTGATCGGGGCTCAAGGCGTGCTTGCGGAAGGCGTGCACGTCGGCCTCGTCGATCATCTTGTGCAGATCGGCGTCGCTCAGGGCGGCGATCTTGGCCACCTCGTGCGAGGTGCGGAAGCCGTCGAAGAAATGCAGGAACGGCACCCGCGAGCGCAGGGTGGCGGCATGGGCCACGGCGGCCATGTCCTGCGCCTCCTGCACCGAATTGGAGGCCAGCATGGCGAAGCCGGTCTGGCGCACGCCCATCACGTCGGAATGATCGCCGAAGATGGACAGGGCATGGGTGGCGATGGTGCGGGCCGAAACATGCATGACGAAGGGGGTGAGCTCGCCGGCGATCTTGTACATGTTGGGGATCATCAGCAGCAGCCCCTGCGAGGCCGTGAAGGTGGTGCCCAGGGCCCCGGCCTGGATGGCGCCGTGCACCGCCCCGGCGGCGCCGCCCTCGGACTGCATCTCGGTTACTTCCGGCACCACGCCCCAGATGTTCTTCTTCCCCTCCGAGGCCCATTGATCGGCCAGCTCGCCCATGGTGGACGAGGGGGTGATGGGATAGATCACCGCCAGCTCGCTGCACCGGAAGGCCACGGACGCGCAAGCCTCGTTACCGTCAACGGTGATCATATGCTTTTTCGTCATGATGGAAGCTCTCCTGCGAGCCGCCGGAAAAATCGGCGAGGGGGGAATTGAAACACAGATGGCCCCGGCAAGAGAAGGGCGATAACAACCTGAAAACACGCCAAGAGTAGAAGATTAGATAAAAAATGCCGTGACGGTTTCATGACCCGCCGGTCTATTGCCGCTCATTTTGCGGGTGCGAAGATCAGGGCAGGCGCACGCTGTCCGCCGCCGCCTTCAGAATTTCGGCGCTGCGGCGCAGGGCCTGGTGTTCGCCGGGATCGAGATCGGGCAGCAGGATGCGGCCGCAGCCCCGGCGGCCGACGATGCGCGGCAGCGACAGGCTGACATCGGCCACCCCTTCCACCCAGGCGGTGGGGGCGGAAACGGTGAGCAGGGCGTTCTCGTGGCTGGAAATGGCCTCGACGATGCGGGCCAGGCCGCCGCCGATGCCGTACCAGGTGGCGCCCTTGCCGGCGATGATATGATCGGCGGCGCGGCGCACATTGTCGTCGATGCGCTGGCGGGCGGCTTCGTCGAGGGGGCGTTCCCACTGGGCGGCCCCTTCCAGCACCGACAGGCTGCCGGCGGTGGCGCCCGACCACCACAGCACCTCGGACTCGCCATGTTCCCCCAGCACGAAGGCATGCACCGATTTGGCGCTTACCCCCAGATGCTCGCCCAGCAGGGCGCGGAAGCGGGCGGTATCGAGAATGGTGCCCGAGCCCAGCACCCGCCCGGCGGGCAGGCCGGAAATGCGGGCGGCGATACTGGTCATCACATCCACCGGATTGGTGGCCACCAACAGAATGGCCTCGGGCGCCGCCGCCAGCACCGGCGGAATGATCTCGGCGAAAACGGCGGCATTGCGCTCCAGCAGCTGCAGGCGGGTTTCGCCGGGCTTTTGCGCCACCCCGGCGGCCAGAATCACCACCCCGGCCCCGGCCAGCTCGGCGGTCTCGCCGGCCCGCACATGCACCGGATGGGAAAAGGGGGTAGCGTGGAGAATATCCTGGGCCTGGGCGGCGGCCAGGGCGGGATTGTGGTCCACCAGCACCACCTGACTGGCGGTGCCGCGCAACACCATGGCATAGGCGGCGGCGCTGCCCACCATGCCGGCTCCGACGATACCCACCTTCATGGCCTGATCCCTCCATCCCAACAACGGCGATGGCAAAAGTCTAAAGCCGACCGCCTCAGGCGGCAAAGGAGCATTGGGGGAAGGGAGCCGGCGCAGCCGGTGACTGGCCCATTGAGGGCCCTGCAGCGACGACGGAGCGTGAGCGGAGGAGGGAAGCGGAGGATAGCCAAGCTGGCGGCACGCCAGCGCCCGGCGCCTGAGTGGACATATAATTAAGAAACTGGCGGGAGTGACGGGGCTCGAACCCGCGACCTCCGGCGTGACAGGCCGGCGCTCTAACCAACTGAGCTACACCCCCTCGCCGGGGGACGGATCGGGCTTTAACATCGCCGGTGTCAGCGGCGGGCCGAATGATCCGCAAGGTGTCTTTTTCAGGAGACGTCCCGAGAAGGTGGCGGGAGTGACGGGGCTCGAACCCGCGACCTCCGGCGTGACAGGCCGGCGCTCTAACCAACTGAGCTACACCCCCTCCGTCGGGGTGCGGATATGTAGCAATATGACGGCAGGGGCGCAAGAGCTTTTTTTTAG
>JAJXUO010000039.1 GCA_021782815.1 Pseudomonadota bacterium
GCGCGTCGAGCAGCGTGGTCAGCAGCAGGGCGGCGCCGATCGGTCCTTGCAGGCCGGAAAAACGGCGAAGCGCGGCCATGGCGTTACGGCGCCGCGGCGGCGCCGGCGGGCTTGGCGGCAGGCTTGGCGCCACCGCCATCGGTGGCCAGGAAGATCACCTTGCCCACCATTTCCTCCAGCGATTCGTAATTCTTGGTATGGGCGATGCTGCCGCCCGCCGCGATGGTCTGCTGGCTGTGGCCGGGCATCAGTTTCAGGTATTTGCCGCCCAGCAGCCCTTCGGAATCCACCGTGGCCTCGGTATCCACCGGCAGATGGATCTTGGGCATGATCGACATGGTGACCACGGCGTTGAAGGTGACCGGATCGATCTTCTGATCCAGCACCGTGCCCACCTTGATGCCGTTGATGCGCACATCGGCGCCATTGGCCAGGCCGCCGACGCTGGTGAAGGCCGCCGAGATCTTGTAGCCCTTCACCGTGCCGAGATCGGCCTGGGAATAGGCGAACACCAGGAAGAAGCCGGCCACCAGCAGGACCACCGCCCCCATGATGGTTTCGATCAGATTCTTACCCATGGGTCTTTATTCCTTAAAGCCATGCCGCGCCGTCAGCGCGGCGTGGCGGCTTGCTGTTTGGCCCGGTTGGATTCGCCCTGGGCGATGATCTGCTCCAGCAGATCCAGGACATTGACCGAATCCTGCGTGGCGTCGAACGACTGGCCGGGTTTCAGGTTGGCCTCGTCGCCGCCCGGCACGATGGCGATGAACTTGGCGCCCAGAAGACCGTCGGTGCGGATCACCGCCGCGCTGTCGTCGGGCACCTGCACATCGGGACGCAGGCGCAGGGTGAGCACGGCGCGGAACTTATCGTCCAGCGCCTGGCGCACCACCTTGCCCACCGACACCCCCGACAGGCGGATATCGCTGCCGATACTGATGCCGTCGGCCTTGTTGAAGCGGGCCTGAAGGTTGTAGCCCTCCATCCCGCCCTCGTGACCGGGGCGATAGGCGATCCCCAGCACCAGGGCGCCCAGCAGAAGCACGCAGGCGCCGATAAGGGTTTCTTTCTGTCGGCTGGCAAGCACGGCGTTCGTCCTAACCCCGGCGCCCTTAGGGCTGCCAGGCCTGATAATCGCCGGTGGCGCGGGCGCGTTGGCCGCCCATCAGATCGTGCCCGGCGGGCAGATAGGCCTGGGCGGTGCCGGTGGCGTTGGCCTTATGCTCGGCGATCCAGGGCTTCTCGGGCGAAGGCTGCAGCGGCGCATCGACGGTGTAATGCAGCCAGGCATGCCATTCGGCCGGCACGCGCGAGCCTTCCACCACGCCATTATACAGCACCCAGCGGCGGGCGCGGCGGCCGCGCACGGCGCGACGCTCCACATAGTAGCGGTTACCCTGGGCATCGGAACCGACATAGCGGCCCTTGAACCAGGTGAACAGCAACGTGCCAATGCTCATCTTAAGTGTCCTTCACCACGCGGTCGGAACTTGGTCGTTAGAGGGGCGAATATGGCAAATGCCGGCAACAGCGTCCAGAGCCCATGGCGCCGCGCCGCCGTTTTTTAGCGCATCGCCTCGCCCGGGCACGGCTTTTTGGCGGTTTTCCGCGCCCCCCTTACATTCTATTGACATCATACCCTCCCCCACACACCAGATGATGTGTTTCGGATGCGGAAAGAATCGAAAATGTCATTGAACCGGGCCGCCCCCTGACATACCGTGTGTGCCTGTTCCGCACGGCTACACGAAATATTGTGCGCCCCGCCGCAATCCCCCCAGGGCATGGCCCCGAGGGAATGGGGGGTGGCGAGAAGGCGCCGGTGTCGCTTCGCGGTTCCCATACCATTTCCATTCGGGGTGAAGGAATATGCGCTTCCATCGTCAGTTCACGACCGCCGGCCAGTCTCCCTACGACGGCATCGGCTTCCGGACCACCTCTTCCGAAATCCGTAATCCCGACGGTTCGGTCGTGTTCGCGCAGAGCGACATCGAAGTTCCCTCCGACTGGTCGCAGGTGGCCTGCGACGTTCTGGCCCAGAAATATTTCCGCCGCGCCGGCGTGCCGGCGGCCGGGGATCTGACCGCGGTAAAGGAAGAGGGCGTTCCCGCCTGGCTGTGGCGCAAAAGCGCCGCCGAGGGAAGCGAAACCGGCCGCGAAAACTCGGCCAAGCAGGTGTTCGACCGCCTGGCCGGCACCTGGACCTATTGGGGCTGGAAGGGCGGCTATTTCGACAGCGAGGCCGACGCCGAAACCTTCTTCGACGAAATGCGCTACATGCTGTGCCAGCAGATGGGCGCCCCCAACAGCCCGCAATGGTTCAACACCGGCCTGCATTGGGCCTACGGCATCGACGGCCCCGGCCAGGGCCATTCCTACGTGGATTGGAAAACCGGCCAGCTGGTGCGCTCCAACAGCGCCTATGAGCATCCCCAGCCCCATGCCTGCTTCATCCAGTCCATCAACGACGATCTGGTGAACGAGGGCGGCATCATGGACCTGTGGGTGCGCGAGGCCCGCCTGTTCAAATACGGCTCGGGCACCGGCACCAACTTCTCCAACCTGCGCGGCGAGGGCGAGCGCCTGTCGGGCGGCGGCCGCTCCTCGGGCCTGATGAGCTTCCTTAAGATCGGCGACCGCGCCGCCGGGGCCATCAAGTCGGGCGGCACCACCCGCCGCGCCGCCAAGATGGTGGTGGTGGACGCCGACCATCCCGATATCGAGAAGTTCATCGGCTGGAAGGTGCAGGAGGAACAGAAGGTGGCGGCGATGGTGGCCGGCTCGCGTCTGGCCAACCAGAGCCTGAACGCGGTGATGGCCGCCTGCCGCGCCTGGGACGGCGCCGCCGACGCCGAGGAGCGCTGGAACCCCAAGGCCAACAAGGACCTGAAGAAGGCCGTGCTGGAGGCCCGCAAGCTGCAGGTGCCGGAAAACTACATCCAGCGCGTGATCCAGTTCGCCAGGCAGGGCTATACCGAGATCCTGTTCCCCGTTTACAACACCGACTGGGATTCCGAGGCCTATCTCACCGTTTCCGGCCAGAACTCCAACAACACCGTGCGCGTGACCAACGCCTTCCTGCAGAAGGTGCTGGACGACGGCGATTGGGAGCTGATCCGCCGCACCGACGGCAAGGTGGCCAAGAGCATCAAGGCCCGCGAGCTGTGGGAACAGATCGGCGAGGCCGCCTGGGGCTGCGCCGATCCCGGCCTGCAGTTCGACACCACCATCAACGAGTGGCACACCTGCCCGGAGTCGGGGCGCATCAACGCCTCGAACCCCTGCTCGGAATACATGTTCCTTGACGACACCGCCTGCAATCTGGCCTCGCTGAACCTGATCGCCTTCCGCAAGGCCGACGGCAGCTTCGATATCGAGGGCTACAAGCATGCCGTGCGGCTGTGGACGGTGGTGCTGGAAATCTCGGTGATGATGGCCCAGTTCCCCGCCCCCGAGATCGCCAAGCTCTCGTACGAGTTCCGCACCCTGGGCCTGGGCTACGCCAATATCGGCGGCCTGCTGATGGCCTCGGGCATGGCCTACGACAGCGACGTGGGCCGCGCCTACGCCGCCGCCCTCACCGCCATCATGACCGGCGTCTCCTACGCCACCTCGGCCGAGATGGCCAAGGAGCTGGGCGCCTTCCCCGGCTATGCCAAGAACGCCGAGGCCATGCTGCGGGTGATCCGCAACCACCGCCGCGCCGCCTACGGCATGACCGGCGGCTACGAGGCCCTGTCGGTGCTGCCGGTGCCGCTGGACGCGGTGAACTGCCCCGACGAGGCCCTGGTGAGCGCCGCCCGCGAAGGCTGGGACGAGGCCCTGCGCCTGGGCGAGGAATTCGGCTTCCGCAACGCCCAGGCCTCGGTGATCGCCCCCACCGGCACCATCGGCCTGGTGATGGACTGCGACACCACCGGCATCGAGCCCGATTTCGCCCTGGTGAAGTTCAAGAAGCTGGCCGGCGGCGGCTATTTCAAGATCATCAACCGCATGGTGCCGCAGGCCCTGGAAACCCTGGGCTACAATGCCGCCGATATCGAAGAGATCGTGCGCTACGCCGTGGGCCACGGCACCTTGAAGGGCGCCCCGCACATCAACCACGATGCCTTGCGCGCCAAGGGCTTCACTCCCGAGGCCCTGGAGCGGGTGGAACAGGCGGTGGTGAACGCCTTCGACATCAAGTTCGTCTTCAACAAATACACCCTGGGCGAACAGTTCTGCACCGACGTGCTGAAGTTCACCCCGGCCCAGCTCGACGACCTGTCGTTCGACATGCTGGTGGCCCTGGGCTTCTCCAAGGCCCAGGTGGACGAGGCCAACACCTATGTGACCGGCGCCATGACCCTGGAAGGCGCCCCCTTCCTCAAGGCCGAGCATCTGCCGGTGTTCGACTGCGCCAGCCCCTGCGGCAAACTGGGCAAGCGCTTCCTGTCGGTGGACAGCCACATCAAGATGATGGCCGCCGCCCAGCCCTTCATTTCCGGCGCCATCTCCAAAACCATCAACATGCCCAATTCCGCCACGGTGGAAGACTGCAAGAACGCCTATATGGCCTCGTGGCAGCTGGGCCTGAAGGCCAACGCCCTCTACCGCGACGGCTCGAAGCTGAGCCAGCCGCTGCAGGCCGCCCTGCTGGACGATGCCGGCGACCTGGCCGACGACGTGGCCGAGCGCCCCGCCGCCGCCCGCGCCGAGATCGTGGCCGAGCGCATCGTGGAGCGGGTGATCGCCGCCCAGCGCCGCAAGCTGCCCGACCGCCGCAAGGGCTATACCCAGAAGGCCATCGTGGGCGGGCACAAGGTTTATGTGCGCACCGGCGAATATGAGGACGGCAAGCTGGGCGAGATCTTCATCGACATGCACAAGGAAGGCGCCGCCTTCCGCGCCATGATGAACAATTTCGCCATCGCCATCTCCATCGGCCTGCAGTACGGCGTGCCGCTGGAAGAGTTCGTGGAGGCCTTCACCTTCACCCGCTTCGAGCCTTCGGGCATGGTGGAAGGCAACCAGACCATCAAGATGTCGACCTCGATCCTCGACTACATCTTCCGCGAGCTGGCCATCTCCTACCTGAGCCGCAACGACCTGGCCCATGTGACCCCGCCCGACCTTACCCCCGACAGCCTGGGCCGCGGCAACAACGAAGGCAACCTGCCCGCCCCCAGCCTGGGCTCGATGGTGGAACGCCTGGCCAGCCGCGGCTATATGCGCTCGTCGAACCTGCGGGTGCTGAAGGGCGGCGCCGCCACCACGGCCACCACCTCCTCCACGGCCACCACCACCACGACCACCACCACCACCAGCGTGGCCGCCGGCACCAACGTGGCCCTGGAACAAACCACCGTGGCCCTGGACCCCACCAGCCTGATCCAGGAATTCGACGCCCGCTCGGAACAAATCCGCGAAGCCCGCATGAAGGGCTACGAAGGCGACGCCTGCGGCGAATGCGGCAACTTCACCCTGGTGCGCAACGGCACCTGCATGAAGTGCAACACCTGCGGCAGCACCAGCGGCTGTTCGTAAAGGGGGCTGGGCTTAGTGTGAAACGCAGCGAAACTCGCCTCAGGGCGCGGTAAAGCTGCCGCAAACGAACCAACAGGACGCCGCACCCCGATGGGGTGCGGCGGAAGTTTGCTTGAGCCGTGCCAATTTGCACCACGCTGATCTAGCCCCCAAGGTTTGAACAACATTCCGCCCCCATGACCTAAGATCATGCCCCATCTCAGTTCCGAACCCTTGGTCTGGCATCATCCCGCCACCTGGATACCCATTCTGACTAATTGGCT
This sequence comes from Pseudomonadota bacterium, assembly GCA_021782815.1. Classification (GTDB taxonomy): domain Bacteria; phylum Pseudomonadota; class Alphaproteobacteria; order Rhodospirillales; family Magnetospirillaceae; genus JAJZGK01. The sequence continues at coordinate 5,790 of JAJXUO010000039.1, forward strand.
CAGCCCACAACTGCGGGTCGGGGCCGAGGGTCGCCTGCAGCTAATCGACACCGAGAAATGGTACGACGACGACTCGGAGTGGACACAATTGCTGGCAAGTGAACTCCAGACAGAGTTCGATGATGTCAAGGAGGATCTAATCGACCTGCTTGAACACCAGATCGTGCGTTGCTACCACGGCTGCCGCACAGAAGATGCCGGCACCTATTTCCGCGAAGGTCTTCACTTTCATCGCAGGGAAAAGCTCGAAGCCCGAGTGCGGAATCTAGTGGAATCTGACGCCCGACTGCAGTGGATGCTTCCGAAGCTCGCGGAAAGAATGGCGGAGTTCCCTAGCACCGTGGACGAGCATCGTTGCTTCCTCGTCCTTGATGATCGCGACATGATCGACAATGCAGCGCATTACCTTATCTATGGAAGCGAATGGATCTGCTCCGTGCTTGGATACGGTTTCCGTGCGCCACTTGTCGAAAAAGGGGTGCCGACAATCATCGAAGTCGATCTTCCCCTCTCCCGGACCTCACCTGGGCTGCGACGGCAATTAGCCTCGCTTTTGCTGCGCGAATGGACACGCCAGTTCGTCCGGAAGCCGACCGAAGTCCTGTTGCAAGACTTCACCTTCGTCCTGCACGAGGTCCTACCGGCGAAGTTTATTATGGACCACTACCATCCGCTTAAGATGAAAGACCCCCTGGAAAGGGGCGCACTTTACCGCTCGCCGCGGGAGACCTGCCTGTATTGCGATGAAAGTGACGTCTGAGACGCGCCCCCATCAACCGACGCGGGGCGTGACTGGCCTGCCATGGGAAAACTCCTCCAGTTTAAAGGAGACTCCGCCCCAACAGACGACGGACGATATGAAACGCCGCAGGCTTTCCGTCGATCATCGGCCTCCGTTTCATGCCTGTCGCGCCGTCAGCGCGGTCCAGGCGGCCAGGGAGTCCATGTAGTCCCGCCACTGGGCGATTTTGCGTCCCTCGATGCGGATGACCGAGCAAAAGCGGTTGTCGTAGGTCACGCCGGTGGCGAGGATGGTGCCGTGGACGTCGTATTCGAGAATGACGGTATCCCCCGCCCGGTGCACCATCAGGGGATCGGCCGAGCGCAGCGCGATGGCCTGGGCATAGCCCCGGAACGCGGCCATCAGATCGGCCCGCCCGTGCAGCACCCGGGGCCAGCCGCCGATATCGTAGCGCACCTCGTACACCACGTTCTCGGCAACGGCGTCGAAGAAATGCGCGCCGTCCACCAGATCGCCCAAGGCGCCCCGGACCAGATCGAAATAGGGCGCGGCGGGCTCATAGGCGGCACAGGGCGCGTGTGGCATCGGGGGGGCCTCCTGGGCTGGGCGATCGGGCGCGGCAAACGCGAGCAACCTCAAGGAAACACCCGCTCCGCAGCGGACGTCACCTCAAATCGGTTGCCTGCGCCGCAAAAGGTCATGAAACTGCCGACCGGCCCCACGGCCTTGGAAAAATCTTTGTTACTGGACACATGGTATTGCAACGAACCGGGATAACCCGGGATGGGGCGGGATGATGTGGGATAGGCGTTGATTTCTGCGGCATTCCGGATGCATCGGCGTCGGGGTATGAGGATGGGCGTTGGTTTCGCAAGTCGGGAAAAATCTGGCGCCGGGACAGATGGTTTTGCAGAGGGGCGGGGATCGGCGGCGAGCCTTTCAGGGGCCTCTTAGACCGGCGCTCAACGCCTCTTAATGGAACCAGCAGTCCGGGCAAATGGTTTTTCCCGCACACGTTCCCGTTGACCGCGACGAAGGCTGCTGGCACATCTCCCAATGGCCGCGCCCTGACCACTCTCAGGCCAAGCGTTTACTATTGCCCTCACCAGGCGTCGGCGGCCGGCGCAGATCGGCTCGTAACGCGATCAGCATGCCCTTGAGGCCCACATCGCGTTCCTGGGGGGTGAAATGCCTTACCAGATCGGCATAGACGCGGGTGGTCTCCTGCACCAGCAGAACCGGGCTTATCCTGGCGTTTTCCTCCCGAAAGACTGACGAAATCCCATTGGCGATGCGCGCGATCAGCTCCTCGTCAAAAGCTGCAGGGGCTAGAGGAGCCGCTACATCGGACATGAGCATTTCCCCAGCCCCTGTGAGCAGCCAAGCCGGGTTGATAGCGGGAAACTTCTCGCAGAGGGTCTGCAAGAAAGCTGCATCTACGCGATTTTCCCCCCTTTCATAGCGCTGCACAGTTGGCAAGCTGACGCCCATCAGTTGGGCAAATCGCTCCTGGGACATATCAGAACGGACTGCTCTGATTCGATGGCCTAGCGTCTCATTCCCCGACATCGCGCACCTTAAACTTCCAGTTTGAACTTTCAGGCTTCCCTGAAAGTTCGTGGCGCAGCCTTAAACTTCAGAAAAACTGTTTTGTATCAGAGATCTAATCGGATGCCATCAAAGCGGATGGCAATGCCGAAGTTTCAGGTCACTTTAGATTTGATCTCACATCAAAACGGATTTATATTCTTTCTACACATCGAAATTCACACCCTCTAAAAAACCGGCCTGGCGGGGCCGGCTGGAGCCGAAAATAGGATGAGCAGGATGCCGAAGCGGAGAGGCTGGCACAAGTCGGACATCAAGGCCGCGCTGGAGAAGCGCGGGTTCTCGCTGTCCGGTTTGGACCGGGCCCATGGGCTGCCGAAAGGCACCTGCAGCGCGGCGTTATCGAAGCCCCACCCGAAGGGCGAGGCGTTGATCAGCGCAACGCTGGGCATTGCGGCGGCGCTGTTGTGGCCCACCCGCTACAGCGCCGACGGCATCCGGAAACGTCCTCAACCTGCGGCCAACTATAAGCCCCGCCCCCAGGCCGGTCACCGTCAAAAATCGGAGGCCGCATGACCATGAGTAAAGGCATACCCACAAAACCCGGGCGCTGGGCCATTGAGGCGATCCAGACCCGGATCGCCGGGCACATCGTGTACGTGGCGTCGGTAACCGACCTGGACAGCCTGGAGGTTGTTGGGTTGGAGGTAAGCGCCAGCGCCGCCGCCGCGATGACATTGGTCTTCGGGAGCGCCGTTTTCAATGCGGGTGAACCCGCGTTTGTTCTGCTGGACCACGGCGCCGATGGCGACGCCGTGGCGCAGGGGGCGTTGCGGCTGGGAGCCGAAGTGCGGAGGGTGGCGCCATGAAGGCTTTAGGGCTGCAGAGACTGCGCATTGCCGATATCAACGCCGCCGACCGTCTGCGTGTGGTCGATGAAGATCATGCGCAGTTGCTGGCGCAGAACATGACCGAGGTGGGGCGGCTGCGCCAGCCTATCGAGGTGCGCAAGACCAAGAAGGGATTTGTGCTGATCGCGGGCGGACACCGCCTGCGCGCCGCGCAGATTCTGGGTTGGGAGGACATCGATGCTTTCGTTTTCGATTGCACCGACGACGAAGCCCGCATGGCCGAGATCGATGAAAATCTGGTACGGCACGAGCTTAACCCGCTGGACCGGGCGGTTTTCCTGTGGGAACGCCAAGCGATCTATGTGCGGCTGCATCCGGAAACCAAGGCGGGCGTGGCAGGGGGCAAGGCGCGGCAGGGATCAGCAACGGACATCATGTCCTTTGCTGCCGACGTGGCCGCCCGCTGCGGCCTGACCGAGCGCACCATCCGCCGCGCCACGTTCATCTCGACCAAACTGGCCGCCGACGTGCGGGCCAGCCTGGCGGGCACCCACGTGGCCAAGAACCAGGCCGAATTGCTGGCGCTGGCCAAGCTGGGGCATGGCGAGCAGCGGGCGGTGTTGGCGATGCTGCTGGGAGAAACCCCCAAGGCCAAGACCGTGAAGGGCGCCTTGCGGACCCTCCAGGGCGGCCACGAGACCGACGGGCCGGATAGCGACGCCCTGTTCCTGAAGCTGATGGCGCTGTGGGGCGTGATGGGGCGCAGCCGCCCGGGCCGCGAGGCGCAACGGCAGTTCGTGGCGCATTTGCGGGAAAGCGGGGCGTTGGACACGCCCACGGACGAGAAGGGGGCGGCGTGATGCGGCCTTGCAATTCTCAAGGACAAACGCATGAGCACCACAAAGACAGCCGTAAGAGCCCTGATCGCCTGGGCGCGATCCAACCCCGAGGACGCGGCCGCTGTATGGCGGATATTACGGGCCTATCCGTGCGGCGGCGTGCGGGTTTGCCTGCCGCTGATGGGCGAGGCTCAGTGCTCGGTTTCCGGCCTGGAGATTTCGCCCCACGCGCGTCCGAGCGCCACGTAGGCACAGCGAACCTGATCGTAAACGACGGTTTCGAGATTGATGGTATCGAAAGAGTCTCCGGCACGGATATTCGCCTCGACGATGCGCGCCGCCATCATGAACAGATCTTCTTCCGTCATCCCTCTTCCCTCCTCGGCTGTGTGGCAATACCGAGTGTAGGGGAAGCGCGGCCGGCCGTCATCGTCACCGCCAGGACGGTGGCGGCCGGTTTGGACGCGAGGGACGTGTCATGAGCCGCCGCAAGCCCTGCGGGGGCACGCTGGATCTGTTTTCCTGGACGCCGCCGGCGCGGGAGATCTGCCAGGTGTTCGGCGAGGCTGTGACGCGGCTGCCCACCCCCTATGCCCGGCTGATCCGGGCGATGGCCACCTCGATCGAGGAGTCGGGGATGTCGCGGGCCGAGGTGGCCGGGGCGATGTCGGCGTGGCTGGGGCAGAGCATCAGCGAGGCCAGTCTGGCGGCGGCGCTTTCGGAGGCGCGCACGGACCATGTGCCCAACGTGCTGCGGTTCCAGGCGCTGGCGGTGGTGACCCGCGACGCGCGGCTGGCCAATCTTCTGGTCAATCCGGCGGGGCTGATCGCGGTGCCGCGGAAATATGCCGACGTGATCAAGCTGGCGCAGGTGCGTGAGGAGAAGGCGCGGCTGGCGGCGCAGGAAAAGAGGTTGCGGCGGGAAACGGACAGCCTGTTCGGGAGGGGCGCATGACCGCCGACTGGGAATGGCTCTCTGTTGCCACGATGGCAAAAGCGATGGGAATCAGTGTCCAGACGCTGCACGAGCGGGCGGATAATAATGGCTGGCTTTCTCCCGATCAACGGTGGACGGAAAACAACCTCCTTGGGCTTTGGAGACCTCGCAGAGGAAAAGGTGGCGGATATGAGTTTCACTATTCCCTTCTCCCCTCGCGTGCTCGCGCGGCACTGATCCGCGAGCACCGGGAGCCGTCTCCGGAGGCGGCGCGGGCCGAGGCCAAAGCGCGGCTGTCGTCGGCGGAGGCCTGGACGCGGTTCGAGGCGCTGCCGGCGGCGCGGCAAGACAAGGCCCGCGCCAGACTGAAGGTGCTGCTGGACGTGGACGCCCTGGTGCGCGACGGCACCGGCAAGGAAGTGGCGGTACAGCTGATCTGCGACCCCGCGCGGATTCCCACGCGCACTTTCTACGAATGGGAGCGGCGGGTGCATGGCGTGGAACGCCCGGACTGGCTGCCCCAATTGGCGGACCATTACGCCGGCCGCACGGCCACGGCGGAGATGAGCGCCGAGGCATGGGAGGCGTTCAAGGCGGACTGGCTTTGCAACGAAATGCCGTTGGCGGCGGAGAGCTATCGCCGGATCGTCGACGCCAACAAGGATCGCCAGCTTGGCTGGATCATTCCGTCGCTGAAAACGGTGAAGCGCAAGATTGAGCGGGAGATCGATCCCAGCGTCATCAAGCTGCTCCGTGAAGGCCGCGAGGCTTTGGACCAGAGTTATCCGGCGCAGCGCCGCAGCCGCACTCATTTCCATGCCATGGAGGCTCTGAACTACGACGGGCACAAGATCGATGTGTTCGTCAAATGGGAAGACGGCGAGCGGACGGAGCGGGCCTTTCTGCTGGCCTTTCAGGATCTGTATTCCGGCATGATCGTGGGGTGGCGGCTGGATCGATGCGAGAACGCCTATGGCTTCCGTCTCTCCTTCATGGATGTGGTCAAGACCTACGGCAAGCCGGTGAAGGTCTATTCCGATAACACCATGGCGGCGGCGGCAAAGCAGAACACCGCCGGCAGCCGCTGGCGCAACCGCTTCAAAATCAAGACAGACGACCCAATCGGCCTGTTTGCAGGCCTGGGCGTCGATATCCGCTTCACCAAGCCGGCGCACGGCCAGTCCAAGCCCATCGAGCGGGCCTTCGGCGATCTGTCGCGCTACATCAGCAAGGCGCCGGAATGCAGGGGCGCCTATACCGGCAACAGCCCAGAGAACAAACCGGCGAACTACGGATCGACGGCGGTTCCCATCGCCACCCTGATCAAGGTTGTTGAGCGTGAAGTGCACCGTTTCAACACCTGGACCGGGCGCAACGGATCGACGGCCCAGGGCCAGTCCTATCTGGACGTATTCACCAAAAGCTATGAACAGGCGCACATCCGCAAGGCCAGCCCGGCGGAAATCCGCATGTGGCTCCTGTCTTCGGAGGCGGTGACATGCCGCAAGCCCGATGGCCATGTGGAGCTGCAGAAGAACCGCTATTGGAATGAACGCCTGGTCGGGCTGATCGGCAAGAAAGTGGTTTTGCGTTTCGATCCAGACCACCTGCATCAACCGGTGGGCGTCTATCGCCTGGATGGTTCGTTCATCTGCGAGGCCGAGTGCCACGAGGATGTCGGCTACGACAGCATGGGCGCCGCCAAAGATCATGCGGCGAAAAAGAGCCGGCGAAATCGCGCCATCAAAGAGCTGGCCGCCGCCGAAACCGATCTGGCCATGGCCGAATGGGCCGCCTTGCAACCGGAACCGCCCACTCCGGTGGCCCCCGATGCCCGCGTGGTGCGGCCCAGCTTCGGAAATCTGGCGCTGAAGCCGGTTGAGCAGCCGGAAGACGACGCCAAGCCGGCGCAGGTCATCAACTTCGATATGGAGGCCTTCGGGCGCGGCATCGCATTGCTGCGTCAGGCCAAAGAGTGAGGGCGCGGAAGCCTGCAAGCCACCCCGCGCCCTCGTACCATCGCCTCAATCCGAGGCTCAAGCAGAAGGACGGTACCATGAGCAGTATAGTTTTGACAGACGGCGGCATGAGCGATGACCAGATCGTGCAATTGCGTGCCGAGGCCGAACAAGTTGCCAAAGACCACTATCCGAGCGTGGCCGCCGCGGCGCGTGACGCCGGGATCGCCGAAAGCACCTTCCACGCCTGGCTCAAGGACACCTATGCCGGGAAAAACGACAAGGTGGCCGCAGATGTGGCGAAATGGCTGGCGGCTCGCCGTGAGATGCAGAAGGCCCAGGCCATTCTGCCGACAAAGCCCCCCTTCCAGTGGATCCCCAGCGCCAAGACCATGCTGCCGGTCCTGCAATTCGCGCATGCGCTTCCCGACTTCTCGGTCATCACCACGGCGCCCGGCATCGGCAAAACCTCGCTGCTGGAGCATTATCGCGACACCACTCCCAATGTCTGGCTGGCCACCATGGATCCGGACACCAAGGGCGTGAACCGGATGCTGAGTGAAATCTGCCGCTCGATGGGCATCACGGAACGTTCCGCCTCCCGGCTCTCACAGGCCATTGGCCAGCGTGTCAAGGGAGCGCAAGGGCTGATCCTGGTGGACGAGGCCCAGTTCCTTTGCGTCGAAGCCCTGGAACAGCTGCGCAGCATCCACGCCCGCTACAAGGTTGGAGTGGTGTTGAGCGGAAACAAGTCGATCCACACCAACCTTTATGGCGGCGGCAAGGAGGATCGGGGGCAGTTGTTCAGCCGGGTGGGGGCAAAGCATCCCCATCAAGTGCGGCCCCAGTCGGGTGATATCTGCCAGCTGCTCGATGCCTGGAATATCACCGATCCCGAAGCCAGAAAGTTCCTGAAGAGCGTCGCCAACCGGATAGGCGCTCTGCGGGCCCTGGACAAGACGATCACCGCCGCTTCGATGTTTGCCGCCGGTGCGGGTGAGCCTCTGACCCTCAGGCACTTCGAGTCGGCCTGGAAGATGCTCGACGTCAAACTGATCGAAAGCTGAGGAGGCCGACATGCTGAGCGAATGCATCGACAGTCTGGCCTCGCATCTGGGGCGCTACGCCGACACCGGCATGACGCTGGAGCCCGAGGCGGTGGACAACATCTGCGGCCTGCTCGCGGCCCTGGCCGACGACGCGCGGTCGCTGGAGGCCTGCCTGGTGCCCCCGACGGCGCGGCTGACGGACGGCGATCTTCCGGACAATGTGGTGCCTTTGACCTTTGAGCCGCGCCACCCGCGCCGCCACTGCGGCGCGGGTGCATCGGGCGGCGGCGGAGACGCGGCATGACCGCCGCGTTTCCGCTGGAGGCGGACACCATCTACCGCTGGCGTGTGGGCCGGGAAGAGGTGGCGGCCCAGGCCATCGGCGCCATTGCCGCTTGCGACCGCTCCCGTGTGGTGCTGCTGGACACCGCCGAGCGCCACTGGCTGGCCGAGGTGAGCGGGGGACACATGGAGATCGTCGCCGGGCCGGTGACCGGAGACGAGGCCCTGCGCGCCGCCATGATGGTGGTGGCCGGGATTGCCGATCATGGCTCGGTGACCGCCCAGGTGACCACCCTGGCCATCGGTCTGGTGGCCCGCGCCTGCGGTGATGCCGCCGGAACGTTGGCGCCCGATGACGCGGAAAGGGGAACAGCATGACCGAGGTTGCCGCCATCATTGCCGCCGTGGCCGAAAATTTCGGCGTGGACGTGGCGGATCTGCGCTCGGCCCGGCGGGAGGCGCGGATCGTGCGTGCCCGCCATGTGGCCATGTATCTCGCCCGCCACATGACCGGCCGCTCATTGCCGTATATCGCCCAGGCCATCGGCGGCCGCGATCACACCAGCGTGCTTTACGGGGTGCGGCGCATCGCCATGGACCTGGCCGAGGATGCCGCCCTGGGCGCCCGCCTCGGCGCCTTGCGCGCCGAGTTGACCACCATGGCGGAGGAGGCCGCGCAATGCGCATGACGCCGCGCCTGTTTCGACGCCGCCTGCGCCTGCTGCTGGCCCTGCTGTGGCCCACGCCGCCCCGTAGATCCATTCCCAACGCCGACCGGCTGATCCGGTCGCGCTCCATCACCACACGTTGAAAGGTGCATCCATGTCCGAGAAATCGCAGATCCCCGCCGTTATCGAGCTGAACGGCAAGATGTATATGCACAACGCGGACGGCCATCTGGTCCCGCTGGAACTGGTGCGCGAGGAACGCAAGCTGGAAGACCAGATGGTGCGCAGCATCCTCACCTATGCCGAGGAACTTTCGGGCCAGATTGCCCGCTTCAAGGCCCACACCTACGACGATTGCATGGCCTTCCTGGCGGTGCTGGCCGACAAGTACGGGGTGTCGAACCGTGCCGGAAAGAAGGGCAACGTCACGTTCAGCAGCTTCGACGGCCTGATGAAGGTGGAGGTCCGCATCGCCGAGGCGCTGACCTTCGGGCCCGAGCTGCAAACGGCCAAGGAGTTGATCGACGAATGCATCAACGAATGGGCGGCCGACGCCGCCGCGCCCATTCGCATGCTGGTCAATAAGGCCTTCGACGTGGATCAGGCGGGCAAGATCAACCGGAATGCCATTCTGTCCTTGCGCAGCACCACCGAGATCAAGGATCCCCGCTGGATCAAGGCAATGGAGGCCATTACCGCGTCGCTGCGGGTGACGGGCACCAAGACGCAATTCTATTTCAGCCGGCGCGCGTCGGTTGATGACGCCTGGAGCAGCATCACCATTGATCTGGCCGATGCCAAAACGCCCCGCCAGTCCGAAACCCAGGCCGCGTGAGGGTAATCATGCTGACTTTCCAGCGCCACCGCACGGTGGAGGAACTGCGGGCCTTGTGCCCCGCACGCGGCCTGACCATGAACACGGACCGTTATGACCGTGGTGGTGATCATGTCGTTTTGTCCGGCCAGATAAATGGCTGCGCCGCCGTCATTCTCTTTAACACCTTCAACGGCGTTTTCTGGGGCTACTTCGGATCGGAACTGAGGGGGGAAACGCCCGATTTTAGCAGCGGCAACGACCGTTTCGACGACGAGCCGTGGTTCCAGAATCTGTTGCGCCTTTTCTATATCGAAAAGGCCGATTGCCCCATCTCCGCCGTGGGCGGCCGGGGCTGCGAACAGCCGGATTGCACTTGCAAGGATGACGCGCCCGGCGAAAGCGGCGAAGTGCTGGAAGGCGGTGCGGCATGACCGACGTGATCTCGCATGGCGGCACCATGCCTGCCGAATGGATGCTGCTGCCGGCCGGCAGTAATCCCGGTGTGCGTCTGATCCTGGCCCGAACCGAGGATGGCGCGTGGCCCATGCGGGTGGGGCTGGGCGATCTGAGCGATGGTCCCGCTGTTTTTGTGGCGACGACGGTGCCTCACCCCGCCGGCGGAGGCCTGCCCTGTGTTTACGCCCTGCCGTTGGGGCCGCTGTGCCAGCACATGGTGGAAACCATTGTGCTGGCCGCCCAAGCCTCTCAGCGGCCCGACGATCTGCACTGACCGGCGAAACGCCCCGGTTTCCGGGGCGTCGGCGGGAGATGGCCACCCCGCCCTGATGAGCCAGGCCATGGAAGGAGAACCGCATGTCGATGACGCCTCTTGCTCAACGCATCCTGGAACTGGACGTGGCGGCCACGGCGCTGGCGCAGACCCTGGGGCGCACCGAACGGGCCGACGATGTGCGCCGCCGCGTGAAGGAGCTGCGGCTGGCCGCCGGCCGCGTGGTGCTGGCCGAGCTGGCGGCGCACGTCGCCCAGGTGGATCCCGCCGAGGCCGTGCGCCTGGTGGTGGAGCATGCCCTGCATGCCGGCCTGGATTGGCAAACCATCGTGGCCATGGTCAATACCGCCAGCGAGCGGAGGGCCGCGCCATGAACCATCCTCTGGATCTTCCCGATATCGCACTCAGCGTGCGGCAGCCGTGGGGCTGTACCATCGTGGCTGGGCTCAAGGCCGTGGCTCCAGTGGCGAGACTATGCAACCATCATGGCAATGTTCACCGTCCCGGAATTGCCCAAAATGTTCACATTTACCGCGCCGGAGCCACATCATGTCCGGGACGCATTTCGACAGATTGTCGGGGAAACGACGATCAAGTGCCAGGATATCCTCATCGACGCTTACCTGATGAAAAATCCAAGTGGAGACAGAGAAGAGCTGGAACTATTTCAGGGGCATATCGGTGCTTCGGACTGGAACTGGCCTTGGTTCGACGCGTGGCGCGACCACTTTGCTGTCTCGTCCGAATGGCCATACATGTGGAGGGAATACGGGCGCGCCTGGAGCGGATTTCTGAAACACGATCCCGATTCCTACCGGGAATGTTTACGGCTGATCGATTGGCAGGACGTTCGGGTCTGGTTGAAACAGTCACCGTTGGCGCCAAGGCCATTTCCCAAGACCAAGACTGCGCTGATCGACTTCATGTTGGCCTCAGTCCCCTGGGAGGATTTTTCCTCCTTCGGCAATGCAGCCTATACCCTAGCTGTGACAAAGCATCGTCAGGTCTATCACGCGTGGACGGAGCGGGAGAGACTGAAAATCTTGATCCATGCCCTGATGATACGGCTGTCCTCCCTCGAGCACATCGCATCGTGGCGGGACGCCCGCGACCGATATTCCCTATCCCTAAAAAAGCGGTGGATAACACCCAATCCATTGGAGGGATGCCAAATTTGCAGGACCAATGTGGCTGTTGGTCCGATCGATCTGGAGATAGCCTTTCCAACAGGCCATTTCGCACCGCCCGCTTTCCCAGGGTGCCGTTGCTGTCTTTGTGCTCACTCCGACGAATGGAAATCGCGGAAGGCCTAATTGGCACGTCTCCGGCCTCGGCGCGGAGGGCCGCGCCATGAGCCGCAACCCGCTGCTGGCCAAGGTGCATATCGCCCGCAAGGAGCTTGGCCTGGACGAGGACAGTTACCGCGCCATTCTGGAGCGGGTGACGGGCAACAGCAGCGCGGCGGGGCTGACCGACCGGCAGCTGGACGCGGTGCTGGGCGAGTTCAAGCGCCTGGGCTGGACGCCGCCTGGGGCTGGCACCGGGGCCTCGCGCTATCGCGCGGCCTCGGGCACGGCGCATGTGCGCAAGGTGTTCGCGCTGTGGTCGGACATGTGCCGCCAGGGCATCCCCGAAACGCCCACCCGCGCCGGGCTGCTGGCCTTCGTGCGGCGCATGACGAAGACCGATCAGCGCCCCGACGGCCTGGATGACCCGGAATGGCTGTTGCCCGCCGAGGCCAATCAGGTGGTGGAGGGGCTGAAGGCGTGGCGCCGGCGCGCCCTGGCCAAGAGGGGCGGCGCCGCATGACCACCGCCGACGACGACCGGATCTGGCTGCCGCATGTGCTGTTCGAGCTGGCCGAGGCCTTCGGGCTGCCGCTGGCCTTGCGCTTCGCGGCGGCCTACGGCGGACGTCGTCTACAGATCCCCGCAAAGGTGCATGCCGATCATCCGGTGGCGCGGGATTTCGGCGCGCCGCTGCTGGCGTGGATGATCGAGCGCTGGGGATCGCAGCAGCTGCCGATCCCGCTGGGGCCGCACTCCAGCTATACCCGGCGCATCGGCGAAATCCGCCGCCTGTTGCGCGACGGCGAAGATGCTGCCACCATCGTGCGCATGACCGGATGCCATGAGCGCACCATCTACCGCCACCGCCGCACCCTGAAGGAGCGCGACGACGGGCGCCAGGGCGCGCTGGATCTGGCGCCCCCCCTGCTGAAGCGCTGACACCTGTCAGCCTGACCGCCCTTTCCGTTCGAGGATAGCGTTTCCCCTGGATTTACCGGGGAGATCAGGCCTTGAGCGATACCATCGATACCAAAACCTGGGCGTCGCAGCAGCCCGACGCCGTTATTCTGGCGGCCACCCTGCTGGGCGAGGCGCGCGGCGAGGACCGGCAGGGCCGCGAGATGATCGCCAGCGTGGTGATGACCCGTGTGGCCTTCGCCCAGGCCCATCGCGCCCGCGTTGACGCGCCGTACTGGTGGGGCGAAACGCCGCGCGAGGTGTGCCTGGCGCACATGCAGTTCGATTGCTGGAACCCGAGCGATCCCAATTATGCCGAAATCCCGGCGCTGACCGGCACGCCGCTGTGGGCGGAAGCGCTGGAGATCGCCACCACCGCCATCAGCGGCGCCCTGGGCGACCAGGCGAACGGATCGACCCACTACCTGAACCCCCAGGCGGTGGCGCAGATGCCCTCGTGGGCCACGGCGGCCAACGAGCGCGCCGCCCATCTGCATCATGTGTTCTACCGGGTGGTGCCGTGATTTCCGCCCTGGACGCCGCGCGCGCCTGCCAGCAGGCCTATGACCATGCCGATCTGGCGGCGGGCGAGGCCCGGGCCCGGGTGCGGGCTGATGGCGGGGTGGTCCTGGTGGCGTTTCAGGGCACCCGTGACATTCGGCAGGCGCTGGACGATCTGGATTGCCGCCCCGGCTTCATCGCCGGGGTGGGCTACTGCCATCACGGTTTCGCCGCTTTGGCCCAGGGCGTGCTGCCCGGCGTCAAGGCGGTGGCGGCGTCGCACCCGCTGCCGCTGGTGCTGTCCGGCCATTCGCTGGGGGGCGCCATCGCCCTGCTGGTGGGGGCCATGCTGGCGCGTGACGGGCTGGCCCCGTCGGCCCTTATCACCTTCGGGGCGCCGCGCGTGTCGGTGGGGCCGGCGGTGGGCCGGGTGTTCCGCCACGCGGGACCGCCGCCGCAGCTTTACCGCAACGGCGCCGACGTGGTGCCCGATCTTCCGCCGATTTTCGCCCATCCGGCCGATCTGATCCAGATCGGCGCGGCCTCGGACGGCCTGGACGCCGGTGAGCGCGATCATGCCATCGGCACTTACGTTTCCGCCCTTCTCACCTCTGGAGGTCTGCCGTGAAAGGCTATCGCACCATCCTGTTTCATCTGATCATGGGCACCGCCGGCGTGATCGGCCTGCAGATCGCCCCCGACACCGCGCAGCATTGGGCGGTGATCGGCGTTTTCGTGTGGATGGGGGGCGGCGTGACGCTGCGCTTCCTGACCGATACCCCGGCCTTCAAGGCGTTGCCGCCCGAGGTGCGGCAGATGGCCGACCTGGTCGCCGACGCGGCGCCCACCCTGCGGACGCCGGAGGACGGAGCGGGGAAAACCATGGCGGCCGACGGCACCGATGCGGCCACCGCGACGGCGAGCGATCCTCCCGCCGATCTGGTGCAGCTGGCCGCCTCGATCACCAGCGCCCTGGCCACCGTGCAGGCGGTGCATGCGCAGGTGACCACGGCGCTGCAGGCCGCCCATACCGCCGTGGGAGCCGCGCTGCCCGCCAGTCTCAACCTGCCCCAGGGCGCCCCCGCGGCCCCGCAGCCGCAGGAGGCCGGTCATGCGTAAGATCTTCTTTTCCGCCCTGGCGGCGCTGCTGACGGCCTGCTCGGCGTTGCCGGTGCCTCAGGACCAGGCGCAGACCGTTTACGCGCTGGAGGGAGCTTATCAGGCCGCCGCCACCGTGGAGACGAAATACATCCAGTCGCCGTCGGCCGACGCCGGCGCCGTAAGCGCCATCAAAAAGGCCGATCAGACGGCTTACGACGCCCTGACCGCCGCCCAGACCGCCGTGCAGTCGGGGGCCGGATCGGCCGCCGTGGCGGCGGCGGTGGCCACCGCCCAGGACGCGCTGGCGGCGCTGACGTCCCTCCTGCACACGAAAGGACTGATCTGATGGATCCCGTAACCATCTCCATTCTCACCGCCATTTTCGAAGGCGTGCTGAAGGCCGTGCCCGAAGCCATCGCCGCCTATGAGGCACTGAAGCAGATGGCCGCCGAAAAGCGCGATCCGACCGCCGCCGAATGGCAGCAGATGGCCGGCGCCCTGGCCGCCGTCCACAACCAGGTGCAGGCCGCCGCGCCGGCGGCTGGAGCGGCCGCCCAGAATGGCTGACACCGGTGACCTGGCGGCGGAGCGGGAGGCCGTCATCCGCGAAGCGGCGCTGGCGGCCAGCCGCCGGCGCCGCAACGCCACCGGGGACAGCGCCTATTTCTGCCGCTCCTGCGGCGAACGCATCCCGGATGGGCGCCGCGAGGCGGTGCCGGGGACCAATGTCTGCGGGTTTTGCGCCCGTCAATTGTCGGGGACGAAATGACCATTCAGATCGACTTCTGGGCGCTGCTCTGCGGCGTGGCGGCGACGGCGGCGGCCTTTCTGGCTTTCGTGTTCGCCGCCGGCCGCACCCTGCTCTCGCAGATCGACAGCAGGCTGGAGGCGCGGTTCTTGCCTCTGGATAACGCCGCCGCCGATCTGTCGCGGCTGGAAAAGGATTTCCTGCTGTGGAAGGCGGATATTCCGATCCAGTACGTGCGCCGTGAAGACTATGTCCGCAATCAGACGGTCATCGAGGCCAAGCTGGACGCCCTGGCCGTGCGGATCGACACCATGACCCTGCGCGAGGTGAAGTGATGTTGGAGCAGATCGACACCGTGAAGGTGCGCCGTGAAAGCCTGCGCTGGCTGATCATTCTGGCGCTTTACAATGCGCGCCCGGAGGATCTGGCGGAAGCGGTGGTGCTGCTGACCGCGCAGGCCATGTTTCCGGACGCGACGCCGCTGGAGGTCCGCCGCGAGCTGGACTATCTGTCGGATCGAAAGCTGGTGGAGCTGCGCAAGGATCCTGCCGGCCCGTGGTGGGGCAATCTCACGCGCTACGGCACCGATATCGCCGAATACACCGTACCGTGCGACGCCGGCATCGCCCGGCCCGCCAAATACTGGTGAGCCATGGCGCGGCGCAGAAGCATTGACGATCTGCCGGCGCATGTCCGCCAGTGGCTGGACCGGGCCCTGGGCGAATCGGGCTTTTCGGGCTACCAGCAACTGGAAACGCTGCTGCGTGAAAAGGGCTTCGTCATCTCGAAGTCGGCGATCCACCGCTATGGCCAGAAGATCGAGCGGCGTCTGGCGGCCATCAAGGCCAGCACCGAGGCGGCGCGGATGCTGGATGACGCCGCGCCCGACGACCGCGACGCGCGATCCGGCGCCATCACCGCCATGATCCAAACCGAGCTTTTCGAGAGCCTGGTCAATCTGCAGGAAGCGACGGAATCGGAGATCGACCCGGCGGAACGTCTGAAGCTGTTGTCGGCGGCGGCCAAGAATATCGCCACACTCACCCGGTCCTCGGTCAACCTCAAGCGGTTCCAAATGGATCTGGCCCGCGCCATCGAACAGGTCAAGGACGAGGCCAAGGGCCACGCGATGTCGGCCGAGGAGGCGCTGGAGCGCGTGCGGCGGCTTTATACCGGCGAGGCGTGAGCATGGCGCCTCCGCTGCTGTATGGCTATCAGGGCCGCTGGCTGGCCGATAAATCCCGCTTCAAGATCGGGATGTTCGCCCGGCAGACGGGCAAGACCTTCACCAGCTGCCTGGAAATCGTTGACGACGCGGTCGAGGCGGAGATCCGCGGGCGGCGCTCGCCATGGCTGATCCTGTCGCGCGGCGAGCGCCAGGCGCTGGAGGCCATGAACGAGGGGATCAAGCTGCATCTTCAGGCCTATAGCCAGGCCTTCGAGGATCTGGGCGAAAGCGACATGCGGATCGGCGATGCCGTCTACCGCGCCACCGAGGTGATGCTGCCCTCGGGCTCGAAGATCACGGCGCTGCCGGCCAACGCCGATACGGCGCGCGGTTTTTCGCGCAACGTCTATCTGGACGAGTTCGCCTTTCACAAGGATTCGCGGGCGATCTGGCGCGCGCTGTTTCCCGTGGTGTCGCGGGGCAATCTGAAACTTCGCGTCACCAGCACGCCCAACGGAAAATCCAACAAGTTCTATGAGCTGTGGACGGCTACGGACGGCCCATGGTCGCGCCATCGCGTCGATATCCACCAGGCGGTGGCCGATGGCCTGGAGCGCGACGTGGATCTGCTGCGCCAAGCCCTGGGCGACGAGGAGGCGTGGCGGCAGGAATATCTGCTGGAGTTCCTGGACGAGGCCAGCGCCTGGCTGACCTACGAGGTGATCGGCGCGGTGGAGGATGCCGAGGCCGGGCGGCCCGAGCTTTATCAGGGCGGTCCCTGCGTCATCGGCAACGATATCGCCCGACGCGGAGATCTGTGGGTGGCGTGGGTATGGGAGCGGGTGGGCGACGTGTTCTGGACGCGCGAGATCGTTGAGCTGCGCGGAGCCAGCTTCGCCGCCCAGGACGCCGAGATTGCGCGGCTGATGGCCCGGTATCACGTGGAACGCCTGGTGATGGACCAGACCGGCATGGGCGAAAAGCCGGTGGAGGACGCCCAGACCCGCTATGGATACCGCGTCGAGGGCGTGGTGCTGACCTCGAATGTCCGGCTCAATGTGGCGTCGCTGGCCAAGGCCCGCTTCGAGGACCGCAAGGTGCGCATTCCCGCCGGAAATCCGGTGCTGCGGGCCGATCTGCACAAGCTGAAGCGGGTGATGAGCGAAACCGGCAATCCGCGCCTGGTGGCCGACCGCGATTCGGACGGCCATGCCGACCGCACCTGGGCCGCCTTCCTGGGGCTGGCCGGCGCCTCGGCCGAGCCCGGCATCATCGGCTTCTACCGCCGCCAGCTTGAAACATTGAAGGAGACAGGGCGATGACGCGGCCAAAGGGCACCCCCATTCCGCAAAGCATGGTGGCCAGCGCGGTGCGCGGCATACGCATCGGCGCGGCGCGGTGGATGGACGCATGGTTCGGGCCGCTGGACCCGTTGCCGCCGATGGCGCCCCCGGCCACCGCCGGTCGCCAGTTCGATTATCCGGTGGGGGTGAACGCCATCGCCCGCCCGCGCGGGCGGGAGGCGATCTCGTTCCAGCAGCTGCGGCATCTGGCCGACAGCTACGACCTGATGCGTCTGGTGATCGAGACCCGCAAAGACCAATTGGTGAAGTGCGATTGGGCCATCCAGCCGCGAGACCAGACCCTGAAGGCCGCCGCCGATCCCCGGGTGGCCGAAGTCTCCGACTTTTTCGAATTTCCCGACAAGGAGCACGACTGGGACACCTGGTTGCGCATGTTGGTCGAGGACCAGCTGGTGATCGACGCGGCGTGCCTTTACCCGCGCCAGGACCGGCGCGGCCGGCTCTACGCCCTGGAGCCGGTGGACGGCGCCACCATCATGCGGGTGCTGGACGATAACGGCCGTACTCCGGAGCCGCCGTATCCCGCCTATCAGCAGGTTCTTAAAGGGATGCCGGCCACCGATTACACGCGCCGGCAGCTGCTCTATCTGCCGCGCAACGTGCGCAGCAACCGCATCTACGGCTTAAGCCCCGTTGAACAGGTCATCATGACCGTGAACATCGCGCTGCGCCGGCAGGCCCATCAGCTGACCTATTACACCGAGGGCACGGTGCCCGACGCCCTGGCCGGCGTGCCCGACGGCTGGACGCCCGACCAGATCGCCCAGTACCAGGCCTACTGGGACGCCATGCTGACCGACAATCTGGCCGAGCGGCGCAAGGTGCGCTGGGTACCTGGCTCCATCGCCAAGGCCTTCGTGCAGCTCAAGGAGGCGGCGCTCAAGGATGAATATGACGAGTGGCTGGCCAGGATCCTGTGTTACGCCTTCAACGTTTCGAACCAGGCCTTTATCAAGCAAATGTCCCGGGCGGAGTCGGAAACCTCGGCCATGCAGGCGATGCGCGAGGGATTGGCGCCGCTGAAGAAATGGGTCAAGGGAATGATCGACCGCATTCTGCGGGACTATTTCGGCTATCCGGATCTGGAATTCGTGTGGCAGGACGAATCGGACACCGACCCGCTGGTACAAGCCCAGGTCAACGAGATCAAGGTGCGGGCCGGGGCCAAAACCATCAACGAATGGCGTGCCGAGGATGGCGACGAGGCGATCAGCGGCGGCGACGTGCCGCTGATCTATACCGCCGCCGGCGCGGTACGCCTGGAGGACGTGATCCAGGACAAAGCCGCGCCCGCAGAAGAGACTGGCGGCGATGACGGCGAGCCGCCGCCGGAGGACGGCGCCGACGCGCTGGAGGAGGGTCTGTCCAAGGCGGCGGCGGGAGGAGCGGGCGGCCGTAACCGCAAGCGCCCTTTCGCGCGGCGGCGGCGCATGGCGTCGCTGTGGCGCCGCTTCCTGAAGGCCGAGGGCCAGCGGACGGCGGCGCGTGTCGCGGCCGCCATGACCACACTCTCTAAGGCGGCGGACAAACCGCCAGCGACCGGCGACGGTGAGGACATTGCCGGCGCCGAGGCCGGCCAGGAGGCGGCGCAGACCATCGCGGCACAGGCCGTCGATCAGGGGGCGTGGGAGACGGCGGTCGCGCAAGCGGCGAAGATGCTGATGGAGGAAACGCTGGACGGCGTGCGCAGCGGCATCAGCGCGGCGTTGCCGGAGGAGAACGCCGCGTCCGTAAGCGATTTGACCGCGGTGGCCAATCCGCGCGCTGTGGCCTGGGCCGAAAGCCATGCCGCCGAGCTGATCGGCCAGCTGACCGACACCACCCGCGCCGCGTTACGCGCCACCATCGTCAAAGCCGAGGCGGAGGGATGGAGCGTTGACCAGCTGAAACGAGCCATCATGGAGAGCCACGCCTTCAGCGCCGACCGCGCGCAGCTGATCGCCCAGCACGAGCTGCTGTCGGCCTCGAGCAACGGCAATCTGGCGGGATGGCTCGCGGCGCGCGACGCATACGGGCTGAAGCTGGGCAAGAAGTGGATCGAAAGCACGCTGGAAAACCACTGCGCCATCTGCGACGAGAACGTCCAGGCTGGCCCCATCGGCCTGGACGAGGACTTTCCCAGCGGTCAGAAATGCTCGCCCGCACATCCGCGCTGCACCTGCGCCACCGTGGTGGTGACCGATTTCGACGACAGCGCCGAAAAGATGGCCAAGGTCAATCTATTCCACGACCGCCTGGGCCGTTTCGCCCGGGCGCCCGAGACCGGAAGCGGGTCCGGGGGCGTCAGGCCGTCCCGCCGCTTTGCCGAACAGCGCAAGGCCATTCTGCGTTTCAGGACCGAGACGGCCCACTTCGGGCATATCGTGCATCACGAGATCGCGCCTCTGTCGGGCGGCACGCTGGCCGAGATCCGGAAAAAGACCGGGAACGATCTGGCTGGGTTCACCGCGGTGGCCGACAACGGCCATCTGAATCATGGCTCGAACCGGCATGGAGCGGCGGCGGCGCAGTCGCGGAAGGATCAGCTGCCGCTGACCCACGGCGATTACGGACACATTCCTGAGATCATGTTGTCGGGAGCGGCCTCTCCGGGTCATCCCGACCGACGGGGCGCGGCGGCCATTTTGATGACGAAAGTCATCGGAGACCATCGCTACAGCCTGGTCGCGGAAATCTGGCGCAAGCAGCGCAAGCTTGCGTTCGTGACCATGTGGAAGGAGAAGGCTTGAAGACATCCGGGGGACCCGAGTGGTTATCCCTTCGGGTACACGTCCAAAACGGCCCCGGATGCGGATACGATCATAGCGGCGTCCGTGGCGGCAATCAAGCCGCCGGATGGACGGGATGCGGAACGTCGGCCTGGGAGGGAAGCGCCCCAGCGGACCCGAAGGTAACCCGGTGTCCCTTGTGTTACGCCGACGCCCTGCGAAAGACCCTGGGCCAACGGGCCGGGAAAATCAACCGCGTCCGCCCCATAGGTTTTAAGATGCCCGTAAGAGCCGTTAAGAGGCTGGTGGCGGCTGGAAGTGGCATTCCTGCCCCCTGCGTGCCTGGAACGGCAAAAGGGGCGGCCTTCGCCTCACGGCGCGGTCTTGCTCTTGCGCGGCGCCACCGATGCGGCCATGCTGCGCTTCATCCCCTTAACAACGCCAACGCCATTGCCCGCTGACACCTGTCAGCCTGATCCTGCGGCGCGCCGATCTTTAGGCTTCCATCCGACATCAACCCGTCGGAGGCGGCCTTGCTCATTCCCCTTAAAAAAGTCGATAGCGTCCAGCGGCTGGTTTTCGGCTCGATCGGCGAGACGCCCGATCGTTCCGGCGAAATTTTCGACTACGACACGAGCGCGGTCCACTTCAAGGCCTGGTCGGACGAACTGGCCAAGTCGAGCGACGGCAAGAATCTGGGCAATGTGCGCGCCATGCACAATAAGGTCGCCGCCGGCAAGCTGGTGGCGATCGAGTTCGACGACGCGGCGAAGCGCATCGACGTGGTCGCCCATATCGTTGATGACGACGAATGGGAAAAGGTGGAACAGGGCGTTTACACCGGATTTTCGCCGGGCGGGAAATACGCCCGCCGTTGGCGCGACGGCGCCCATACCCGCTACACCGCGCAGCCGACCGAGCTGAGTCTGGTGGATCTGCCGGCGATCCCGACGGCGACCTTCAGCATGATCAAGGCCCATGGCGTGGCCGAGGATCAGCCCTTCCGCCGGCTGTCCGGCGATGAGCTGCGCAAAAGCCTCTACAGCGTCAGCCGTCTGGCCGATCTGATTGCGTCCTTGTCGTCGCTGGCCGAAAGCGTGGCCTTTGAGGCCGCCGCCGAACAGGACGGCTCGGCCATGCCCGGTCAACTGTCCGGCTGGCTGGCGACCGGGGTCTCCCTGCTGACCGACATGGCGCGCGAGGAAGCCTCGGAAGAGCTGGCCGCCCTGGCCGCCCTTGTCGCCAAGCTGCCCGCGCCCCCCGCCGATACCCTGCAGCAGGCCGCCGGCATTGAGGATCTGGCCAAGCGCGGGGCGCGGCACAGCAAGGACGATTTCGCCCATCTGCAGGCCGCCCACGATCATTTGGCGTCGCTGGGCGTCCGCTGCGCCGGCGCCCCGGTCACCAAGGCGGCAGGCGCCGACGATCTGGCCAAGATGGAGGGCGCGCTGTCGGCGGCCCGCGACGATCTGGCCAAGGCCGCCGGCGAACTGGCACGGGTGGAAGGCGATCTGGAAACGGCCCGCAACGATCTGGCCAAGGCCGCCGGCGAGCGCGATACGCTGCGGGCTCGCGTCAGCACGCTGGAGGCGCTGCCGGCGCCCGGCGGCCCGCGCCTGAAAACCATGGAGAAGGCGGTCGATACCGCCCCCGCCGCGCGGCCGGCCGGCAACGATACCCCCAAGGACGAACCCCAGACCTTCGAAGAGGCCATGGAGCTGGCCAAGGCCATGGCGCCTGGCCCCGAGAAGACACAGGCCCTGCGCCAGGCCTCGCGCCTGGCCAAGATTTCCTGACCCTGACCCCGACCCTCACCCTGACGGAGACACGTCCGTGCTCATCACCGACATTACCGCTCAAACCCTGGAACTGGCCAAGGCCTCTCTGGAGAACCCCATCGGCGCCGACGATCCGTTGGCCAAGGCCCTCACCCAGCCGTCGAACCCCACCACCGGTCTGGCGGCCTACGATCTGGCGCCTACCGCCTACACCCTTTATCCGGTGCTGACCCCGCTGCGCAATGCGATCCCCCGCGACGGCGACGGCGCCGGTACCCAGGCGAACTGGAAGGCGGTGACGGGCATCAACATCAATGGAATGGATGTGGGCGTTTCGGAAGGAAACCGAGGCGGCATCGCCAATATGCAGGTCTCCGACTACAACGCCGTTTACCGCAGCCTCGGCCTGGAAAGCTTCACCACCTACGAAGCCCAGCGGGCGGCGAAGGGGCTGGTGGATGCCCGGGCGACCGATACCACGGCGCTGCTGCGCTCGCTGATGATCGGCGAGGAGAAGCTGATCCTGGGCGGCAATAACTCGCTCGCGCTGGGCACCACGCCGGCGCCGGTGCTGGTGGCCAATGCCGCCGGGGGCACCCTGGCCGCCGCCACCTGGTCGGTGATCTGCGTGGCGTTGACCCATGCCGGTCTGCTGACCGGCTCGGTTCCCGGTGGTATCCGCGGCGAGGTGACGCGCACCAATCCGGACGGCAGCCAGGATGTGTATGGCGGCGGGTCCGCCGCCAAGTCGGCCAACCAGACGGTGGTCACCGCCGGCGCCACCAGCTCCATCTCGGCCTCCGTCGCCACGGTGGAGGGCGCCTGCGGCTATGCCTGGTTCTGGGGCGCCGCTGGCGCGGAAGTGCTGGGCGCCATCACCACCATCAATTCGGTGCTGATCACGGCGGCCGCCGCCGGAACCCAGACCGCCGCCTCGCTGTCCGGCGACAATTCGCGCAACAACCTGGTGTTCGACGGCATCATGACGCAGGTCTACAAGACGGGCGTTGGCTATATGGCGGCCCAGCCCACCGGCACCGCCGGCACCGGCACGCCGCTGACCAGCGACGGCGCCGGCGGCATCGTCGAAATCGATCTGGCGCTGCAATGGTTCTGGGACAATTTCCGCGTTTCGCCGACGGCGATCTGGGTGAGTTCGCAGGAACAGCAGAACATCACCCGGAAGATCCTGGCCACCAACGGCAACGCGGCGCAGCGTTTCGTCCTGAACGTCGAACAGGGCAACATCAAGGGCGGCGATCTGGTGCGTTCGTACCTCAACAAGTTCGCCATGGACGGCGCCCAGGAGATTCCCATCAAGCTGCATCCGAACGCGGCGAAGGGCACCATCCTGTTCGACACCGACGTGCTGAACTACAGCCTGGCCGACGTGCCCGGCGTCAAGCGCATCCGCTGCCGTGCCGATTATCACCAGATCGACTGGTCGCAGCGGTCGCGCAAATACGAGTACGGCATTTATGCCGACGAGGTGTTGCAGATCTTCGCGCCCTTCGCCTTCGGTATGCTGACCAATATCGGCAACGGCTGAGGCGGCCATGGCGCGTCTCATCCATAAACAGGGGTCCGCCGGCGCCATTGGCGCCGGTGGCACTCACATCGAGCCCGGCGAGGACGGGGTGTTCGAGGTGCCGGATGCTCTGGTCGAGACCCTGAAGGCGCACGGGTTCGAAACCGAGGCCACCGCCAAAACCGCCACTCGGAAGAAAACATGACCGCCGGTGATCTGACCACCATCGCCAATGTGGAGCAGTGGCTGGACTTGACGGCCGGCTGCGCCGACGAAGCGTTGCTGACCCGCCTGATCACGGCGGCCAGCGGCTTCATCCGTCGCTGGTGCGACCGCGATTTCGTCTCGCAATCCTACACCGACAGCCTGGACGGCAAGGGCGGCGGCCGCATGCCGCTGCCGCAGCAGCCGATCACCGCGGTGTCGGCGCTCGTCATCGATGGGGTTACGGTGCCCCCCGGCGATCCGGTCTCGACACCCGGCTATTATTTCACGCCGACCATGCTGTGCCTGAACGGCTACCGGTTTGCGCGGGGGTTCGGCAACGTCACCGTCAGCTATACCGCCGGCTATGCGGTTATTCCTCCCGAGGTGGAACAGGCCTGCATCGAGCTGGTGGCCTTCCGCTATCGCGAAATCAGCCGCATCGGCATGGCATCGAAGGCGATGGCCGGGGAAACGACGAGCTATGTGGTGCGCGACATGCCGCCCTCGGTGGCCACGCTTCTGGCCCAGCTGAAAAAGGTGGTGCCGGTATGAGCGGCGTGTCTGTGTCGTTCAGCGGGCTCGACAGCCTGACGGTGCGCCTGCGCGAGATGCCTGCGGCGATCCGCGCCAACGTGTCGGCGACGATCAAGAAGGAGAGCCTGAGGCTGGAAAGCGTGGTCAAGGAGGAAAAGCTGAGCGGGGGTGTTCTGAACAACCGCACCGGCCGCCTTTACAACGCCATTCATTCCGATACCACGGAGACGCCCTCGGCCATTACCGGCGCGGTGTACGCCAGCATGGCCGAAGCCGGCTACGCCCGGTTCTGGGAATATGGATTTTCCGGCATCGAGCAGGTGCGGGAGCATCTGCGCCATATGACCGTGGCGTTTGGACATGCCCTCGACACGCCCAAGGATGTGCTGGTGCGGGCCCATAGCCGCCACGTCGATCAGCCGGCGCGGTCCTATCTGCGCTCGACGCTGGAGGAAAACCGCGCCGCCCTGGAAGACACCATCATGCTGGCGGCCGGCGAAGGGCTGGCGCCATGAACCGCGAAGCCATTTTCATCGCCCTCTTCGATCGGCTGACCGGCCTGAAGACCGCCGGCGCCGTCGCCACCTGCGACCGCCGGGTGAAACTGATCGGGGATATGGGGCCCGGCGAACTGCCGGCGCTCTACCTGGCCGGGGACAAGAGCAGTTACGAGCAGACGGAGGGCGCGCCGCCCATTCGGACCCTGGGCGCCCTGGTCTATCTCTACGCCGCCAACCCCGACCGGCACACCTCGGCCGGGATCGTGCTGAACGGTCTGCTGGACGCCCTGGAAGCGGCGATCGCGCCGGACTGGAGCGGCGCGCAGACCCTGGGCGGCCTGGTGTCCCATTGCTGGATCGAGGGTGCCGTGGAGGTGTTCGAAGGCGCCCTGGGCGAACGCGCCGCCGCCATCGTGCCCATCAAGATGCTGGTGCCTTAAGGAGGAGAGCCCCGTGGATGATTTGACGAATTTGCCCGAGGAAGAGGCCCCGGTGCAATCCGCCCCCGCCGCCGTTT
>JAJXUO010000040.1 GCA_021782815.1 Pseudomonadota bacterium
TCGTCGATGCCTGCTGCGATGCTTGGAACGATTTGATCGCCACGCCCAGCCGCATCCGCTCAATTGCCTCTCGCCAGTGGGCATCGGTCATCAGTTAAAGCCGTTGGTATTAGATCGAAATCTTTAGTAACGCGAGCCCTGGTTGCCGCCGCCCTTGGGCTGCATATTGTGCGACTGGTCCTTGCCGGTCTTGTCCTGGGTGTCGCCCTGGCCTTTGCCGGTATCGGTCTTGCTGCGGGTGGGGCGTTCGTAGCCCTGGTGCTCGTCGCAATATTTGGCGTTGCGGTCGGACAGCGGCTTGCCGCAGATCTTGTTGTTGATCTTGGCTTGACAGTTGGGCATGACGGTTTCTCCTTCGCGGCGGGAGTGCCGCGCCGCCAGCATGGCGCGGGCGGAGCGGCGCTATCGCCGGAAGGAAAGGCTGAGTTCAGCCCTTTTTCCTGCCGATCCTCGGTTCCTCGCCCTTCAGCAGGCGGCGGATGTTGGCGTGGTGGCGGATAAAGCCCAGCAGGGCCAGGCCCGCGAAGGCCAGGGCATGTTCGGGCTTATGCAGCAGCAGGGCGTAGACCGGCGCCAGGGCCAGGGCGGCCAGGGCCGACAGCGAGGAGATGCGGAACAGGAAGGCCACGGTCAGCCAGGTCAGGCAGGCGCCCAGCCCGGCCGGCCAGGCGGTGACCAGGATCACCCCCAGGGTGGTGGCCACGCCCTTGCCGCCCTTGAAGCCGAGCCACACCGGGAAGTTATGCCCCAGCACGGCGCAGAATCCGGCGGCCAGTCCGGCCTCGGCCCCCAGCAGGGCCCAGGCCAGGGCGGCGGCGATGGCGCCCTTGCCGCCGTCCAGCAGCAGGGTGGCCAGGGCCAGGCCCTTGCGGCCGGTGCGCAGCACGTTGGTGGCGCCAATATTGCCCGAGCCGATGGCGCGGATATCGCCCAGCCCGGCCAGGCGGGTCAGCACCAGGCCGAAGGGGATGGAACCCAGGCCGTAGCCGGCGACGGCGGCCAGGGCCAGCAGCAGGGCGCTGTGCTCAGGCGTCGGCATGGAACACCGTGCGGCCGTCGATCACCGTGCGCAAAACCCTGCCCTGCACCGGCAGGCCGTCGAAGGGGCTGTTCTTCGATTTCGAGCGGAAGCGGTCGGGATTGATCTTCCAGGCCCGGTCGGGATCGAAGAGGGTCAGGTCGGCGGCGGCGCCCGCCTTCAGTTCGCCTGCGGCCAGGCCCAGCAGGCGGGCCGGGTTCACCGTCAGGCGGCGGATCACCTCCAGCAGCGGCAAAAGGCCGTTGTGGTATAGCTCCAGGCTGACCGGCAGCAGGGTTTCCAGCCCCACGCCGCCGAAAGCGGCCTGGGCGAAGGGCAGGCGCTTGGAATCCTGGTCCTGCGGCGCATGGTCCGAGGCGATGACGTCGATGACGCCGTCGCGCAGGCCCTGGGCCACGGCCCGGCGGTCGTCCTCCGAGCGCAAGGGCGGCGACAGCTTGGCGAAGGTGCGGTAATCGCCCACCGCCAGTTCGTTCAGGGCGAAATAGGGCGGCGCGGTATCGGCGGTGACCGGCAGGCCGCGCGCCTTGGCGCGGCGCAGGATTTCCACCCCCTCGGCGGTGGCCACGTGGGCGGCGTGGTAGCGGCCGCCGGTGATCTCCACCAGACGCATGTCGCGTTCCAGGATGATGGCCTCGGCCGCCGGGCTGATGCCCGACAGGCCCAAGCGGGTGGCCATCTCGCCCTCGTTCATCACGCCGTTCTCGGCCATGCTGGGTTCCTCGGCATGCTGCACGATGAGCAGGCCGAAGGTGGCGGCGTAGGAGAGGGCGCGGCGCAGCACCTGGGCGTTGCGGATGCATTTCACGCCGTCGGTGAAGGCCAGGGCCCCGGCCTCGGCCAGCATGCCCATCTCGGCCAGTTCCTTGCCCTCCAGCCGCTTGGTGGCGGCGGCGTAGGGATAAACCTTGGCCAGGCCGTTCTTGCGGGCGCGGCGGGCCACGAACTCCACCGTGGCCACGTCGTCGATGACCGGATTGGTGTTGGGCAGGCAGACCATGGCGGTCACCCCGCCGGCCACGGCGGCCTGGCCGGCGCTGAGCAGGGTTTCCTTGTGATCCTCGCCGGGTTCGCGCAGCTGCACCCGCATATCGATGAGCCCGGGCGACAGGCAGGCGCCCCGGCAGTCCACCACCTCGGCATCGGCGGGAACGCCGTCGGCGAACAGGCCGGGGCCGACGGCGGCGATGGCCTCGCCCTCGGTCAGCAGGGCGCCCTTGGCGTCGAGCCCGCTGGCGGGATCGAGCAGGCGGGCGTTGACATAGGCGACGCGGCCCGGAGCATGGACGGACATCAGGCGTTCTCCCCAGGGCTGCGGGTCAAGAGATCGAGGCAGGCCATGCGCACGGCCACGCCCATTTCCACCTGCTCGCGGATCACCGAGCGCTCGACGTCGTCGGCGAGATCGCTGTCGATCTCGACGCCGCGGTTCATGGGGCCGGGATGCATGATGAGGGCGTCGGGCTTGGCCACCGACAGCTTCTCGTAATCCAGGCCGAAGAAGTGGAAATATTCGCGGATGCTGGGAATGAAATTACCGGTCATGCGTTCGTTCTGCACGCGCAGCATCATCACGATGTCGCAGTCCTTCAGGCCCTGGCGCATGTTGTGGAACACCTCCACGCCCAGGCGCTCGGCCTGGGCGGGTAGCAGGGTGCGCGGCGCCACCAGGCGCACATTGGCGCCCATGACGTTCAAAAGATGGATGTTGGAGCGGGCCACGCGGCTGTGCAGCACGTCGCCGCAGATGGCCACGGTCAGGCCGCCCAGATGGCCCTTGCGGCGGCGGATGGTCAGGGCGTCGAGCAGGGCCTGGGTGGGATGCTCGTGGGCGCCGTCGCCGGCATTGATGACGGCGGAGTTGACCTTTTCCGACAACAGCTGGGCGGCACCGGAATCGGCGTGGCGCACCACCAGCACATCCACATGCATGGCGTTCAGCGTCATGGCGGTGTCGATCAGGGTTTCGCCCTTGGCCACCGAACTCGACGACACCGTCATGTTGATGACGTCGGCGCCCAGACGCTTGCCGGCCAGCTCGAAGCTGGTGCGGGTGCGGGTGGAGTTCTCGAAAAAGAGATTGATCACCGTTTTGCCGCGCAGACTGTTCATCTTGCGGTCGGCGGAACGGTTCTTCTCCACATAGCTGTCCGAGAGGTCGAGCAATGTGGTGATCTCCTGCGGGCCAAGGCCTTGGATGCCGAGGAGATGACGGTGCGGGTAGGGTGTGCTGGTCATGAGGCCACACTATATGTCGTGGTGTTGCCGCCGTAAAGAGGGGGACCCCGCACGGCGCGCGGGGCTGGGGCGGAAAAATATCAGCCGGCGGCCGCGCGTTCCAGTTCCTGCAGCTGGAAGCGGGCTTCGGCCAGATCGTCGCCCGCCGCGCGCAGGGTTTGGGCCATGGAGCGCATCAGCACCAGCAGGCCGGGGGGAGCGCTTTCCAGCATCTGCTCCATGGCGGCGCGGGTGATGACGGCGCAGACCGAATCTTCCAGGGCCACGGCGGCGGCCATGCGCGGGCTGGGGTCCAGGAGGGCGAGTTCGCCGAAGATGCCGCGCGGACGGATGGTGCCCAGCAGGATGCGCTTGCCCGAAACCATCTTGAAAATGCCGATCTGGCCGCTTTCCAGGATATAGGAGGCATCGGCCTGTTCGCCCTCCTTGAAGATGGGCGCCCCCTTGGCGAAGGAGACCCGTTCCGGCCCCACTGGTTTCTTGTCGTTGTCCCCTGCCATGATCCGGTCCACCTGCGCAGCCGATGAATGTTGTGCCCGCATTGTGCGGGGCGACGCCGCTTTAGGCAATGAGGGATTGGCGGCGCAAGGCGATGACTCTCATCCCGAAAACCGCTGTAAACGGGATCACGCCGCGCGGGCTTCGGCCACCAGGCGGCGGCCGAAGGCGGCGCCGGCGGGGGAAACGTGCGGACTGAGGGCGGCCTCCTCCACCAGGCTGTCGATCAGGCGCCAGGTTTCGTCGGGATCCCGCAGGGCGTTTTTGGTGTTTTGCGCCGTCAGGGCGATGTTGGACAAATCCACGGCAAGGCCGGTGCGTTCGGCGATCTCTTGTTCCGTGCGCCGCAGAAGGGCGGCATCGGCGCCCAGGGCGTTGGCGTCGAGCACCATGTCGGCATGGTCATGCATGGCCATGTAGAGATAGACGTGGGTGAGGACGAAAACGGTGAAGATATTGTCGTGGCGTTCCAGATTGAGAATGGTGGGCACGGCGTTGCCGGTACGCTCGGCCATGATCCGGAACAGCCGGGCGATGAAGGGATCGCGCAGCTTCTGCTGGAAAATGGTCAGCACCATCAGGAAGAAGAACGGATTGCCGCTTTCGACCTGATGGATGTAGGAGCGCCATTGATGCGCAAGGTTGCGCACCAGCAAAAGATGGGTGCCGCCGAAATGCCGCTTCAGGGCCGCGAGGCGTCCCAGCGAACGGGTGGCCGACAGCACCGGGCATTTGCCCTCGCCATGCGCCAGATCGATCAGGGATTGCAGATACCGCAGTTCCTCGTGGCTCAAGGCTCCGGCCAGGCCGTCGGCGGGGAAGAAGCGCTCCCACGGCATCTCGTGGGTAAAGCCTTCGATGCCGCCCTGGGGCCGCACCAGCGGCACGAATTCCAGAAAATAGGGATCGGAGGGCGGATGGCCCGATTTCCAGGCGCTGCCGGTATGGATCAGCGCCCCTTCCAGCGGAATGGTCTCCAACATGTCGTTGAAGATCTCGTTATAGGCCCGGCAGGCGGGATTGGCGCGAAAGCGGGTCCACAGCCAGGTGCTGCAGGTGCGGAAGCCGGAATGCAGGAAAACGGGCGGGGGCAACGGACTCATCGCCGAACCTTAACAGACAGAAAGAGAGTCTAAGACTCCCCCGCTTTCATGTCTGGGGAATGGCCGTTTTGTAACGGTGTGTAACGCTCAAAACAAACTGGGGCGCGACAGACTGTCGAGGGCGCCTTGCAGGATGTAGGCGGCGGCCATCTTGTCCACCACCTCGGCGCGCCGCCGCCGCGAGGCGTCGGCCTCCAGCAGGGTGCGGGTCACGGCGGCGGTGGACAGCCGTTCGTCCCACAGCACGATGGGCAGATCGCGCAGCTTCAGCAGATTGGCGGCGAACTGGCGGGTGGATTGGCAGCGCGGGCCTTCCGTGCCGTCCATGCTGATGGGGAGGCCGAGAACCAGGGCCTTGACTTCATTCTTATCAATATCTTGAAAAAGTTCGTTCACGTCGTTTGTGAACTTTGTCCGGCCGATGGTGCGCATGGGCGAGGCCACGGCGCGGCTTAAATCCGACAGGGCGAGGCCGATGGTCTTGCTGCCCAGGTCCAGCCCCAGCAGGCGGCCGTAGGGGGGAAGGAGCGGGCGGAGGTCGTTCAGGGATAGGATCGGCATGGCGCCGCACTTTAGGGACTGGGGGAGCGTTTGTCATCCGGTTCGATCAGGCGGCGGCGCGCCCGGGCCAGGGCCATGCCGCTGGCCAGTTCCAGGGCGTGGCGCAGGCGCGCCGGCATGGTTTCGGCGGCGGGGGCGGGGCCATCCGTGGCCGGCGCCCCGGCGCGCGCGCCACCTGCCGCGGCGGCGCGACGCGCGGGGCGGGAAGGCAGCAGGCGGTGGAGTAGCGATTTCAGCATGATAGCGCTCGGCATTCGATGTTTGAGCGGCCTTAGGGCGGTACGACGCAGTATAGGGCCACAAGCGGTTCGCGGGTTGGAGGAAGGCTTCCTGGAGCGGCGGCGGCGGCAATGATGGAAGGCTGGCCGTCTTGTCTGTTCCATCTTGTGGGGAAAACCGTCATGGACGTGAAAGAAGCCTCGGAGGCCTTATCGGAAGCCTCTGAAAAAAACCGTTTTCTGATCATTTTCATCAGCGTGATGGCCGTGCTGCTGTCGCTGGTGGAAATGAGCGCGGGCAGCGAGCTCAGCCAGTCCTCGGCCCATAATATCGCCGCTTCCGATCTCTGGGCCTTCTTCCAGGCCAAATCCATCCGCGAAACCACCCTGAAAACCGCCGCCGACGGCATGGAAACCTTGCTGGCGGCCGGGCTGTCCCCGGATCAGGCCCAGTTGTTGCAACGCAAGATCGGCCAATGGCGCAGCACCGCCGAACGCTACGAAAGCGATCCCGCCACCGGCGAGGGCCGCAAGGAAATCCGCCAGCGGGCCCTGGCGGCGGAACGGCTGCGTGACCGCGCCTCGGATCTGGACGAGCGTTTCGAGTTCAGCGCCGCCCTGCTGCAGATCGCCCTGGTCTTATGTTCGGCGGCGGTGATGGTGGGGGTGCGGCTGCTGACCTTCGGCGCCATCGGCCTCGGCGCCCTGGGCACGCTGCTGGGGCTATGGGGCTGGCTGGGGATTTTCCTGCATTAACAGGATGGGTTGCGCCCCGGCGGGGGCGGGTGGTAATTTCCGCTCTTCGCAACGGCATCCTCCACCGCCCGCAAGCGGCGGCGGTGGATGAGCCGTTCCTTCCAAGAGCTATAGAGAGCGACCCTCATGTCCCTGGACAAAGCCACCGTCAGGACCATCGCCAATCTGGCGCGTCTGGAGGTGCGCGACGACGAGCTGGACCATCTGGCCGGCGAATTGTCGAACATCATGACCTTCGTCGAGCAACTGGCCGAAGTGAACACCGACGGCGTGCAACCCATGACCAGCGTGGCCGCCATGAGCCTGCCGCGCCGCGCCGACGAGGTCACCGACGGCAACTGCCGCGACAAGGTGCTGGCCAACGCGCCCGAGCAGCAGGACGGTTTCTTCCTGGTTCCCAAGGTGGTGGAATAGTCATGAGCAAGCTCGTTTCCCTGACCATGGCCGAGGCCCGCAAGGGCCTGGCGGCCAAGGACTTCACCGCCGTTGAACTGGTGGACGCCCATATCCGGCAGGCCGAGGCGGCCCGCCCCCTGAACGCCTTCGTCACCGAAACCTTCGAGGCCGCCCGCGCCCAGGCCGCCGCCTCGGACCAGCGTCTGGCCAAGGGCCAGGCCGGGGCCATGGAAGGCCTGCCCATCGGCATGAAGGATCTGTTCTGCACCGAGGGCGTGCGCACCACCGCCTGCTCGAAGATTCTCGATAATTTCGTGCCGCCCTATGAATCCACCGTTTCGGCCAACCTGAAAAAGGCCGGGGCCGTGGTGCTGGGCAAGACGGCGCTGGACGAGTTCGCCATGGGCTCCTCCAACATGACCAGCGCCTTCGGCGTGGTGGAAAACCCCTGGAAGCGCGCCTCCGATCCCGCCGCCCGGCTGGTGCCCGGCGGCTCGTCGGGCGGCTCGGCGGCGGCGGTGGCGGCGCGCATGGTGATGGGGGCCACCGGCACCGACACCGGCGGTTCCATCCGCCAGCCCGCCGCCTTCTGCGGCATCACCGGCATCAAGCCCACCTACGGCCGCTGCTCGCGCTGGGGGGTGATCGCCTTCGCCTCGTCGCTGGACCAGGCCGGCCCCATGGCCCGCACCGCGCGCGATTGCGCCATCATGCTGGGGGCCATGGCCGGGTTCGATCCCAAGGACAGCACCTCGGCGCCGGTGCCGGTGCCCAACTTCGAGGCGGCGCTGACCGGCGACGTGCGCGGCCTCAAGGTGGGCATCCCCCGGGAATACCGCCCCGAGGGCCTGTCGGCGGAAATCCAGGCGCTGTGGGATAAGGGCATCGCCCTTTTGCAGGCGGCCGGCGCCACCCCGGTGGAGATCAGCCTGCCGCACACCAAATACGCCCTGCCCACCTATTACATCGTGGCTCCGGCGGAATGCTCCTCCAACCTCGCCCGCTACGACGGCCTGCGCTACGGCCGCCGCGTGGAGGGCAAAAGCCTGGACGAGATGTACGCCAAGTCCCGCGCCGCCGGGTTCGGCGCCGAGGTGCGCCGCCGCATCCTGATCGGCACCTATGTGCTGTCGGCGGGCTATTACGACGCCTACTACGCCAAGGCGCAGAAGGTGCGCCGCCTGATCGCCGAGGATTTCACCAAGGCCTTCCAGACGGTGGACGTGATCCTGACCCCCACCGCCCCCTCGGCGGCCTTCGGCATCGGCGAAACCGACGACAACCCCGTCACCATGTGGCTGAACGACGTCTTCACCATTCCCACCAGCCTGGCCGGTCTGCCCGGCCTGTCGCTGCCGGGCGGCCTGTCGGCCGACGGCCTGCCGCTGGGGCTGCAACTGATCGGCCGTCCCTTCGATGAGGAAACGGTGCTGCGCGTTGCCGATGTGATGGAAAAGGCCGTCGGCTTCGATGCCGTGCCGGCCTTGGTGGAGGGCTGAGGATTATGGCTTACGTGATTGAAGGCGAAACCGGCGATTGGGAACTGGTGATCGGCCTCGAGGTGCATGCCCAGGTAACCAGCAAATCCAAGCTGTTCTCGGGCGCCGCCACCGATTTCGGCGCAGAGCCCAACACCCAGGTGTCGCTGGTGGATGCCGCCATGCCCGGCATGCTGCCGGTGATCAACGAAAAGTGCGTGGAACAGGCGGTGCGCACCGGGCTGGGCCTCAAGGCCAAGATCAATCTGACCTCGGTGTTCGCCCGCAAGAACTACTTCTATGCCGATCTGCCGCAGGGCTACCAGATCAGCCAGTTCGAGTTTCCCATCGTCGGCGAGGGCGAGGTGATCCTCGATATGCCCGATGGCTCCACCCGTACCGTGGGCATCGAGCGGCTGCATCTGGAGCAGGACGCCGGCAAGTCGCTGCACGATCAGCATCCCAGCAAGTCGTTCATCGACCTCAACCGCGCCGGGGTGTCGCTGATGGAGATCGTCTCCAAGCCCGACATGCGCAGCCCGGAAGAGGCGGCGGCCTATGTGACCAAGCTGCGTTCCATCCTGCGCTATCTCGGCACCTGCGACGGTAACATGGCCGAAGGCTCCATGCGCTG
Source organism: Pseudomonadota bacterium (assembly GCA_021782815.1). Lineage (GTDB taxonomy): Bacteria > Pseudomonadota > Alphaproteobacteria > Rhodospirillales > Magnetospirillaceae > JAJZGK01. Next base: position 8,922 of record JAJXUO010000040.1, read on the forward strand.
CGACGCCAATGTTTCGGTGCGCAAGGCCGGCGAGCCCTACCGCACCCGCGCCGAGATCAAGAACGTCAACTCGATCCGCTTCCTGCAGCAGGCCATCGAGTATGAGGCCCGCCGCCAGATCGACGTCTACGAGGACGGCGGCCAGGTGGTGCAGGAAACCCGCCTGTGGGATTCCACCAAGGGCGAAACCCGCTCCATGCGCAGCAAGGAGCAGGCGCACGATTACCGCTACTTCCCCGATCCCGACCTGCTGCCGCTGGTGCTGGAACAGGCCTATGTGGATGAGATCAAGGCCGGCCTGCCGGAGCTGCCCGACGAAAAGAAGGACCGCTTCATCAAGGATTACGGCCTGTCCACCTACGATGCCGGGGTGCTGGTGGCCGAACAGGCCAATGCCGACTTCTTCGAGGCGGTGGCCCGGGGCCGCGATCCCAAGCTGGCCTGCAACTGGGTGATGGGCGATTTCGCCGCCGCCCAGAACCGTTTGGGCCGCACCATCGACGATCCGGTGGTGAGCGCCGCCGATCTGGGCGGCCTGGTGGACCTGATCGCCGACAACACCATTTCCGGACGCATCGCCAAGGAGGTGTTCGAGCTGATGGTGGACAGCGGCAAGGCGCCCGCCGTCATCGTCGAGGAGAAGGGGCTGAAGCAGGTGACCGATACCGGCGCCATCGAAGCCGCCATCGACGCCGTGCTGGCCGCCAATCCCGACAAGGTGGCCGATTACAAGGGCGGCAAGGACAAGCTGTTCGGCTTCTTTGTCGGCCAGGTGATGAAGAGCACCGGCGGCAAGGCCAACCCGGCCCTGGTGAACGACATTCTGAAGGCCAAGCTGGCCTGACGGGGATCGGTGCGGAAAGCCCCCCGCAGGGTGCCTGCGGGGGGCTTTTTCATGGGTAGATGCGTTGTGATGCTGAGGCAGGATTTCGCCACCGGCCTGCGGGCGGCGGTGCCGGTGATGCTGGGCTATCTGCCCATCGCCTTTTCCTTCGGGCTGGCGGCGCACGGCGCCGGTCTGCCTGCCTGGACGGCGGCGCTGATGTCGGCCCTGGTCTATACCGGGGCCGGACAGTTCGCCGCCCTGGGCATGCTGGGGGCGGGGGCGCCGCTGCCCGAGATCGTGCTGGCGGTGCTGTTCATGAATTTGCGCCATGTGGTGCTCAATCTGGCGCTGTTGCCGCGCCTGAAATCCCAGTCTTTGTGGCGCCGCGCCGTGGTGGCCATGGGGGTGACCGACGAAACTTTCGCCGTGGCCGCCTTCAGCCGCGATCCGGCCCTCACCCGGTTGCCGGGCCTGCTGGGCCTCAATTGCGGCGCCTGGCTGGCCTGGAGCCTGGGCACGCTGCTGGGCGGCTGGGCGGCGCTGCTGGTGCCGCGCGCCGTTAACGACGCCATGGCGGTGATGCTCTATGGCCTGTTCATCGGCCTGCTGGTGCCGGTGGTGCGCAAGGCGCCGCGCGGCCTGCTGGTGGCCCTGGCGGCCATGGCCATCCATGTGGCCTGCCGCCAGCTGCTGGCGCCGGGCTGGGCCCTGGTGGCCGCCATCGTCGCCGGGGCCGCCAGCATCTTTCTGCTGCCGGAACGGGGGGAGGCGGCATGAGCCACGCTTCCATCCCCTGGGGCCTGATCCTTTCGTTGAGCGCCGTCACCCTGGCGCCGCGCCTGCTGCCGGCGCTGTGGGGGCAGCGTTTCGCGCCGCCGCGCTGGTTCCGCCGCTGGCTGGACGCCGTGCCCTACGCCGCCCTGGGGGCGCTGATCTTTCCCGGTATCCTCGCCGCCGACCCGAAAACCCCGTTGACCGGCCTGGCCGCCGGGGCGGCGGCCTGTGTGGCGGCGGGCCTGCGTTTACCGGCCTACGCCGCCGCCTTCGCCTCGGTTCTGGCCGCCATCCTGGTGCAGGCGCTGCGCTGAACCGGGCCCGGCGCGGCCATGTCGATTCCCGGTAAAATGCGTGGTTGACGAAGCCCTTGGGATTGAGTAGAACCTGCCTTCCAAGCCACGGGGTCCGGGTCTGCCGGTCCTCCGATCCGCGGAAGGGTGGGTGAGTGGCTTAAACCAGCAGTTTGCTAAACTGTCGTAGGGTGTAAAGCCCTACCGGGGGTTCGAATCCCCCCCCTTCCGCCACTTTCCTTTTCATCTTCGTTCGCCAACAGTCCTGGCTTTGCAAAAAGTCCAGGAATTCTGCGCTTTTTAGCCGGAACCCTTCTGGTGACGGCCTTTTCCAGTCGGGCATTCAACCTGGATACCAGCTGGGCCAAGCGTGCCGCCGCTAATACCAAGTCGCGATGAGTGACTCATCGCGACGCCGGTTAGGAGCAAGGCGACGCGCGCCTGATGGCGCGAAGCCAAGGGTTTCGGAGAAACCCGCCCGGCGTATGAGGGTGCAGTGATCGGTTCCGATCACTGCAATTTGGTATAAGGGGCCGGTTTTTATCACTGATCACGGCGGCGGCACTGGCGCATGGTCTGACCGTGGTCACCAGAAATAGCGCCGATTTCGAGGGCACGGGAGTGCGCCTGCTGCCCTCTGGACGTTCCGCGAAACACCTGGAGTCTGCAAGAGCGAAAAAGCGCAGCTTTTTCAATGCTCAAATGCCGCTCCGCAGCCGGTACAGATGGTCCAGCGTGATTCCGTCCAGATCGGGAAAAACGGCCAGGGCGCCGCTGAGATCGTCGTCGGCGCTATAGGCGCTGCGGGTGGCGATCACCGGCAGGCCGGCGGCCAGGGCGGCGCCGACGCCGTTGGCGGAATCCTCGATGGCCAGGCAGGCCGCGGGCGGCAGCGCCAGTCTGTGCAGCACCAGGCGGTAAACGGCGGGATCGGGTTTTTTCACCGGGGCGTCGTCGGCGCAGACCAGGGTTTCGAACCAGGCGTGCGCCGCGCCGCCGGTGGCGCCGTCGAACAGCGCCAGCACGTTTTCCCGCGTGGTGGTGGTGGCCACCGCCAGGCGCAGGCCCGCCGCCCGGGCCGCGTGGATCAGCGCCGCCACGCCGGGCCGCAACGGCACGGCGCCGCCGACCACCATGCCGGTGTAAAGCGCGGTCTTGCGGCGGTGCAGGGCGGCGATCAGGGAGGGTAAACCCGGGCCCGTCCGGGCCGGATCGCTGGTTTCGGCGTAATGGCGCAGGCGCTCCTGGCCGCCCGATATGCGCAGGAGCCGCGCATAGAGCGCAGGCTCCCAGCGCCAGGGCAGGCCGAATTCGGCGAAGGCCTGGTTGAAGGCGACGCGGTGCGCCTCCTCGGTTTCGGCCAGGGTGCCGTCCACATCGAAGATCAGGGCCTGAAGCGGCGGGCGGGCGGAGGGCATGGGCGGCGTTCCCGATGTGGCTGCCCCGGTCGGCCGATCCAACCTTCCGATGGGGGCGCAATCCGGGTATCATGCACGAAGAGGTTCCTTTGTCGCAATCGGCGGGGGGAGGGAGCTTTCGCCCCCGGCGCATGAGGGGGCGGTGATCGGGTCCGATCACCGAACTTTGGGATAACGCGTCCAGCCGTAAGGAAGGTCGGCGATGCAGACGGCAGATCACCCAGCGGCGGGCGCGCCACGATCCGCGGCGGCATGGCGGCGGTGGATGAGTCCGGCGTTGCTGCTGCTGTTGCTGGCGGTGGGGCTGGCGGTTCCGGCGCCGCTGTTCGCCGCCGCCGCGCCGCCGCCGCTCAAGGTGGTGAGCGACGACAATTACCCCCCTTACATCTTCCGCGAGGCCGACGGCACCCTGGCGGGCTATCTGGTGGATGCCTGGGCCCTGTGGGAGAAGAAAACCGGGCGGCGGGTGACCCTGATCGCCACCGACTGGGCCGATGCCCAGCGCATCATGCAGGCGGGGCAGGCCGACGTCATCGATACCATCTTCCAAACGCCGGAGCGGGAGAAACTGTACGATTTCACCCCGCCTTACCAGGATATCCCCGTTCCCATCTATATCCACACCTCCATCGGCGGCGTGCGGGACGTGAAAACGCTGATGGGGTTTCTGGTGGGGGCGAAGAATGGCGATGCCTGTATCGATCGCCTGAACGCGGCGGGGATCACCAGCATCCGTACCTATGAAAGCTATTCCGCCCTGGTGCGGGCGGCGGCGACGGGGAAGATCAAGATCTTTTGCCTCGACGGTCCGCCCGCCGACTACCTGCTTTACAAAGCGGGCGTTTTTTCCAATTTCTATAAGGCCTTCACCCTTTATACCGGCCAGTTTCACCGGGCGGTGAGGAAGGGGGACGCCGCCGATCTGGCTCTGGTGGAGCAAGGTTTCGCCGCCTTCAGCGCCTCGGAAAAGCAGGCCTTGCGCGATAAATGGTTCGGCGCCACCGCCAAGCCGCGGATCAATCTGCTCTATGTGGGCTACGGCCTGTCGGCGGTTTTTCTCCTGGCCCTGCTGCTGGGGGGATGGGTTCTGATCCTGCGCCACGAGGTGCGCCGCCGCGTGACCGATCTCGATAAGGAGCGCCGCCGTCTGCATACGGTGCTGGAAACCATCCCGGCCCTGGTCTGGCTGAAAGATGTGAACGGGGTTTTCGTGCTGTGCAACCGCGAGTTCGAACTCTTCTTCGGCGGCACGCAAAGCGACATCGTCGGCAAGACCGATTTCGATTTCGTCGAGGCCGATCTGGCGGAATCCTTCCGCGAGAACGATCGCCACGCCCTGGCCGCCGGGGGCCCCACCGTTAACGAGGAATGGGTGACCTACGCCAACGACGGCCGCAGGGTGTTGCTGGAAACCATCAAAACGCCGATCCCCGATGCCGACGGACGGCCGCTGGGGGTTCTGGGCATCGCCCGCGACATCACCGCCATGCGGCAGGCCGAGGAGGCGCTGCGGCGCAATCAGGAGGATCTGGAGGACAAGGTGCGCCAGCGCACCGGGGAGCTGCGCCTGGCCCGCGATGCCGCCGAGGCCGCCAGCAAGGCCAAAAGCATTTTCCTGGCCAATATGAGCCACGAGCTGCGCACGCCCCTGAACGCCATTCTGGGCTTTTCGGCGCTGTTGCGCCGCGATGCCGATCTGCGGGCCGGGCAGCGGGAAAAACTGGATATCATCAACCGCAGCGGCAACCATCTTCTGGCCCTGATCAATGATGTGCTGGAGATGGCCAAGATCGAATCGGGGCGGCTGCATCTGCTGCACGAGGTTTTCGATCTGGGCGGGATGGTGCGCGACGTCGTCGACATGATGCGCTTGCGCGCCGAGACCAAGGGGCTGTCCCTGCTGCTGGATCAATCCTCGTCCTTTCCCCGCTTCATGCGCGGCGACGAGGCGCGGCTGCGGCAGATTCTGGTCAACATGGTGGGAAACGCCGTGAAATTCACCGAACAGGGCGGAGTGACGCTGCGGCTGGGCACGGGGGCGGCGGTTCCGGCGCCGTTGATCATCGAAGTGGAGGATACCGGCCCCGGCATCAGCCCCGACAACCAGGCGCGGCTGTTTCAGCCGTTCGTGCAACTGGAGGCGCGGGATACCACCGAGGGAACCGGCCTTGGTCTGGCCATCACCCGCCAGTTCGTCGAACTCATGGGCGGTTCCATCGGCGTGCGCAGTCAGCCCGGCCGGGGATCGGTCTTCCGGGTGGAACTGCCGTTCGAACCGGTGGCCGAGGGCGAGACGGCGCCGCACGCCTCTTCGGCGGCGCCGCGGCCCATCCTGGGCCTGGCGCCCGGCCAGCCCGTCGTCCGCATCCTGATCGCCGAGGATCAAGCCGACAATCAACGGCTGCTGACCAGCCTGATGGACGAAATCGGCCTGGAAACCAGGGTGGCGGCCAATGGCGAAGAGTGTCTGGCTCTGTTCGCCGACTGGCATCCGCAGCTCATCTGGATGGATCGCCGCATGCCGGTGATGGACGGGGTGGAGGCCGCGCGCCGCATCCGGCGGTTGCCCGGAGGCGACAAGGTGAAGATCGTGGCGGTGACCGCCTCGGTCTTCGAGGAGCAGCGCCAGGAACTGATGGAGGCGGGGCTGGATGCTTTCGTGCGCAAGCCCTATCGCCCCGAGGAGATTTACCAATGCCTGGCCGCGCAGCTGGGCCTGGTCTTCGTCTATGGCGATACCGTGGAGGAGGACGCGCCGGCGCTTCTGCCCTCCGCCGCGCTGGCGGCTTTGCCGTCCTCTGTGCGCGCCGGACTGCGGAGCGCGGTGGAAAGCCTGGACAGCGAAAGCATCGGCGCGGCTATCGCACAGGTGGCGGCGCATGATCCAATGCTGGCCCGCAGTTTGACGCGATTGGCCGGAGAGTTCGATTATCCGGCCATTCTGGCGGGATTGGAGTCTGTTGCCGGTTGAAGCATGGGGCTTGCGGGGAGATAATGGCCCTGGTTGGGGGCGGTCCTTTTGCGGGAGAAGTCCAGATCATCCAGCATAGCTCTGATTGAGGGGACGAGCCCATGACCTCGCCTGGAAAAATCATGGCGGTGGACGATACACCGGCCTCGCTCAAATACATGACCGATCTGTTGCGGGCGGAAGGCTACGACGTGCGTTCGGCCATCAGCGGCGAATTGGCCTTGCGCGCCGCCCTGGCCGACCCGCCCGAACTGGTGCTGCTGGACGTGCGCATGCCCGGCATCGACGGTTTCGAAGTCTGCCGCCGTTTGAAGGCCGACGCGGCCACCCGCGAGGTGCCGATCATTTTCGTCACCGCCCTCGCCGATATCGACGACAAGGTGGAAGGCTTCGCCCTGGGGGCGGTGGATTTCGTCACCAAACCTTTCCAGCGCGAGGAACTGCTGGCCCGGGTCAGCACCCATCTGGCGCTGACCCGTTTGTGCACCCGCCTGGAAAGCATGGTGGACGAGCGCACCCGGGAACTGCGCGGCAGCAAGGAACAGTACGACCGGCTGGTCAGAAACATTCCGGTGGGCGTTTATCAAATTCGCTGTGTGCCGGGAGAGGAACCGGTGTTCACCTATATCAGCCCGAAATTCCGCGATTTGCTGGGCGATCGTTGGGAGGCGGGGGTGGCGAGCGCGGTGCTGACCCGGGAGGCGATCCATCCCGAGGAGCGGGAGGCTTATCAGCGCCTGCTGGAGGCCTGCGTGGCCATGCAGACGGATTTCCTGTGGGAGGGACGGGCCTTGCGCGACGGGGAGCCCCTGTGGCTGCGCATCCAGTCGCATTCCGAGGCGCTGCCGGACGGCGGCCAGATGCGGCACGGCATCGTCGAGGACATCACCCAGCGCAAGCAGGCGGAAGAACGCCTTTTGCATATGTCCACCCATGATCTGCTGACCGGCCAGCCCAACCGCACCCTGTTCCACGAGCGGCTGGAATACGAGCTTACCGAAGCCCGCCGCTTCGGGCACCAGGTGGCGGTGCATCTGTTGGATCTCAATAATTTCAAACTGATCAACGATACGCTGGGGCATCCGGTGGGGGATCGGGTGCTGCGCGAGGTGGCGCGGCGGCTGTCGCTGCATATCCGCGAAGGCGATCTTTTGGCCCGCCTGGGCGGCGACGAGTTCGCGGTGATTCAAAGCCCGGTGGGCGGCCCCGCCGAGGCCCATATTCTGGCCGAACGGCTGCTGGCCTCGCTGGATCCGCCGGTGCTGGTGGATGATCGCCCCATCCATACCATGGCCAGCGTCGGCATCACCCTGTTCCCTTCCGACGGCGACACTCCCGACTCGCTGCTGCGCAATGCCGAGATGGCCATGTATCAGGCCAAGGGGGAAACGCGCGGCCATTGTTCGTTCTTCCAGCGCGACATGGATCTGCGGATGCGCCAGCGCAAGCAGCTGGAGGAGGACATGCGCCAGGGGCTGGAGAGCGACCAGTTCTATCTGGTCTATCAGCCCAAGGTGGCGGCGGCCGACGGGGGTATCTGCGGCATGGAGGCCCTGTTGCGCTGGCGCCATCCCGAGCGCGGCGTGGTCGGACCGGCCGAATTCATTCCCCTGGCCGAGCAATGCGGCCTGATCGTGCCGTTGGGGGAGTGGGTGCTGGCGGCGGCGTGCCGGCAGATGCGCCAATGGCTGGAGGCGGGATTTCCGCCGTTGCGCCTGGCCGTCAACATGTCGCCCATCCAGTTCCAGCGCGGCGACCCGCTGGCCGCCGTGGGCAAGGCCCTGGCCACAAGCGGGCTTGCCGGGGAGTATCTGGAAATCGAAATCACCGAAAGCGCCCTGATCAGCAATCTGGTGGAGGCGCGGGCGTTGCTCGATCAGTTGAACGCGCTCGGGGTTTCCATCGCCATCGATGATTTCGGCACCGGTTATTCCTCGCTGGGCTATCTCGGCAATCTGCCCATCGACAGTCTGAAGATCGATCAGATGTTCATCCGCGAGCTTCAGGGCGAGGCGGCGAACCGGGAAACCGGCGGGGCGGTGGTGCGGGCCATCATTTCCCTGGCGCAAAGCCTGGGCATGCGCGTGGTGGCGGAAGGGGTGGAAACCCGGCCGCAGCTGGACTTTCTCCGCGCCGAGGGCTGCGACGAAATTCAAGGCTACTATTTCAGCCCGCCGGTGTCCGCCGAGGTCTTTGCCGCCCTGGTGGCCCAAGGCGGGTTCGGCAAGGGGTAAGAATTATGGCCGAAAGCTTCGTCATTCCCTGTCCGCATTGTGATACGCTGAACCGCGTGCCCGCCGCCCGTTTGGGCGAGGGCGGCAAATGCGGGCGCTGCGGCGGTCCGTTGTTCACCGGCCGTCCCATCACCCTCGATGCCGGGCGTTTCGAGCGCCATGCCGCGGCCGGGCTGCCGCTTCTGGTGGATTTCTGGGCGGCATGGTGCGGGCCCTGCCGGGCCATGGCCCCGGTATTCGAGGCCGCCGCCCGCGACATGGAGCCCCTGGCGCGTTTCGCCAAGGTGGATACCGAGGCCGAACAGGGCCTGGCCGCCCGCTACGGCATCCAGGCCATTCCCACCCTGGTGCTGTTCAGGAGCGGGCGGGAAATCGCCCGCCAGAGCGGCGCCCTGTCCGGCCAGCAGCTGCGAACCTGGCTCCGCTCCCGCCTGGAGGGTTATACCAAGTCGTGATGAGCTTGGCTCATCGCGACGCCGGTTAGGAGCAAGACGACGCGCGCCTGATGGCGCGGTGATCGGGTCCGATCACCGCAATTCGGTATGAGGCGTTCGGGTTACGGCATCTTTTCGGCCGGATGCCAGGCCGCCTGACGGTGATGGCGGCGATGGGCGGTCTCTTCGCCGGTCCGCGGCCAGCGGGCCAGATCGGCCCCCAGCGGCAGGGTGGGGCGGCTCCAGGCCGAGGGGGTTTTCTGGTATCGCAGCACCGGTCCGAGGAAGGTGAGGGGGCCGAAGGCCGGGTTGTCGCGGGTTTCCAGATAACCGGCGATCACCGCCGGATCGATGGGGGCGGGGGGCAGCAGGGCTTTGTCCACCCGGCCCTGGTCCTGCATCCACATGGCGGTGCGGCACAGCGAAACCCGCACATGGTAGGAGCCGCCCTCCTCGGCGCGGCGCAGCAGCGCCATCAGGGTGCCCAGCGCTCCCAGGAAGCCGGTGACATAGTCGTTGGGATAAACCGGCTGCAGCTGCGGATTGTCGAAGGTGCCCTGGGCGGCGGTCATGCCGGTGGCCACCTGGGCCAGCTGTTCCCAGCCGGGGCGGTATTGCCAGGGCCCGGCCCAGCCGTAGCAATTGACCGAAACATAAATGCAGCCGGGACGCAGCGCCGCCACGTTTTCCGGCGAGAAGCCCAGCCGGGTCATGGCGCCGGGGCGGTAGGATTCCACGAAAACGTCGCTCTCTCCGATCAGGCCGCGCAAGGTGGCGGCATCGGCGGCGTTGGTCAGGGTCAGCAGCGCCTCCAGCTTGCCGTGCCCGGTATCCACATCGAATGGCGGCAGGGCGGGCAGGGTGGGGCTGGTGATATGCATCACCTCGGCGCCCTGTTCGGCCAGGGTCTTGCCCAGGGTGGGGCCGGCGATGACATGGGTCAGATCCAGGATGCGCAAGCCCGACAGCGGCTGCTCCCCGGCCTGCAGGGGGGCGAAGGGCTCGGGCGCCGATGAGCCGATCTTGATCACCTCGATCAGCGGGGTGGCGGCCACCGCCGTGCCCTGTTCGCTGCTCCGCCATTCCTCGGCGGTGCGCACCGCCGCGCCGCACAGGCCCTGGTCGGCGATGGCCTGCTCCAGGGCGAAGGCGTCCCAGCCGGCGATCTTGTTGGCGATGTCGGCGGGGTCCATGGTGCAGTCGAGCAGGCTCAACAGGCCGTTGCGCAGCAGCGGAAAGGCGCCGTGCACCATGATCCAGCGGCGGTCGCGCGCCGGGTAGAGCTGCACCAGGGGATAGGAGGGCTCGGGCTGGGGGATGGCATAGCCGTGCTGCGACTGATAGCCCACGCTGTAGGCGGCCAGGGCCCCGGCCACGGCGTCGACCGACACGCTCTGGCGATGCCCGGTGCGCCGCCGCCAAACCTCGCACACGCCGGCGGCCTGGGCCCCCAGCACCGCCGCCGTGCATTCGCCGATGCGAAACACCGAATTGATCACCGGATCGGCGCCCGTCAGGGAAATATCGGCGGTGGTGGGCCAGGTGATGTTCAACTGCGACAACAGGGAACGGTAAATTTCGGTAATGCCGGTCATGCTCGCCTCCGATTGCTCTTTCCGCGAGCATACAAAGCGGAGCGCGGCGGTAAAATACATCTTAGGGTGTGGCTTGTGGTGATGTTGGCGGGACGGGCGCCGTTTCCGCCGGTTTCGTCTGTGCCGGTTTCGCTTCCGTCGTCACGGGCGGCGGCGCGGGAGCCTGGCCCAGGGCTCCCGCGGTGGCCAGATGCCGCAACCGGGTTCGGATCCAGCCGTCCATGGCGCTCAGGTCCGTTCGATCTGCCCGGCGGCGGCGTCGAGGAGATCGGCGATGCGCTGGATCTGCGCGTCGCTCAGGTCCGCGCCGTCCAGGCGCAGGCGCAGGGCCAGTTTCAAATTCTCCATGGCGCGGACGATTCGCGGCGCCGGCGGCGCCAGGCGGTTGCCGGCCTGTTCCATCCGCCGCAGCATGGCTTCCACCACGGCGCCGCTCTCTTCCAGTTGGGCGCGGCCCTCGTCGGTCAGGCTGTGCAGTTTCTTGCCGCCTTCGCACGGCTCCACCCGCACCAGCCCTTGCTCCTCCAGCAGGGTCAGGGCCGGGTAGATGCTGCCGGGGCTGGGGCTGTAGGCGCCGCCGGTCATTTCCTCGATGGCCTTGATCAGTTCGTAACCATGGCGCGGTTTGTCGGCGATCAGGCGCAGCAGCGCCAGACGCAGATCGCCGTGCTCGAACAGACGCCCCAGGCGGCCGCCGCGTCCGCGTCCATGATGGCCGTGCCCCAGGCCGTGTTCGCGGCCGGGCCAGGGTTCGCCGCGGGCATGGCGGCAGGCGGGGGTGGATTGGCCGTGCATGCGGCCTGATCGACAGTCGAACATGAAAACCTCCCTTTGGGGTTACGCGGAGAGAAGGCGGGTGATCAGGGCGGGAAGCTGATCACGCCGCACATGGGTGAAGATGGCCAGCGGCTGCGGCGCCTGCGGGCCGGTGGGCGGCCGGGTCAAAGCGGCGGCCTCGCCGCCATAGGCCAGGATGAGGGGACCGTCCTCGCAACGGTCGAGACAGGGACAGGACAGGGCGCTGAGATGGGCGGCGGCCGCTCCGGCCTCAGCCAGACTGTGGCGCACCGCCTCGATCAGCGGCGTGCCGCCACGTTCGGCGCGGCAGTCGCGCCCCATGCAGACGAACAGACGGATGGGGGCGGGGGCCGGGGCGCGGGAGGCCACGGGGCGCGGATCGGACCTTGGCGGCATGGCGACGGCACCTTCAGGACGAAGGACGTGATGGCGGCAGCGGCGCCGCTGCCGCCGTTGATGGCCGCCGCCCGCGGCGAAGAGGGGAAACATGGGGGGACTCCGATGCAGTTTCGTTATATCGATAAATAGATATATCGAAACTGCATCGGATGCAAGGGGTGAGCGCCTGTCTTGCCAGGGGCGCGGAGGTCGGGCCACAATGCCCGGGTCGTGCGGCACGAGGGGAATGCAGATGAGTGAACAGGCCATGCGGTTTTTCCGGGCCGGCGGTTTCGATCAGGTGCGCATCGAAACCGGCGCCGACATTCTGGCCCTGAAGGATCTGGATCAGAAATTGTGGGTGGCCCTGGCCTGCCCGGTGGAGGGGCTGGAATTCGACCGCGACACCCTGCGCATGCTGGACCGCGACAATGACGGCCGGGTGCGCGCCGCCGACATTCTGGGGGAAATCGCCTGGCTGGAAACGGTGCTGCGCGCGCCCGAGGAACTGGTGCGGCCCGGCGACACCCTGCGGCTGGACGCCGTCAACGGCGATGCGCCGCAGGGGGCGCGCATCCTGGCCTCGGCCCGGCGTATCCTGGCCAATCTCGGCAAGGCCGAGGCCGGGGAGATCGGCCTGGCCGACGTGCTCGATACCGAAACCATCTTCAACGCCACCAGCCTCAACGGCGATGGGGTGGTGCCGGTCGAGGCCGCCGGCGACGATGCGGCCAGCCGCGCCCTGATCGAGGATATCATCGCCTGTCTGGGGTCCGAGCCCGACCGTTCGGGCGCTCCCGGTGTCGGCCAGGGCAAGGTGGATGGCTTCTTCGGCGATCTGGCCCGCCTGACCGCCTGGCGGGAGGCCGAGCGCGGCCTGGAGGGCGACGCCGAGGGGACCGAGGCCTTGCTGGCGGTGCGGGAGAAGATCGACGGTTTCTTTCTGCGCTGCCGTCTGGCCGCCTATCGCCGCGAGGCCGCCGCCACCCTCAATCCCGGCCCCGAACTTCTGGGGCAACTGGCCGATAAGGATCTGGCGGGCAGTCTGGAGCTTTTGGAGCCGTTGCCGCTGGCCGAAATCGCCGCCGAGGCGGCGCTGCCGCTGGAGGTGGGGGTGAATCCGGCCTGGAGCGAGCGTTTGCGGCGCTTTTACCGCCAGTGCGTGGAGCCGTTGCTGGGGCCGCGCACGATGCTGGGCGCCGCCGACTGGGAGGAGATCCTGCGCCGCTACGCGCCCCGCCTGGCCTGGGCGGCGGATCGGCCGGAAACGCCGGTGGCGGCCCTGGGCGCGGCGCGGCTGGAGGAGATCAACGCCGGAAACGGCAAGGCGGCCCTCGACGCCCTGATCCTTGCCGACAAGGCCCTGGAGGACGAGATGGCGGCCATCCAGGAGGTGGAACGGCTGATCCGCCTGAAACTGGGGCTGCATCGCCTGCTCAATAATTTCGTGTCGTTCCGCGATTTCTACGCCGGAAAAAATCAGGCGGTGTTCCTGGCCGGAACCCTTTATCTGGATGGGCGCAGCGCCGATCTTTGCGTGCGGGTGGGCGATGCGGCGGCGCATGCCGTTCTGGCCACGCTGTCGCAGATGTATCTGGTCTATTGCGCCTGCCGCCGTCAGGGCAGCGACGAGAAAATGACTATCGTCGCCGCCTTTACCGCCGGGGATTCCGACCAGTTGATGGTGGGGCGTAACGGCGTGTTCTACAGCCGCGACGGCCGCGACTGGGATGCCACCATCGTGCGCATCGTCGATCATCCCATCAGCCTGCGCCAGGCCTTCTGGTCGCCCTACCGCAAGGCGGCGCGGCTGATCAACGAGCAGCTGGAAAAACTGGCGGCCCTGCAGGCGTTGCCGGCGTCGCTGGCGCCCCCGGCGGCGAAGAAGGCCGAGGCGGCGGCGCCGTTCGACGTCGGTCGCTTCGCCGGGATTTTCGCCGCCATCGGCCTGGCCGTGGGGGCCATCGGCACCGCCCTGGCCTCGGTGGTCACCGGCTTTTTGCGCCTGACCTGGTGGCAAATGCCCCTGGCTCTGGCCGGGTTGGTACTGGCGGCCTCGGGCCCGGCCATGCTGGTGGCCTACCTGAAGCTGCGCCAGCGCAGCCTGGCGCCGGTGCTCGACGCCACCGGCTGGGCCGTCAACGCCCGGGTGCGCATCAATGTGCCCTTCGGCGGGTCGCTGACCACCCTGGCCCGTCTGCCCGAGGGGGCCGAGCGCTCGTTGAGCGATCCCTTCGCCGAAAAACGCCAGCCCTGGGGGGTGATGCTGTTTCTGGCGCTGGTGGCGGCGGTGGCCGCCGCCGTGTGGCGCAGCGGCCTGCTGGCGCGCCTGTTGGGCTGATTGGCTGAATGTCGCGCTCCGAACGCCTGCTGAGCCTGCTCGAGGTGTTGCGGCGGCATCGCCATCCGGTCAGCGGCCGCCGTCTGGCCGAGGAAACCGGCGTCAGCCTGCGCACCCTCTATCGCGATATCGCCAGTTTGCAGGCCCTGGGCGCCACCGTCGAGGGCGAGCCGGGGGTGGGCTATGTGCTGCGGCCCGGCTATCTGCTGCCGCCCCTGATGTTCTCACCCGAGGAGATCGAAGCCCTGGTGTTGGGGATGCGCTGGGTGGCCGACCGCGCCGATGATCCCCTGGGGCGGGCGGCGCGGGGCGCCCTGGCCCGCATCGCCGCCGGATTGCCGGCCGCCCTGCGGACGGATCTGGAGGATACCGGGCTGCTGGTGGGGCCGGGGGCGCCGCGACCGCCGGAAACCGTGGATCCCGCGCTGTTGCGCCGGGCCATCCGCGCCGAGCGCAAGCTTGATCTGCTTTACCGCGACGAGGCGGGACGGGAAACGCGGCGGGTGATCTGGCCGTTCGGGCTGGCGTTCTTCGATCAGGTGCGGGTGCTGCTGGGCTGGTGCGAACTGCGCGGCGATTTCCGCCATTTCCGCACCGACCGCATTCTGGCGGCCACGCCGCGCGACGAAGGCTTTCCCAAACGCCGCGCCGCCCTGTTGAAGGCCTGGCGGCTGCGGGAGGGGATGCCTTCCACGCCATGATGCTGCCGGAATCTGACAGCGGTCCGGCCTAAACCGGCCTCTCCAATCGCTTTGGGAGAGCCGAGGATGACCAAGATCAACACTGTCCTGCTGTACGTCGCCGATCCGGCGGAAAGCGCCCGTTTTTATGGTGGATTGCTGGACCTGGAGCCGGTGGAGCAAAGCCCTACTTTCGCCCTGTTCATCTTGCCGTCCGGGCTGGGTCTGGGCCTGTGGGGGCGGGGCGGCGTGGAACCGGCGCCGCTGGCGCCGGGCGGCGGCAGCGAAGTGGGGTTCCAGGTGGCGGAGGCGGCCGAGGTGGACCGCCTGTGCGCCCTATGGTGGAGCCGGGGCGCCGTCATCGCCCTGCCGCCCAGCGATCTCGATTTCGGCCGCACCTTCGTGGCCCGTGATCCCGATGGCCATCGTCTGCGGGTTTATGCCCTGACGTGATTCAGCTTGCCAGCGGCGATAACACCCGGGCGGTGCTTTTCAGCAGGATGGCGCCGGTAAAAGGCTTCAGCACCACGCCGTTGGCGCCGGCGCGGCGGATGTCGGCCACGGTTTTCTGGGTGCCGTCGCTGGTCAGCATGATGAAGGGAATATTGCGCACCGGCGCCGGGGTAATGTTGTCCTTGCGCAGGATATGCAGAAGATGCATGCCGTTGGTGGGGTTCATGTCGAGGTCGCTGATCACCAGGCCGTAAACCTCGGGAGCCGCCCGCAGGATCTGGAAGGCCTTGCCGCCTTCGTCGGCCTCGGTGATGTTGGTAATGCCCACCTTGCGCAAGATGTGGGAGATCTGCTTGCGCATATAGTCGATGTCGTCAACAACGAGAACGGACTTGTTGAACTGGCTCAGACACAATAATTGCGGGTCTGCCTGCAGGGCGTCGTTGGTACTCAAAGTTCTATTTCCATCAAAGAGACAGTTTTTCTTGTTTTATCCCGGCCCATTTTATTTATCGGTTGCTCATCTTCCTCCGCCCGGGCTTGGAACCAATAGCCGGGCGGGTGATGAAACCCTGGGGTCGGGGTGGAGTTTATACCCTTGAGCACATATATATATCGAATGCTCCGCTGAAAGTGTTGTTTTTCTTGCGGGACAGGGTTCCGGCGTCAGGCCGGGTCCTGGCCCAGGGCGGCCCGCAACGGATCCAGGCGGTCGCCGTAGGCCTGCCAGCGGTCGAGGCGGCTGCGGGTGATGGGCTGGCGTACCTGCGCCCAGCTGGCGGTGCGCACCGGATTTGTGGCCTGATGGAACTCCAGGCAGGCGGGGGTCCAGTCCAGGCCGCAATGCTCCAGCAGGCGGCGGGCCTGGCCTTCCAGATCGTCCACCACGTCGCGGTAGGTCACGTCCAGCAGCAGGCCTTCCGGCAACACCCGGCGCCAATGCTCCATCAGCCGGACATAGGCGCGGTAATAGCGGCCCAGTTCGCCCAGGTCCCAGGAAAATTCGTTGCCTTCGGTGAACAGCTTGCTGAAGCAGGACAGGCAGGTATCCAAAGGATCGCGGCGGGTATGCACGATGCGCGCCCGGGGCAGGGCCAGGGCGATCAGTCCGGCATAGACGAAATTGTTGGGCATCTTGTCGGTGGGGCGATGGGTGAAAAACCGCTCGCCCAGCCGGGATTCGCTGGGCGCGCGGGTGAGGTAGGCGTCGCTGACCGCCCGCAGGCCCTCGGCTCCCCGGTCCGGCACCGCCTCGGGGTAGCCGCCCTGAAGCGCCGTGCGGGCGGCATGGGCGAAGCTGTCCAGTTCGCCGGCCGCCGCTACGTCGGGGTGGGCGCCCAGGATCTGTTCCACCAGGGTCGAGCCCGACCGCGGCATGCCCAGAATGAAGATGGGCGCCGCCCGGTCGTCACCCTGACCGGCCAGACGCTGGAACAGCGCGGGGGTGAAGGTGCGTTCGATCAGGGCGAAGCGCTCCAGCTCGGCGGCCTCGTCATACTCCACGCTTTGCCGCTTCAGCCGGTTGCCGCGCAGCAGGTGATCGAAAGCGGTACGGGGATCGCCCGCATCCTCCCAGGCCTTGGCCAGGGCGAAGTGCAGTTCCAGCCGTTCCTGAAGCGGAAAATCCTCCTCGCGCGCCGCCAGGGCGCGCATGGCGTGGAAATAAGGATCGTCGGCGCTGAAGCTGCGCACCCCGGCCAGGGTGCGGTAATGAAAGGGGCGCCCCGGTTCCAGCTCCACCGCCCGCAGCGCCGCCTGGGCGGCCTCGGCCAGGCGGCCCAGTTCCATGCGGGCGCGGGCCAATTGTCCCCAGGCCTCGGCATAGGCGGGGGCCAGTTGCACCGCCACGGCGAACACCTGCTCGGCGTCCTCGCCGTGGCCGAGCTTGCGCAGGACGATGCCGAGATTGTGATAATAAAGGGCGTTGCCCGGGTCCTGGGTGAGCGCCGCATGCAGGGCGGTCAGGGCCTGTCCCCATTCCCCCGCCGCACAGAGGGCGATGGCCCGGCGGTTCTGTTCCTGCGCGGCCGCCTGTTGGTTCGTCATCGGTTCCGGTCTTTCCCTGGAAGGTTCAGGAGGGTGCGGTGAGGGGAGTCAGACCGGCCCGCTGGGGGCTTCGGCCTGGTGGCGCAGTTCGGCATGGCGTTGCAAAAACAGCGCGAAGGCGGCATCGGGGCCGATGGGGCGGATGGGCTCGGGATGCGGCGGCGGCAGATGGCCCCAATCCATCCAGGCCGGGGGCAAAAGATCGCGCCGTTCGGTGGACATGGCCACCAGATCGGCCTTTTTCACCTCGATCAGATGGCCGCGAAAGCCGAATCGCCGCTCGAAGGCGGCCTCCAGCGGCGCCAGTTTGCGGCGCAGCATGTCGCGGCCCAGATGCACCTTCAAGGGCGAGGGCCAGTCGCCGGAAATGGCCTCCACGCAATCGTGCCACAGGCCGTGATAGGCGAAATCGTCGGGCACCAGTTTCGAGACCAGCACGCTGTGCTCGGCCACCGAATAGAACTGGCGGGTGGCGCCGCACCAGCGCGGCTGATAGGCCAGGGCGCGGGCGATATCCTCCACCGGCAGGCCGTCGGCGTCGGGGGCGGCCAGATCCAGCACGAAGCCGGAGGCGGTGATGATGGCGGTGCGGCCGCTGGGGCGGTCCAGAAGATCCAGTTGGCGTGGGCGCGGCATGATGGGGCGATTGTACCCGCGCCGGCCGGCAAGGGTAGCGCTTTCTTGCGCCGGGATCACCCTTGGCGCAGATGCCGGGCCAGGTCGGCCAGGGGGGTGTCCCAGTCGCCGGGGGCGGGCTGGCGGATGAGGGTGGTGGCGCCGTACCATGGGCTGTCGGCGCGCAGGCGCTGCCAGCGCCAGTCGGGAGGGGCGAAGGGCAGCAGCAGATAAAGGCGCTTGCCCAGGGCTCCGGCCAGATGGGCCACGGCGGTATCCACGGTGACGCAGGCGTCGAGCTGGGCGATGCAGGCGGCGGTTTCGGCGAAATCATGGAAGGCGTCGCTGGGATCGATCCCCTGGGGGAAGGCCTGGCGGAAGGCCTGGCCCTGGCCCGGTTGCAGGGAATGGATGCGCCAGCCCGTCAGCCCGGTCAGCAGGGCGGCCAGGGGCGCCAGGGGGACCGAACGCAGAGGATTGGTGGGATTGCGGGGATTGCCCGTCCAGACCAGTCCCAGTCGCTTTTGCCCCGGTATCGGCGGCAGGCGGTCTTGCCAGCGGCGCAAGGCCGCTTCGGGCGGACGGAGGTAGGGGGCGGGAGGCAGGCGGTCCAGCGCCATCCGTTCCAGACCGGGCAAGGCCAGCAACGGGCATTGCCAGCCATCCGGCGGCGGTGGCGGCGCGGTGCGCGGTTCCACGATGATGGCGGGGAAGGAGGCCTGGAACAGGGCCAGAAGTTCGGGCTGGACGCGGAAGCGCAGGCGTCGCGGCGCGGCTTTAAGATCGTCGCGCTCCAGCAGCGGCGGCAGGAAGCGGGAAAATTGCAGGGTATCGCCCAGGCCCTGTTCGGCGAATACCTGCAATTCGGCGCCGGCCAGCGGCTGGCCGCGCCAGAAACGGCCGTGAAAGCCGTGGAAATCCTTGTAACCGGCCTGGGTCCGGTATTTGCCGTAATGATGCCAGCCTTCCTCCATGCGGCCGTCCAGCAGCAGGGCGATGCCCAGGGCAATGCTGCTCTCCCGGTCGGCGGGATCCTTGGACAGGGCGGTACGCAGGGCGGCGATGGCCTCGTCCATCCGTCCCGCTTTTTGCAGGGCGATACCGAGATTGCGCCAGACATGGGGATGATCGGCGCCCAGGGCGATGGCCCGGCGGGCGCAATCGGCGGCCGGGCCGTATTGCCCCAGGGCTTCAAAGGCGACGCCCAGACAAATGTGCGGCATGGGGGCTTGCGGCGCCATCGCCGCCGCCTGGGTATAAAGTGTTATAGCCTCTTGGAAATTGCCAGATTGCTTTTCCCTTAGACCGTGCGCGCACAAATCGTTTGCATGCAAAAGCGCATTATTTTTCTGGTTAATTTTATGGGAATTTATCTCATGATTTTTCATCATTTGCCTTCTTTTGCAGTTTACCTGGAATTTTATGTATGAAAAATATGTAGTATTAATAATCTTTGTGAGTATTTCTGTGTATTCATCTGAAAGTTTGAACGGCTCCCGCCGTAAGATGGCTGTCGGATGGCGTGTTACCGCATGTTTCTGATTTTTTCATTGATTGGCATGCATTTTTTTACTCGAAAGTCATTTTTGCAATGATACTATGGTTTGGGTAGGCTAACTGGGATGGATATGGGCCATGGCCGAGGATCTCAACGTCACTGCGGATGGCGAAGGCGACAGCCGGACGATTTTCGATGATTTGACGGTGTTGTCGACGCCGGCGAACAGCGC
This sequence comes from Pseudomonadota bacterium, assembly GCA_021782815.1. GTDB lineage: Bacteria > Pseudomonadota > Alphaproteobacteria > Rhodospirillales > Magnetospirillaceae > JAJZGK01. The sequence continues at coordinate 28,508 of JAJXUO010000040.1, forward strand.
GCCGCCCGCGGCCGAGCAGCAGCGGGTGGCGGATCCCAGCCAGAGCGGCATGTCCAACGAGATGTCGGTGATCCATCAGGGCGAGCTGACCTTCTCGCCGGTGGCGACCCAGGGCGCCGATATCGTGGGGGCCGCCCCCATCCAGACCTCGCCCGGTCTCAGCACCCCGGTGACGGTGGCCGACGTGGCGCCGTCGCAGCCCATCACCATCACGACGACGCAAGCCACCGAAACCGCGCCGCAGTTCAACGCCAATCTGGCCACCGGTCTGCAGGTGGCGCTGGGGGCGGTGCCGGTGGTCAACGAGGTGACGCCGGTGCAAACCCATCCGGCGCAGTCCACGGCGGTGCCGACGGGAGCGGTTTCGGCCGCCGCCGCCGCCCCGGCCGTTGCCACCCATGTGGCGGCGGTCAGCGATACCGCCGCCGCCGCCACGACCACCATCGCCACGCAGACCTACGCCGCTCCGGAACTGACCGTGAGCGGCAATCAGTCGGGCCTGGAAGACAGCCGGATTCCCTTAAACATCTCGGTGGCCACCCTGAACGGGGCCGGGGATGTTCTGACCGTCACCCTGACCGACGTGCCGTCGGGGTCGGTGCTGCGCTCGGGCGATACGGTGCTCAGCTCCGATGGCAACGGCACCTATGTGCTGACCCAGGGCGAGCTTTCCGGTCTGACCCTTCAGCCGCCGCTGAATGATGCGCACGATTTCACCCTGGGGGTAACGGTCACCTCCATCGAGGGCGGCTCGGTGTCCTCCACCGTGCCGGTGGAGGTGATCGGCCGGGTCTACACGCCCGCGCTCACGGAAACGCCGTCGTCGGGGCTGGAGGACAACCGCGTCCAGATCCATCTGCAGATGGCGCCCAACGCCACCGACGACAGCCTGACCGGTTTGACCATCGGCAGCAATCACGATGCCGCCACCACCAGCGCCCTGGCCGACTCCCACTTCACTCTGGGCAACGGCACGGCGGTGGGTACCTATGCCAACGGCGTTTGGACCTTCACGGCGACGGAAGTGGCGGAGATCCGCGCCGATGGCCTTTACGTGCAGGCTCCGGCCAACTGGAACGATTATTCCTCCACCGATCACACCGCCGGTCTGGCCCTGACCGCCACCCTGACGGCGCAGGAGGTGGATCCCAATACCCTGGCGGTGTCCACCACCAGCAACAGTCTGAATTTCAATGTGGACGTGAAGGCGGTGGCCGATACCCCGGCGGTGACGGCGAGTGCCGCCTCGGGCACGGAAGACACGCCCATCGCGCTGACCATCTCGGCCCCCGATCTCATCGCCACCGAGCATATTTCCCAGATCGTCATTTCCGGGGTGCCGAGCGGCGCCACGCTGAACCACGGCAGCGAGAACGCCAACGGCACCTGGACCTTGACCAGCGACCAGCTTTCCGGCCTGACCATCACCCCGCCCGCGCATAGCTCGGCCGACTTCACCCTGACGGTGGTCAGCACCTCGACGGAAGACGG
>JAJXUO010000105.1 GCA_021782815.1 Pseudomonadota bacterium
CGATCTGGGGCCTGCGCCGTGGCGGGCGGCATCGGGCTGGGCCTGCCGCCCGCGCCCGCTTTGGTGGCGGTGGCGTTGTCCCGCGCCTGTTTTCAGGGCGACGCGCTGCTGCTGCCGGCCTTGCCCGACGTGGCGCCGCAAGAGGTGATCCTGTCGCTGCAGGATATGGGCGGGCGGCTGTCCGGCGAGGGCGGCGGCCTGTTCGCCCTGACCCTGCTGGGCGGCTTCCGCCATCGCGAGGAGGTGGTGCTGTCGCTGTTGCAGCGGGCCCTGGCCGGGGTGCCGGTGGTGGGGGGATCGGCGGCGGAGACGGACGGCTACGTCATCCGCGACGGCGTGGTGGCGCGCGGGGCCGGACTGATCGTGCTGCTGAACACCTCCCTGCCGTTCCGTGTCTTCAAATCCGATCATTTCCGTCCCACCGGCCGCAAACTGGTGGTGACCGACTGCGACCCCGAAAGCGGCCGCGTGCGCGAGCTGAACGGCGAGGCGGCCGGAACCGCCTACGCCCTGGCGGCGGGGTTGCGCCCCGATCTCCTGGACGAGCGCGCCTTCGCCGAACATCTGCTGCTGATCAAAAGCGGCGACGACTATTTCTGCCGCTCGATCCTGCGGCGCAATGCCGACGGCAGTCTTACGTTTCACGGCGTCGTCGATCACGGTCTGGTGCTGACCCTGGCCCATACCGGTCATATCGCCGAAACCCTGGAGCAAACCCTGGCGACGCTGGACGGCGCCCTGGGCGGCCTGGCCGGGGTGATCGGCTTCGATTGCCTGCAACGCCACCGCGAGGCCGAGCGTTACGCCCTGGCCGGGCGGCTGTCGGCCCTGTTCCGGCGCTATGGCGTGGCCGGTTTCCACAGCAACGGCGAGCAGTACCACGCCTTGCATCTCAACAACACCTTCACCGGCATCGCTTTCGGCCGGGGCGGGGAGGAGGTCGGATGAGCGAGGCCGAGGAAGAGGCGCTGCGCCGCCGCATCGTCCGGCTGGAAAAAATCAATGCCGCCCTCATCGAGCGGGCCGAGCGCGCTCCCAACGCCCTGACCACGCCCTACGATCTGTTCCGCGCCAATGTGGACCTGGAGCGCATGGTGCGCCGCCGCACCGGCGAGCTGCGGGAAAGCCTGCGCGCCATCGAACGCATGAACGGCGAACTGGCGGCGGCGCGCGATGCCGCCGAACGGGCCAACCGGGCCAAAAGCCGCCTCCTGGCCCATGTCGGACATGATCTTTTGCAGCCGCTGGGCGCGGCCCGTCTGTTTCTCGATATGCTGCGCGCCCGTCCCGACGGCGACGGCGGGGCGCTGCTGGAGCGCATCGACCGGGCGGTGGGCACCATGGAAACCATGCTGCGCGATCTGATGGATCTGTCGCGCCTGGAAAGCGGCGGCGTGGCGGTCTGGCCGCGGGCGGTGGTGTTGGGGGATCTGCTGGCCGACCTGGCGGCCGATTACGCCCCGGTGGCGGCGCGGCGCGGTCTGGGGCTGAAGGTGCTGCCCTGCGCGATGGTGGTGCGCAGCGATCCGGCCATGCTGGCCCGCCTGCTGCGCAATCTGCTGTCCAACGCCTTGCGCTATACCCGGAGCGGACGGGTTCTGGTGGGGGCGCGCCGCCGGGCCGGCCAGGCGCGCATCGACGTCATCGATACCGGGCCCGGCATCGCCGCCGACCGGCTGGAGGAGATCTTCGAGGATTTTCATCATGGCGATCAGCCCCTGCCCGAGGGCGAGGTGGGGCACGGCTTGGGATTGTCCATCGTCCGCCGCCTGGCCGAGGCGCTGGGACATCGCATCGCCGTGGAAACGCGGCCAGGGCGGGGGGCGCGCTTTTCGGTGGAGGTGCCGCTGGAGGTGCCGCCGGAGGCGCGGGGCGGGGATCTGGGCGGGGCGCTGGTGCTGGTGATGGGCGGCGCGGAGATGCGCGCCGACCTGGCGGCGCGGCTCCGCGCCTGGCATTGCCTGCCCATCCAGGTCGATAGCGGCGCCGATGCCGAGGCCGTGGCCGAAGAGGTGGGACAACGGCCGGATCTGCTGCTGATCGGCCCGCCGCTGGCCGGGGCCCAGGCCTGGGCGGCGGCCGAGCAGATGCGGCGGGTGCTGGGCGAGACCCTGCCGGTGCTGGTGCTGGAGGGGGCGCAGGCCCCGGACTCGCTTTACGCGCTGCTGCGCCACCGGCTGTCACCCCCTACCATAGTTCAATTCCCCCATCCCTCCGAATAATCCATAGTTTCCTTGAGGAGAAATCCCGCGGCGCCGCTTCGTCCGGTATCGCGGCGGTTCCCAGGAAACCGCGTGCCCGTCCCAGCCCCCTGTTCCAAGTCCGTCGCATGTCGTGCCGGTCGGGGGCGGAGCTTTTCCGAAAGGAGCGGGCGGCACGCTTGCAAAGGAGGACGATAATGGCCCTCGCACCGCAAACATTCGGCTTTTTCACCCCGACCGTGGCCTTGATGGGCGTTGGTTGCGCGGCGGAAACCGGGGCTCAGGCCAAGGCGCTGGGCGCCCGGCACGTGTTTTTGTGCACCGACGCCGGCATGGTCAAGCTGGGCATCGCCGCCAAGGTCAAGGCGATGATCGAAGCGGCCGGTCTCGCGGTCACCGTTTATGACGGCGCCGAACCCAATCCCACCGACAAGAACGTGCATGACGGCGTGACCCTTTACCGCACCAGCGGCTGCGACGCCATCGTCTCGCTGGGCGGCGGCAGCGCCCACGACTGCGCCAAGGGCGTGGGCATGGTGGTGGGCAATGGCGGCAATATCCGCGACTATGAGGGCCTGGACAAAACCACCAAGCCGATGCCGCCGTTCCTGGCCGTCAACACCACCGCCGGCACCGCCAGCGAAATGACCCGGTTCTGCATCATCACCAACACCGACACCCATGTGAAAATGGCCCTGGTGGATTGGCGCTGCACCCCGAACGTGGCCATCAACGATCCGTTGCTGATGGTGGAAATGCCGCCGTCGCTCACCGCCGCCACCGGCATGGACGCCCTGACCCACGCGGTGGAAGCCTATGTCTCCACCATCGCCACCCCCATCACCGACGCCTGCGCCCTGGCCGCCATTCGGCTGATCGCCCGCTGGCTGCGTCCGGCGGTGGCCAACGGCGGCAATATCGAGGCCCGCGACAAAATGGCCTACGCCGAATATCTGGCGGGCATGGCCTTCAACAACGCCTCGCTGGGCTATGTGCACGCCATGGCCCACCAGTTGGGCGGCTTCTACAATCTGCCGCATGGCGTGTGCAACGCCGTGCTGCTGCCCGAGGTCTGCGTCTTCAATCTGATCGCCTGCCCCGAACGCTACGCCGAGATCGCCGTGGCCCTGGGCGAGACCACCACCGGTCTTTCGACCATCGCCGCCGCCGAGGCGGCCGTTGCCGCCATTCGCCGTTTGGCCCGCGATGTGGGCATTCCGCGCAATCTGGCGCAACTGGGGGTGAAGGAAGGGGATCTGGCGGTGATGGCCGGCAATGCCAAGAAGGACGCCTGCCAGCTGACCAATCCCCGTCTTGCCAGCCACGAACAGGTGGTGGGCATGTTCAAGGCCGCCCTGACGGCCTGAAATCCAAGAACGCAGGAGTGGATCATGAGCAAACATCTCGATGCGCAATACCGGCTGCTGATCGACGGGAAATGGGTGGATGCCGCTTCGGGCGCCACCTTCACCGCCATAAGCCCCGCCACCGGGGAAAAGCTGGCCGTGTGCGCCCATGCCGACAAGTCGGACGTGGATGCCGCCGTGGATGCCGCCTGGCGGGCCTACGCCACCTGGAAACACACCAGCCCCGCCGAGCGGGCCCGCTATCTGAACAAGATCGCCGACGCCATCGAAGCCCGGGCCGAGCATTTCGCCATGGTGGAAACCCTGGATAACGGCAAGCCCATCCGCGAGACCCTGGCGGTGGACATTCCCTGGAGCATCGATCACTTCCGCTATTTCGCCGCCGCCATCCGCACCGACGAGGGCTCGGTGGCGCAGATCGACAAAGACACCCTGAGCATGATCCTGCACGAGCCGCTGGGCGTGGTCGGGCAGATCATTCCCTGGAATTTCCCCTTCCTGATGGCGGCCTGGAAACTGTCGCCGGCCCTGGCGGCGGGCGATTGCGTGGTGATCAAGCCGTCGTCCGACACCTCGCTCAGCCTGCTGGAACTGGGCAAGCTGATGGCCGAAATCCTGCCGCCCGGCGTGGTCAACATCGTTACCGGCAAGGGCTCGACCACCGGCACCTATATGCTGGAGCACGAGGGCTTCCGCAAGCTGGCCTTCACCGGCTCCACCGACGTGGGCTACACCATCGCCGAGGCCGCGGCCAAGAAGCTCATTCCCGCCACCCTGGAACTGGGCGGCAAGTCGGCCAACATCATTTATCCCGATGCGCCCTGGGACAAGATGATCGAGGGCGTGCAGATCGGCATTCTGTTCAATCAGGGGCAGGTGTGCTGCGCCGGTTCGCGCATCTTCGTGCACCGGTCCATCTATGACCGCTTCGTCGGCGACATCACGGCGGCCTTCAACAAGGTCAACGTCAATCTGCCCTGGCTGAAGGACACCCAGATGGGGCCGCTGGTCAACGCCCATCAGATCAAGACGGTGCTGAACTATGTGGATGTGGGCCGCAGCGAGGGCGAGGTGCTGGTGGGCGGCAGCCGCATCACCGACGGCGACCTGGCCAAGGGCAATTTCATGCGCCCGACCCTGATCGCCGCCCACAACAAGGCCCGCGTGGCCCAGGAGGAGATTTTCGGCCCGGTGGGCGTGGTCATTCCCTTCAGCGATACCGATGAAGTGATCGCCATGGCCAACGACAGCGAATTCGGCCTGGGCGGCGCGGTGTGGACCGGCACCCTCAATACCGCCCTCAAGGTGGCGCAGGGGGTGGAAACCGGCCGCATGTGGGTCAATACCTACAACCAGCTTCCGGCCCACGCGCCGTTCGGCGGCTACAAGAAGTCCGGCATCGGCCGTGAAAACCACAAGATGATGCTGGCGCATTATTCACAAACCAAGAACATCTTCATCAGCACCACTGACAGTAAGATGGGCTTTTACTGACGCAGCCGATCGCGGCGGGGCCAGCCGCCCCGCCGCCCTTATTTTCCCGTCCGTCGCGCACCGGCCCGGCTCCGCCGCCCCTGATCAGGGGCGGCGGGAAGGGAGCCCGTGCGCCCGAACGCCGGGAATGCGCGAAGGAGTGGAACATGCCGCAGGTCATCGGAATTCCCAGGGAGATCTTTCCCGGCGAACGGCGGGTGGCAACCGTGCCCGACGTGGTGACGAAGCTGATCGGACTGGGCTTCGCCGTCGTGGTGGAAAGCGGGGCCGGTGACGGCGCCGATGTCTACGACGAGGCCTATGCCGCCGCCGGCGCCGCCATTGCGCCCTCGGCGGCGTCGCTGTGGGCGGCCGCCGATCTCATTCTCAAGGTGCGTCCGCCCACCCCGGACGAGGTGGACCGGCTGAAGCCGGGCGCGGTGCTGGCCGGGTTCGTCTGGCCGGCGCAGAACCCGGAGCTGATGCGGGCCCTGGCCGCGCGCAAGGCCACGGTGCTGGCCCTGGATTGCCTGCCGCGGCAATTGTCGCGCGCCCAGAAGATGGATGCCCTGACCTCCATGGCCGGCATCACCGGCTATCGCGCCGTTATCGAGGCCGCCGCCCAGTTCGGCCGCTTTTTCAACGGTCAGGTCACCGCCGCCGGCAAGGTGCCGCCGGCCAGGGTGTTCGTGGCCGGGGCCGGGGTGGCGGGCCTGGCGGCGCTGGGCACCGCCGTGGGGCTGGGCGCCGTGGTGCGGGCCAACGATACCCGCGCCGAGGTGGCCGATCAGGTGCGCTCCATGGGGGCCGAGTTCGTTGCCGTGGACTATGCCGAGGAGGGCGGCGGCGGCGGCGGTTACGCCAAGGTGATGAGCGAGGGCTTCCAGGCCGCCCAGCGCGCCATGTATGCCCGCGAGGCCGCGGAGGCCGACATCATCATCACCACCGCCCTCATCCCCGGAAAACCGGCGCCGCGCCTGATCACCGCCGAGATGGTGCGGTCGATGAAGCCGGGCAGCGTCATCGTCGATCTGGCGGCCGAACAGGGCGGCAATTGCGAACTGACCGAGCCCGGCCGGGTGGTGGTGCGGAACGGCGTCATCCTCGTCGGCTATACCGACTATCCCTCGCGGCTGGCGCGCCAATCCTCCAGCCTTTACGCCACCAATCTGCTGCGTCTGGTCGAGGAGCTGTGCAAGTCCAAGGACGGTTTCGTCTTCGTGAACATGGAGGACGACGCCATTCGCGGGCTGACCGTGATCAAGGAGGGCGAGATCACCTGGCCGCCGCCGCCCCTGGCGTCGCCGCCGCCGCCCGTCGCCAAAC
>JAJXUO010000041.1 GCA_021782815.1 Pseudomonadota bacterium
AATCAGGACGAAGGGGGATCGGCGCTGCCACGGCATACCTCCAGCTGTTTGCCAGAGTGATTCACATTCCGACCGTCTTGGGAATCCCCGTTGTGAGTCTCATTCAGTGCAGGTTGGTATTACCTGCAAATGCAATCTTTACAGAACAAATCGCCCTTGCAAGATACATTACATTCGACGTGGATCGCCCTTATGGTGTTATGGCTAATGCTATTTTCAATAGTAGCTGGAATTGCTTCAACATGGTCAGCCTTTGCAAGGCATCAATGGATACAAGGGGCGTTCACCATTTTCTCGACGTTCCTTCTGATAATTTCATCTGGAATGCTTGGGGCCTTCATCACCTCATATCTCCCAAAATGGCTTGAGAAGCTAATATTTCATGCCGAGAATCGACCGAAAATATTCCGTACTAAGGTGATGGCCCTCGGTTTTGTGCTCATGACCATTGGTTTCTTCCTGCAAGCGGCCGACGGAGTATCATTCGGCACCAGCGAAACGCAGCAGCATGGGAGTGCGTCGGGACAGCACAACCCGTAAATTCCGTCACCACCTTCCCGAATGCTCACGCTTTTCGTGTATAAGTCCCGCCCAAATTCTTCAACATCCCGAGGTTTGGAGGCCGCGCCTCCAAGCGGGCGCGGGCGGCAGCCCGCATAGACGGCACAGCACAGCACAGCACAGCGCCACACCGCCCCGCTCCGCCCTACTTCCCCAGCGTGAAGGGGTTCCATCCCGTCTCGGCCAGGGCGGCCCAGGCGGTGGCGCCGAGGTGGGGCAGGTGGAAGTAGAGGCGGGGTTTGGTGGGGTCGCTTTCCAGCATGAAGCCGGTGGGCAGGGTGGCGGCGTCGGTGGCGTAGAGGCCGCCGCCGGGGGCTTGCTGGCGGTTCAGGGCGGCCATCAGGGATGTATAGCGTTGCCGTTGTCCGGTGAGGCGGGCCAGCAGGGCCGCCTGGGCGGTGCCTTCGCTCCACAAGCCGTCGCGGGCCGGGCCGTAGGCCAGGCCGCCGTGGATGGCGAACACCCGGTCCAGCAACGGCCACACCGGTTTGGCGCGCAACGCGGGCAGCGCCGTGGGTGGCCAGACCTGGGCGTCGAGGGCCAGGGTGGGATTGAGGGTGGCGCCGTCGGGGCCGGTTCCGGCGGCGAAGCAGCCGCAGGCCGGGCGCCACATGGCGGCGACGAAGGCGGTGGCGGTGGCCGCCGCCCGGCGCCAGCGCGGATCGGCGTCGCGCCGGGCCAGCAGGGTGAAGGCGGCGGCGAGATCGGTGTTCTGCTCGGTGGATTTCCAGGTACGGACGGTGGGATCGGGTTCAAAGCCCAGGGTGGCGCCGGTGAAGCCGGCGGGGGCCTTGTGGTTTTCCCAGCGCAGCATCCAGCGGCCCAGGCGCAGGGCGGCGGCGCGGAAGCGGAGATCCCGGCCCTCGTCCAGGGCCAGCAGGGCCAGCAGGGTCCAGGCCATGTTGCCGCTGTCGCTGCCCACCTGATAGCGGTCTTCCAGCCAGCGGTTTTGTTGGGGATCCCACCAGCCCGGCAGGGCCACGGGATCGCTCAAGGCGCCGGCGCGATAGGCGTTGCGCAGGCGGCCGTCGCGCCAGAAGCGGTCATGGTCCTGGGCCCACAGCAGGGCCTGGCCCAGGGCCTGGGCGCGGGTGCGGTCATGGCAGGCGACAAGGCCGAGGATGGCGGCATCGATATCGTAGAGATAGGCGGCATTTTGCAGCACCCCCGGCGGCGCGGTGGGGTAGCTGGGCACGAAGCCGGGCCGGGCCGGGCCGACCATCAGGCGCAGCTGGGCGCAGGCCGAGGCCTGGGCGGCGACGGGCAGAAGCAGACAGCAGAGGAAAAGCAGCAGCCGGATCACGGGGGGCCCCCTTTCCGGTCACTATAGGCTATGGCGCTGGAAAAAGCCGGTCTGTTCCGGCGCGTCGTCGGGGGAAACCTCGACGCGAAGAACGCGGGCGGCGGGCGGCCCCTGGCGGCAGGCCTCCACCATCGCCTCCACGGCCGGACGCGGCCCGGAGAACAGGGCCTCGACACTGCCGTCGAACAGGTTGCGCACCCACCCCGACAGGGAGCGGGCGCGCGCCTGTTCCACCGTCCAGCCCCGATACCATACCCCCTGCACCTTGCCTTCGATGCGGACGCGGAGGGTATGGAGATCGGACATGGACGGTCTCCCGAGCAGAAGATCAGTCGGCGAACTCGATGATCTTCTGGTCCACCATCAGGCTGTCGCCGGCCTTGGCGTGGACCTTGGCGATGACGCCGTCGCGTTCGGCGCGCAGGATGTTTTCCATCTTCATCGCCTCGACCACGGCCAGGACTTCGCCCGACTTCACTTCCTGGCCTTCCGTCACGGCCACCGACACCAGCAGGCCCGGCATGGGCGACAGCAGATACTTGGACATGTCGGGAGCGGCCTTCACCGGCATCAGGGCGGCCAGTTCGGCCCCCCGCGGGCTGTAGACCACCACATTGGCCAGGCTGCCGTTGTGGAACAGCTGGTAGCCCTGGCCCTTGCGGTCCACCTGCACCACGATGTGATGCTTGTTGTCATCGGTCACCACGCCGCGGAACAGCGGCTGGCCGATGCTCCAATCCGAGGTGATGGTGATGGTGGGACCGCCCATCTCCAGGGCGTAACCGCCCTCGATGGTGCTGATCTTGTAGGGATAGTTGGTGCCGTTGAACACCACCACCCACTCGGTGCCGGGGCTGACCTCGTGGCCGGGCATCTGGCCGCTGATGGAGCAGGCCCGTTCCACCAGCTTCTGCTTGACGAAGGCGGCCACGGCCACCAGCAGGCGGGGATCCTCCACCGGCAGATCCTCGGCATGGAAGCCGTCCGGATATTCCTCGGCGATGAAGTTGGTGGTGAGCTCGCCCTTGACGAAGCGCGGATGCGCCATCAGCGCCGCCAGGAACGGGATGTTGTGGCTGAGGCCGCGGATGTAATATTCGTCCAGGGCCTGGCGCATGTTGCTGATGGCCAGTTCGCGCACCGGCCCGTAGGAGCACAGCTTGGCGATCATGGGATCGTAGTACATGCTGATCTCGCCGCCTTCATAGACGCCGGTATCCACACGCACGTTGGGGCCCTCGGCCGGGGGAATGTACCGGGTCAGACGGCCGATGGAGGGCATGAAGTTGCGGTAGGGATCCTCGGCGTAGACGCGGGCTTCCATGGCCCAGCCGGTCAGCTTCACGTCCTGCTGGGTCAGCGGCAGGGTTTCGCCGTAGGCCACGCGGATCATCAGTTCCACGAGGTCGAGGCCGGTGATCAGCTCGGTGACGGGATGTTCCACCTGCAGACGGGTGTTCATCTCCAGGAAGTAGAAGTTGCGCTTGGCGTCGACGATGAACTCGACGGTGCCGGCCGACTTGTAATCCACGGCCTTGGCCAGGGCCACGGCCTGTTCGCCCATGGCCTTGCGCACCGCCTCGGTCAGGAAGGGGCTGGGGGCCTCCTCGATCACCTTCTGGTGGCGGCGCTGGATCGAGCATTCGCGCTCGCCCAGATAGATCACGTTGCCGTGGGAATCGCCCATCACCTGGATTTCGATGTGGCGCGGCTGCTCGATGTACTTTTCGATGAAGACGCGATCGTCGGCGAACGAGGATTTGGCCTCGTTGGTGGCCGAGATGAAGCCTTCATGGGCCTGCAGATCGTTCCAGGCCAGGCGCATGCCCTTGCCGCCGCCGCCGGCCGAGGCCTTGATCATCACCGGATAGCCGATTTCCTTGGCGATTTTCACCGCCTCGTCGGCATCCTTGATCACGCCCATATAGCCGGGCACGGTGGAGACGCCGGCCGCCTTGGCCAGCTTCTTCGATTCGATCTTGTCGCCCATGGCGAAGATGGCGTGGGCGTCGGGTCCGATGAAGGCGATCCCGGCGGCGGCCAGCTTCTCCTGGAACTCGCGCTTTTCCGACAGAAAGCCGTAGCCCGGATGCACGGCCTCGGCGCCGGTCTGCTGGCAGGCTTCGAGGATCTTGTCGGCGAGAAGATAGGACTGGGCCGAAGGGGCGGCGCCGATATGCACGGCCTCGTCGGCCATCTGCACATGCAGGGCTTCCTTGTCGGCGTCGGAATAGACGGCGACGGTGGCAATGCCCATCTTCTTACAGGTCTTGATGACGCGGCAGGCGATTTCACCGCGGTTGGCGATCAGGATTTTCTTGAACATCGCGGCGTCCCCTTAGAGCGGAATGTTACCGTGCTTGCGCCACGGATTTTCAAGCTGCTTGTCGCGCAGCATGGCCAGCGAGCGGCAGATGCGCCGACGGGTGGCATGCGGACGGATGACATCGTCGATGAAGCCGCGATGGCCGGCGACGAAGGGGTTGGCGAACTTCTGGCGATATTCCTCGGTGCGATCGGCGATCTTCTGGGCATCGCCGATATCCTGGCGGAAGATGATCTCCACCGCGCCCTTCGGCCCCATCACGGCGATTTCCGCCGACGGCCAGGCGAAGTTGACGTCGCCGCGCAGGTGCTTGGAGCTCATCACGTCATAGGCGCCGCCGTAGGCCTTGCGGGTGATCACCGTCACCTTGGGCACGGTGCATTCGGCATAGGCGTACAGCAGCTTGGCGCCGTGCTTGATGATGCCGCCATATTCCTGCGTGGTGCCGGGCAGGAAGCCCGGAACGTCGACGAAGGTGACCAGCGGAATGTTGAAGGCGTCGCAGAAGCGCACGAAGCGGGCGGCCTTGCGGCTGGAATCGATATCCAGACAGCCGGCCAGCACCATGGGCTGGTTGGCGACGAAGCCCACGGTCCGCCCTTCCATACGGCCGAAGCCGGTGATGATGTTGGCGGCGTAGGTGGGGGCGATCTCGAAGAAATCCCCTTCGTCCACGACCTTCAGGATCAGTTCCTTCATGTCGTAGGGCTTGTTGGGATTTTCCGGAATCAGGGTATCGAGCGACATCTCGACGCGGTTGGCCGGATCGAGGGTGGGGCGCACCGGCGGCGTCTGCTTGTTGTTCGACGGCAGGAAGTCGACGAAGCGGCGCAGCTGCAGCAGGGCCTCCACATCGTTCTCGAAGGCCAGATCGGCCACACCCGACTTGGTGGTGTGGGTGACGGCGCCGCCCAGTTCCTCGGCGGTCACGGTTTCGTGGGTCACGGTCTTGACCACGTCCGGACCGGTGACGAACATGTAGGAGCTGTCCTTCACCATGAAGATGAAGTCGGTCATGGCCGGCGAATAAACGGCGCCGCCGGCGCAGGGGCCCATGATCAGCGACACCTGGGGCACCACGCCCGAGGCCATGACGTTGCGCTGGAACACCTCGGCATAGCCGGCCAGCGAGGCGACGCCTTCCTGAATGCGGGCGCCGCCCGAATCATTGAGGCCGATCACCGGCGCGCCCACCTTCATGGCGTGATCCATGATCTTGCAGATCTTCTCGGCGTGGGCTTCGGACAGCGAGCCGCCGAACACGGTGAAATCCTGCGAGAACACGAACACCAGGCGGCCGTTGACGGTGCCGTAGCCGGTGACCACGCCGTCGCCGGGAATGGACTGTTCGTCCATGCCGAAATCGTGGCAGCGGTGTTCGACGAACATATCCCACTCTTCGAACGTGCCTTCGTCAAGGAACAGTTCGATACGCTCGCGCGCCGTGAGCTTGCCCTTCTTGTGCTGGGCTTCAATACGCTTGGGACCGCCGCCGGCCCTTGCACGGGCACGCTTTTCTTGCAGCTGTCGGATGATCTCCTGCATGGACTCCCCCGAGTTCTTGACTTCTTCGACCATAATTCGGCCAGGGCGTCCGGGATATCATCAACCGCAGCGTATATCCAGCGATTTGCTGCTTTAGGAATGCATGGGGGGGTGCATTGGAAAGCATATGTCCATAACCCGCCCCGCGGCGATAATATCATTGCGCAGAGTGCCGCGCCGCCGCGTCGCCTCGGGGTCTTCGCCCCACAATTCGATCTGATAAGTTTCATCGAGAAGCGAGGCGGCCACCGCCTCCTCGGCGTCCAGACGGCGCTCGGCCACGGCCAGGGCCAGGAACAAGGACCCCAACCCCGCCACCGCCGCCTGGAAGGCGGCCAGGGTGAAATCGTCGTAGTCCGCCACCCGGGCGGCCAGGGCGGCCAGGGCCGCCTCCGACTGGGTGATGGGCAGAATGCCCTCGGTCACCGCCAGCTCCACCCCCAGCCGCGCCGTCAGCCAATCCAGCACCGGCTGCCACAGCGCCGTCTGCCGCGCCGCCAGATCGGCCGGAGCGGCGGCGCGGTAGCACAGGAGATCGGTGCCGGCATAAGACAGCACATGGGCGAGAATGGCCGCACGCTGCGCCGGCACCCGGTCGAGGGCGGTGCTGACCAGCTGAGTGACCGGCATGGTGTGGGGCAGAATGTCCTCGCCCTGGGCCCGCCATTCCTCGGCCACGGCCTCGGCCAGAGCGGCCCGGGGCAGCCGCAGCGCCGTACCCGCCGGGGTGCGCATGGGCTTGCCGTCCAGACACACGGCATAGCCGCCCTCGGCGGCCTCGGCCACCGAGGCCTCCTTATAAAAACGCTTCATTCCGCTATTTCCCGATCAATTCCTGCATCAATTCGCTCACCCGGGGCAGGGCCGGCGCCTTGACGATGCGTTTACGCCCCTTGCCGGGGTGCGGCGGCGGCGCGTGCCGGGCCGCCACCACGGCGTCGAGACAGGGATTGCCCACGCCGACGGACTCGGGCAGCGGCACCGCCGGACTGCCCGGCAAACCGGCAAGGCCGCCCGCGCCGCGCACCAGGGTGCCCTGATTGGCGCTGATCAGCGGCCGCGTCAGATCGCCGCGCACGTCCACCGGCAGGGCGATGGGCAGCAGGCTGCGGTCCTTGGGGCGCGGCACCAGGGTGAGATCCAGAATTTCCGTGCCCAGATTGACGCTGCCCTGCCCGATCAGGGTCAGGGCCGGGCTGTCGGCCAGCAGCACGTCGCTTTTGGCCAGACCGTCCGAGAGGATGAAATCGCTGACCAGGCAGCGCACGGCGCCGTTGTCGTCGGGGGCCCAGGGGGCGATCTGATGCAGCAGCCCCACCGCCGACAGGCCGCTTTCCGTGGGCGCCTCGACACCCGGCGTCGCGGCCGGTTTCTGCACGCTGTCGGCCAGTTGCCCCGGCCCCATCACCAGCAGGCTTTCACCGGTGGCGCGGGCCATGATGGCGTGCAGGCTGCTCCCCGCCCCTTTCAGGCGCAGGCGGTATTCGGCCTGTCCGCCCTGCAAAAGATCGCTGAGGCGCAGATCATGCAGGAGCGAGCCCAGGTCCACCTTGTCGGCGGCCAGCGAAACCTCGACGCGCGGCGGCGTGGCGGTACCGTCCACCGACAGGTCGCCGCGCACACTGCCGCCGGACATCTGCGCCGCCGCCGTCTGCACCGCCAGGTGGCCGCCGGTCAGGGTGGCGGCCAGCCGCACCGTTTGGGCCAGGAACAGCCCTTCGTTCAGGCGGCCGATGGACCATTCCAGATCGAGATCCCCCCAATGCAGCAGCCCGGTGGGCAGGGGGCTGTCGGAAAACAGCGGCAGGCCGCGACCGGTCACGGCGGAGGTGGACGCGATGGCGGCCGGTGCCGCCGGGTAAGAGATGGCGGCCGGTGCCGCCGTGGAAGCGATGGCGGCCGGTGCCGCCGGGTCAGAGATCGCGGCCGGTGCCGCCGGGTCAGAGATGGCGGCCGGTGCCGCCGGGGCGCCGATGCCGAACAGTTCGCCGGCATCGAAAACCGCCGAGGTCAGCCGGGCCACCACCGCCGGATGGGCAAGCCCGCCCCGCAGCGTGATTTCGCCCGACAGGTCGGAATGGCCCAGGGCCAGCGCCACGTCCTGCAACACCCAGCCGCCCTGCTGATCGTGGATGCGGGCCGAGGCCCGCATGCCGCCCACGGCGGGCAGCGGATAGCCCAGGGCGCGGGTAAAGGCGGCCAGGCTGTCGCCATCGGCCAGCAGCCGCAGATCCACGCCGGTGAAATGCAGCGGATCGGCCACCGTGCCCTTGATGGACAGCGCTCCGGCGTCACGCCGCCCCAGCACGGCGTCGATATCGTCGAGATGGGGATCGAACAGCGGGCCGTTCAGCGTCACCGTCATGCGGGCGGCGCCCAAAGACGGCAGGTCCAGCCCGATCAGCCGCCCCGAGGCGGCCAGATCGGCGGAATCCGCCGACAGGCCCACGGCCAGGAGGGGGCCGTCCGTCTCCGTCCCGCTGGGACCGCTCGAGACCGTGCCGTCGGCGGTCATGATCAGGCCGGGCAGCACCGCCTTCAGCTTGAGCGGAAAGGTCTTGCGGCCGGTGCGCGCCACGAAATCGTTGAAGGCCCCGGCCGAGCCCAGGGTGCCCGACAGATCGAAACGCTTACCGTCCCAGGTGCCGGTGGAAAGCAGCCCCACCGGCGCGCCGGGAATGGGGGCGTCCAGCGAGAATTGCTCCAGCTCGATGCGCTGGTCGAAACCGCGCCGGGCGTCATGATAGGTGATGCGGCCATGCACGATGGTCAGCTGCGACAGATCGAACTGGGTGGGGGTGCCGGCCGACGACAGATCCACCGTGACCGGGCGGGCGCCGAAGCTCCAGTTGTCGCCACCGGCGACATCGCGCTCCAGCAGCAGATCGGCATCGTGCAGGATGAGGTGGCGGATGCTGACATGGCGGCCCAGAAGCGCCACCAGACCGATATCGGCCTCCACCTTCTCCACCCGCAGCATCACCGGGGATGAGCCGCCGGGACGGTTGGACAGCTCGACATCATGGGCCACCAGGGCCGGATTGAGCGACAGGCGCAGCGACAGCCGCCCCTTGATGACCAGATCGCGCCCGGTGGCCTGGCGCACCGCCTGCACCAGCAGGGGCCGGTAAGCCGAGACGTTGATGGATTTGGCCACCGCCACCAGCGTAACGGCCAGAGCCATCACCCCCAGCAGCAGCAGTTTGACGATCAGGGCCGGGCGCATGCCGCCTCCCCGGTCAGGGCCGCCAGCAGGGCGGGCAGGGCGGCGAAATCCTCGGCCAGCCGTTCGGCGCCGGCCTGCTCCAGTTCCTCGGGCGGATGATAGCCCCAGCACACCCCCAGGGCGCGCACCCTGGCGGCGCGGGCCATGGCCATGTCGTAGGCGGTATCGCCCACCATCACGCACACCTCGGCGGCCACGCCGGTTTCGCTCAGGGCCTGCAGCACCATGGAGGGATCGGGCTTGCTGGGATGGCCGTCGGCGGTCTGCACGGTGACGAAACGGCCCTCGAAACCATGGCGCTCGATCATCGCCTCCACGCCCCGGCGCGATTTGCCGGTGGCCAGCCCCAGCAGCCAGCCTTCGGCCTCCAGGCGGTCCAGGGTTTCGCGGGCGCCGGGAAACAAGGGATCATGGCCGCATTTTTCCCGTAAGGCCACGAAAGCCTCCTTGTAGGCGTGGGCCACCGCCAGGGCGGTATCCGGCCGCGCCGCCTCGGCCTCGGGCAAAAGGCGGCTCACCGCCTCCACCAGCGACAGGCCGATGATGCGGCGCACCGCCTCGGGCCGGGGCGCGGGCAGGCCGTGGGCGGCGAAAGCCGTCAGCATGGCCGAAACGATGGTGTGCTGACTGTCGATCAGGGTGCCGTCCACATCGAACACCGCCAGGCGGGGCAACAGGGTCATGAAGCGCATCTATTCCTTTGAAACGGCAGGCAGTCTAGTGCATTGACGCAAACAAAAGAATCAAAAAACTCGTCAACGCACATCAGCCAGAGCGGCGTTTGAGCATTGAAAAAGCGGAGCTTTTTCGCTCTTGCAGCGCTATAGCCTGGCGCCGTCTTCCAGAAGATG
This sequence comes from Pseudomonadota bacterium, assembly GCA_021782815.1. Lineage (GTDB taxonomy): Bacteria > Pseudomonadota > Alphaproteobacteria > Rhodospirillales > Magnetospirillaceae > JAJZGK01. The sequence goes on from JAJXUO010000041.1 coordinate 9,813, forward strand.
CAGCCACAAGGGGCCGAAAGCCTGTTCGGGCGTGTGCTGGAAGGCCTTCTTGAACACCGCCGCCTCTTGCGGCGACAGGCGGCGCAGCGGCCCGAACAGGGCGGCGAACAGTTTCAGAAAACTGTCGCGATTGAAGGGCTGCCGCCCCTCCTCCACCTCGCCGCGCGGGCGCGGCACGAAGGCGTTGGGCCCCAGGCTGATGGAATGAGAGTCGTTTTCCATCAGGGTGATGAACCAGTCGCGACGAATGTCGTAGCGCTTGAAGCTTTCGGCGATGCGCAGCAGCACCGTCCACAGCACGATGCGGATGCGTTCGTCGGCCAGGAAGGCCTCCCAGGTGAAGGGCGGGAAGGGCTGGGCGCGCAGATGCTCGTAAATGGCGGTTGCCGCCTCGGCCAGGGGCACCTGGCCGTCGCCCATGATCAGGTGGATGAAATGGAAATAGTTGGGCAGGCGGTCGCGGCTCATCTGGCCGCTTTCCAGCAGCTCCGTCAGAGGCCAGGCCAGCAGATGCTGGAATGGATCCTCGCTCTCGGCCGCCCCCAGATCGCGGGCGGCGACCTCGGCCAGATCACCCAGCAGCGGCGACAGGGCGAAGGCCGCCGCCGTGTTCCGCAGCATGTCGGCATTGGCGGCCTGGCCGTTATACTGGCGTTCCACCGCCTGGATGAAGGCTTCGATGGCGCGTCCGGCGAAGCGGCGCAACTCGGGAGAGATGTCGCCGCTCATGAGGTCAGTCCTCCTCGAAGGCCACGAAGGGCTCGCCCGCCGCGCCGGGATCGAAGCCGAAAAAGGAAAAACTCGCCGCCATATGCTCGGGCAAGGGGGCGATCACCCGGATCTCGCCCTTGCGCGGATGCGGCACCTTGATGGCCCGGGCATGCAGATGCAGCTTGCGGCTGAGGCCCTGCCCGGCCAGATAGGCTTCCTGCCCGCCATATTTGCCGTCGCCCTGGATGGGCGTGCCCAACAGGGCGCAATGGGCGCGCAGCTGGTGGGTGCGGCCGGTGCGCGGCTCCATCTCCAGCCAGGCCGCCTTCTTCAGGGCCTTTTCCACGATGCGGTAATAGGTGACGGCGCGGCGGCCCTCCTCCTCGTCCACCTGCACCTTGTCGCCCAGGCGGCCGCCGCCCATCTTGGCCAGCGGCGCGTCGATACGGCCCATGGGATGTTTGGGCACGCCCACCACCAGGGCCCAATAGCATTTGCGCGCCGAGCGGCTGCGGAAACTGGCGGCCAGACGCGAGGCGGCCAGGGCGTTGCGCCCCAGCAGCAGGGCGCCGCTGGTATCCTTGTCGAGACGATGCACCAGGCGGGGGCGCTCCTCCAGCCCGAAGCGCAGGGCGTCGAGCATGGCGTCGAGATGGCGCTCCATGCCGGTGCCGCCCTGTACCGCCAGCCCCGGCGGCTTGTTCAGCACGATGACGTCGTCATCCATGTAGAGCACCGCCTCCCGCAGGGCCCGCGCCTCGGCCTCGCTGACCTTCGGCGCCGGTTTTTCCCGCGGCGCGGCCTCGGCCGGAGCCTCGCCCAGAGGCGGCACCCGCACCTGCTGCCCGCTTTCCAGGCGCTGGTTGGCCTTGGCGCGCTTGCCGTCCACCCGCACCTGGCCGGTGCGCAGCAGTTTTTCCAGCATGCCGTGATTGACCACGGGGAAATGGCGGTGGAACCAACGATCCAGACGGATCTCGGCCTCATCCTCGGTGACGGCAAGGGTTTGAACGGCGGACAAGGCCAGAAAGCTCCTCATTATAACAATCGACACCAGTGTACGGGGGGAACCTGGGCCATGCAATGGGAGCGAGATCCGCTTGCAGCGGTGATCGCATTTGCGCTCACGCTGGTTTATGTTTGTCCACTCAGGCGCCGGGCGCTGGCGTGCCGCCAGCTTGGCTTGTCCTCACTTATGCCTGCGCGCAAGCGCTCCCGGCAACGCTCCGGCGCGCGAGAAAGCGCTAGTCAGCCGCGTAAAGCGGCTTCCAGCGATCACCCTGGATCCGGGCTAGTCCCCGTCCCGCGCCCGGCGCCGGGCGCGCAGGCGCTCCCAATAGTCCAGGCGTTTTTTGATATCGCGCTCGAAGCCCCGCTCCACCGGCCGGTAGAAGGCTTGGCGCGGCATGCCGTCGGGGAAGTAGTTCTGCCCCGAGAACCCCTCGGCGCTGTCGTGGTCGTACTCGTAGCCCTTGCCGTAGCCCAGATCCTTCATCATGCGGGTGGGGGCGTTGAGGATATGCATGGGCGGCATCAGCGAGCCGGTTTGCCGCGCCGCCGCCCGCGCCGCCTTGTAGGCCATGTAGGCGGCATTGGATTTGGGCGCGGTGCCGAGATAGATCACCAGTTGGGCCAGGGCCAGTTCGCCCTCCGGGCTGCCCAGCCGTTCGTAAACATCCCAGGCGGCCAGGGCCTGCTGCACCGCCTGGGGATCGGCCAGGCCGATATCCTCCACCGCGAAGCGGGTGAGGCGGCGGGCGATATAAAGCGGATCCTCACCGCCGTCCAGCATGCGCGCCATCCAGTAGAGAGCGGCATCGGTATCGGAGCCGCGCAGCGATTTGTGCAGGGCCGAAATCAGATTGTAGTGGCCTTCCTGGGCCTTGTCGTAAAGCGGCAGGCGCTTTTGCACCACCGCGCTCAGGGCCTTGGCGTCGAGGGGCTCGGGCGGCGTCAGCGTCAGCAGTTCCTCGGCCAGGGTGAGGAAGTAGCGGCCGTCGCCGTCGGCCATGGCGCGGAGGGCGGCGCGGCCCTCGTCGGTGAGCGGCAGGGTTTTGCCGGTAACGCTTTCGGCGCGCGCCGCCAGCTTGTCGAGGGCGGCATCGTCGAGGCGGCGCAGCACCAGCACCTGCATGCGCGACAACAAGGCGGCATTGAGCTCGAAGGAGGGGTTTTCCGTGGTGGCCCCCACCAGGATCACCGTGCCGTCCTCCACATAGGGCAGAAAGCCATCCTGCTGGGCGCGGTTGAAGCGGTGGATCTCGTCCACGAACAGCAGGGTGCCCTGCCCGCCCAGCCGCCGTTTGGCGGCGGCCTCGAACACCTTGCGCAAATCGGCCACGCCGGAAAACACCGCCGACAGCGGCTCGAAATGCAGGGCGGTCCGCTCCGCCAGCAACCGGGCGATGGTGGTCTTGCCGCAGCCGGGCGGCCCCCACAGAATCACCGACCCCAGGCGCCCCTGGGCCAGCATGCGCCCCAGCGGCGCCTCCGGCCCCACCACATGGTCCTGCCCCACCACGTCGTCCAGGCTTTGCGGCCGCAGTCGGTCGGCCAGGGGCCGGGGGGCCTGCTGCTCGAAGAGTCCGGCCACCTTATCCGCCGATGGTCATGCTGAGGATCTGGCCGTCGCGCCGCACCGACACCATCCAGCGCACCGCTCCGGCCTGCAGGATCGCCCGCAGCCCGGCCACCGAGGCGATCTCCTGGTGATTGACCCGCACCACCATGTCGCCGGGACGGAATCCCAGCTGATCGGCGATGCTGCCGGACTGGATGCGCAGCAGGATCACCCCGGCCTGATAGGAGGCCAGCCCCAGTTCGTCGGCCAGCGCCGGATTCATGTTGGCCGCCACCGCGCCGGTGAAGGGGGTGCGCCCGCCCAGGCTGGTGGTATCGCGCGGCGGGATCTCGGGCGGCGGCGCCAGCCGCACCGTCAGCGCCAGGGTGCGGCCGTGGCGGAGCACCGTCAGCCCGGCCTGGCCGCCCACCGGCAGCATGGCGATCCGGAAGCGCAGGGCCTCGGGATCGTCCACCGCCTTGCCGTCGACGGCGGTGATGACATCGCCCACCGCCAGACCGGCCCGCGCCGCCGGGCCGCCGTCCTCGACGCTGTTGATCAGCACCCCTTGCGGATGATCGAGCCCCAGAGCCTGGAACATTTCGCCGGTCACGCTCTGGCCGCCGGCCCCCAGCCAGGGCCGCACGGTTTTGCCGCCGTGGTTGATGGCCGCCACCACCACCTTGACCATGTTCACCGGAATGGCGAAGCCGATGCCCACCGAGCCGCCGGACTTGGAATAGATCTCGCTGTTGATGCCCACCAGACGGCCGCGCATATCCACCAGGGCGCCGCCGGAATTGCCGGGATTGATGGCAGCATCGGTCTGGATGAAGGAACGGTAGTCGGACAGGCCGACGCCGGTACGGGCCAGGGCCGAGACGATGCCCATGGTCACCGTCTGCCCCACCCCGAAGGGATTGCCGACATCCAGCACCAGATCCCCCACCTCCAGGGCGTCGGAATCCCCCAGCGGCAGTACCGGCAGCCGCTCATGCCCGGCATTGATCTTCAACACCGCCAGATCGGTCTTGCTGTCGCTGCCCACCACCCGGGCTTCGAACTCGCGGCGGTCGGAAAGCACCACGGTGATCTGCTGCGCCCCCTGGATGACATGGTTGTTGGTCACCACCAGCCCGTCGGCGCGGATCAGCACGCCCGAGCCCAGCGACCGCTCCACCCGATCCTGCGACAGCCCCAATCCCTGCCCGAAGAACTGACGGAAAAAGGGATCGGCCAGCAACGGCGAGGTCTGATGCACCACCCGTTTGGTGTAGATGTTGACCACCGCCGGCGCCACCTGCTTGACCACCGGCGAGAAGCTCATCTCGATCTGCTGGCGGCTTTGCGGCACCGCCTGGGCATGGGCGGCCACGGCGCCGCCGAAAATGAGGACCAGCAACAGGGACAACAGGCGCGGCAAGGTCATCGAAGCTTTCCTGAATGGGAGACGAAGCCCCATGGTAGCACCGCAAAAGCAAAGAGGCAGCCCCTTGCGAGGGCTGCCTCTTGAAACGCGGGATCGCGCGGCGGAGACGCTTATTCAGCGTCCTCGTCGTTGATCTGCACCGGGCCGCTGTCCTGGCCCTTGGCGGTCACGTCGCGGTCCACCAGCTCGATGATGGCCATGGGAGCGGCGTCGCCGTAGCGGAAACCGGCCTTCAGAACGCGGGTGTAGCCGCCCTGGCGTTCCTTGTAGCGTTCGGCCAGGGTGCTGAACAGCTTGGCCACGATCTTCTCGTCGCGCAGATAGGCGAAGGCCTGACGGCGGGCGTGCAGGTCGCCGCGCTTGCCCAGGGTGATGAGCCGTTCGGCGACGGGACGCAGATCCTTGGCCTTGGGCAGGGTGGTCTTGATCTGTTCGTGCTTGAACAGAGCGTTGGACAGGCTGATGAACAGGGCCTTGCGGGCCTGGCTGGTGCGGTTCAGCTTGCGGCCGGACATACCGTGACGCATGACGTTCTCCTCTGGGCTTGGCGTCGCGCACGACGCCGATCAAAATACACCCGCCGCCGCGGTCCCGCTCCCGAAGAGCGGGCCGTGTACGGCGGGTTTGCAGTCAAGGCTTAGTAGGGTTCTTCCAACTTCTTGGCCAGGTCCTCGATGTTTTCGGGCGGCCAGTTGGGAATTTCCATACCGAGATGCAGACCCATCTGGGCCAGCACTTCCTTGATCTCGTTCAGCGACTTGCGGCCAAAGTTCGGAGTGCGGAGCATTTCCGCCTCGGTCTTCTGCACCAGATCGCCGATATAGATGATGTTGTCGTTCTTCAGGCAGTTGGCCGAACGAACCGACAGTTCCAGTTCGTCCACCTTGCGCAGCAGGTTCTTGTTGAAGGGCAGTTCGTCCTTCTTCTCTTCCTCGGCAACCGCCTGGGGTTCCTCGAAGTTGATGAACAGCTGCAACTGATCCTGCAGAATGCGCGCGGCCAGGGCCAGGGCGTCCTCCGGCGTCACCGCGCCATTGGTTTCGATCTGCAGCACCAGCTTGTCGTAGTTGGTGACCTGGCCGACGCGGGTGTTCTCCACCTTGTAGGCCACCTTGCGCACCGGCGAGAAGATGGCGTCGATGGGGATCAGGCCGATGGGCGAATCCTCGGGACGGTTCTGCGAGGCCGGAACATAGCCCTTACCGGTTTCCACCGTCAGTTCCATGTTCAAGGTGGCGCCGTCGTCCAGGGTGCACAGCACCAGATCCGGGTCCATGATGTCGATATCGTGGCCGGCCTCGATCATGCCCGCCTTGACTTCGCCGGGGCCGGTGGCACGCAGCGACATGCGCTTCGGACCTTCGCCATGCATGCGCAGGCCCAGGGTCTTGATGTTCAGGATGATGTCCGTGACATCCTCGCGCACGCCGGGCACCGACGAGAACTCGTGCAGCACGCCGTCGATATGGATGGCGGTCACCGCCGCCCCCTGCAGCGAGGACAAAAGGACACGACGCAGGGCGTTGCCCAGCGTCAGACCAAAACCGCGCTCCAGCGGATCGGCGACGACGACGGCGCTGCGGGAGGCGTCGGCGCCAGCTTCGATGGCCAGCTTGCTCGGTTTGATCAGTTCCTGCCAGTTGCGTTGAATCACGGGCGTAGCCTCATGCTATGAACGGCAGACAAAGCCGTGTGGTCAGCAACGGCACAACCGCCGGCCCACGAAGAACCGGCGGTGCGCCAGGGATTTGCGATCTACCTTAGACCCGGCGACGCTTGCGCGGACGGCAACCGTTGTGCGGGATCGGGGTAACGTCGCGGATCGAAGTGATGGCGAAGCCAACAGCCTGCAGGGCGCGCAGAGCGGACTCACGACCGGCGCCAGGGCCCTTCACTTCCACTTCCAGGGTACGCATGCCGTGCTCGGCGGCCTTGCGGCCGGCATCTTCCGCGGCGACCTGAGCGGCGTAGGGGGTCGACTTGCGCGAACCCTTGAAGCCCTGCATCCCCGACGACGACCAGGCAATGGTGTTGCCCTGGGCATCGGTGATGGTGATCATGGTGTTGTTGAAGGTGGCGTTGACGTGCGCCACACCGGAGGTGATGTTCTTGCGTTCGCGGCGGCGCGGACGCTGAGCAGCTGCCTTGGCCATCTTACTTGGTCGCCTTCTTCTTGCCGGCAATCGGCTTGGCCGGACCCTTGCGGGTACGGGCATTGGTGTGGGTGCGCTGGCCGCGGACCGGCAGGCCGCGACGATGACGCAGGCCGCGATAGCAGCCCAGGTCCATCAGGCGCTTGATGTTCATCGCCACTTCACGACGAAGATCACCCTCCACCAGGTAATCACGATCGATCAGCTCGCGAATCTTCAGGACTTCGTCGTCCGAAAGCTGATTCACTCGCTTCTCTTCCGGAATGCCGACCTGTTCCACGATCTGCTGCGCCTTGGCGCGGCCAATGCCATGAATGTAGGTCAGCGCGATCAGCACCCGCTTGTTGGTCGGGATGTTAACGCCAGCGATACGCGCCAAGACTGGTTACTCCTCAGTCAGAATACTGTTCAAACACCCAAGCTGTCGCAGGGGAATTCCGAAGGAGCGGGATTATAGGGCTTATCCTGGCCCTGTCAACCGCGCTTTATGCCTTCGATAATCCCCTTCAGCCGATTCGTCACTTCCGCAATCGGAAGCGTTCCATCCACCACCTGCAACACGCCCTTCTTTTCGTAGTAAGGAAGGATCGGCGCGGTTTGCGCATGGTACGCATCCAAACGGGACTGCACGGTGGCGGCATTATCGTCGGCACGCCGTGAGAATTCGGTGCCGCCGCAGGTGTCGCAAACGCCGTCCACTTTCGGACGCTGGAACGTGTCGTGATAACCGGAGCCGCACTTGGCGCAGGTGAAGCGCCCGGTGATCCGCTCGACGATCATCCCATCGGGCACCCGCACTTCGATGGCGCCATCAATCTTGATGCCGCGCTCGGTCAGCATGACGTCCAGGGCTTCGGCCTGGGCCACGGTGCGGGGGAACCCGTCTAAAATAAAGCCGTTGCGGCAATCGCTCTGACCGATACGGTCCGAGATGATGCCGATGACGATTTCGTCGGAGACCAGCTGGCCCGCTTCCATCACGGCCTTGGCCTTCTTGCCAATGTCGCTGCCGGAGGCCACGGCGGCGCGCAGCATGTCGCCGGTGGAGAGCTGCACCAGGCCGTAAGCGTCCTGAAGAACCTTCGCCTGGGTGCCTTTACCGCCGCCGGGCGGTCCCAACAAAATCAGATGCATTCTTAGCCTCGCCTTCCACGCAGTTTGGCCTTCTTGATCAGGCCTTCGTATTGATGGGCCAACAGGTGCGACTGGATCTGCGCCACGGTGTCCATGGTCACCGTCACCACGATCAGCAGGCTGGTGCCGCCGAAATAGAACGGCACGTTGAAGCGGCTGATGAGGATTTCCGGCAGGATGGAGAGGCCGGCCAGATAGGCGGCGCCCAGCACGGTCAGTCGGGTCAGCACGAAATCGAGATAGTCGGAGGTGTTCTTGCCCGGGCGGATGCCGGGAATGAAGCCGCCGTACTTCTTCAGATTGTCGGCGGTTTCCACCGGATTGAACACCACCGCCGTGTAGAAGAAGGCGAAGAAGACGATCAGCAGCAGATAAAGCGTGAGATAGAGCGGCTGGCCGCGCCCCAGCAGCGCCAGCAGCGTATTCAGCCAATCGGGGCCGTGCGCGGCGAAGAAGCCGGCGGCGGTGATGGGCATGAGGAGGATCGAGCTGGCGAAGATCGGCGGGATCACGCCCGAGGTGTTGAGCTTCAGCGGCAGATGCGAGGTTTCGCCGCCGAACACCTTGTTGCCCTGCTGGCGCTTGGGATACTGCACGATGATGCGCCGCTGCGCCCGCTCGACATAAACGATGAAGGCGACGATGGCGATGGCCATGATGATCAGGAAGATGATCAAACCGGCCGACAGCGCCCCGGTGCGCCCCAGTTCCAGGGTTCCGGCGATGGCGTTGGGCAAGTTGGCGACGATACCGGCGAAGATGATCAGCGAGGTGCCGTTGCCGATGCCGCGGGCGGTGATCTGCTCGCCCAGCCACATCAGGAACATGGTGCCGCCCACCAGGGTGACCACGGTGGTGAAGCGGAAGAACAGGCCGGGATTGAGAACGGCGGCGCCCGAATGGCCGCTCATGCTCTCGAGCCCCACGGCGATACCGTAGGCCTGCACCGTGGCGATGACCACGGTGGCGTAGCGGGTATACTGATTGATCTTCTTGCGCCCCTGCTCGCCTTCCTTCTTCAGGGATTCGAGGCTGGGGATGACGGTGGTCATCAGCTGCAGAATGATCGAGGCCGAGATGTAAGGCATGATGTTCAGGGCGAACACGGTCATACGGCGCAAGGCGCCGCCCGCGAACATATCGAACATCCCGAGCAGACCGCCGCCGGAGCTTTTGAACACATCGGCCAGAACATGCGGATCGACACCGGGCACCGGAATCCAGGTGCCGAAGCGGTAGACCACCAGCGCGGCCAAGGTGAACCAAATACGCTTCTTCAGCTCGGTAGCCTTGGCGAAAACGCCCAAATTCATGTTGGCTGCAAGCTGCTCGGCCGCCGATGCCATCCTGTTCTCCGAACCTGAGGATTCCGACCATGCCCGCGCCGGAGGCGGAGCGGTCTTTGATACGTTACTTATGCGACGAACCAAGGTCTCCGGACAAGCCGGAGAATCCTTGGTTCTTCGTCATCACTCCAAAGCCTTAGGCTTCGGCGGGAGCCTTGACCGGCTTCAGCACCACCGCGCCGCCGGCCTGTTCGACGGCGGCCTTGGCGCCGGCGGTGACGCCGGCCACTTCGATGGTGATCTTCGAGGTCAGGGCGCCACGCCCCAGGAGGCGCAGGCCGGCCTTGGTGGCCGACAGCAGACCGGCCGCCACCAGCACGTCGCCGGTGATGGTTTCGGCGGCGTTGACCTTGCCGGCGGTGATGGCGGCCTGCAGACGGTCGAGATTCACTTCCGCGTAATCCAGGCGGAAGATGTTCTTGAAGCCGCGCTTGGGCAGACGCCGGTAGATCGGCATCTGACCGCCTTCGAAGCCGTTGATGGCCACGCCGGTACGCGAGCTCTGGCCCTTGACGCCACGGCCACCGGTCTTGCCCTTGCCCGACCCGATACCACGGCCGACGCGGATGCGGGCCTTGCGGGCGCCGGCATTATCGCGAATGTCGTTCAGTTTCATGTTTTTTCCTTCCGGCGCGACGCCGTTTCCCTAAAGGACGGCGGCGCCGCCCACAGTCGAAGGTCGGCGGCCCGGCCGTCTCGCAAGACGACCGGACCGGACCTGTTCAACTCGCCCTTACTGCGCCTCGTCGACGCGCAGCAGATGGCGGACCTTGTTGATCATGCCGCGCACCGAGGGAGTGTCCTCCAGTTCGCGGGTCCGGTGCAGCTTGTTCAGCCCCAGGCCGATCAGGGTCGCCTGCTGGTCGGCAGTGCGACCGATCGGGCTGCCGATCTGCGTCACCTTGACGGTCTTCTTGGCCATCACGATCACTCCTTGGCGTTGGCGGCGGCGGCGGCGCCGTCACGGCGACCGACGATCTCACCGACCTTCTTGCCGCGCTTGGCGGCCACCTGACGCGGCGAGGCCACGTTCACCAGGGCGTCGAAGGTCGCCTTGATCATGTTGTGCGGGTTGGAGGTGCCGATGCACTTGGCCACCACGTCCTGCACACCCATGGTTTCGAAGACGGCGCGCATCGGGCCGCCGGCGATGATGCCGGTACCGGCCGGAGCAGCCCGCAGCACCACGCGACCGGCACCGAAATGGCCGTTGGCGTCATGATGCAGGGTGCGGCCTTCGCGCAGCGCCACGCGGATCATGTTGCGCTTGGCCTGGTCGGTGGCCTTGCGGATGGCCTCGGGCACCTCGCGGGCCTTGCCGGAGCCATAGCCGACGCGGCCCTTGGCGTCACCGACCACCACCAGGGCGGCGAAAGCGAAACGACGGCCGCCCTTCACCACCTTGGCAACACGGTTGATGTGGACGAGCTTGTCCACGAACTCGCTTTCCTCGCGATCCCGCGGAGTCTCGTTCTGCTGGTTGGAGCGGCGCTGACCGCGCTCGCCCCGTTCACCACGTTCACCACGGTTGGGCCGATCGCCCCGCTCGGGATTCGGGTTACGTGCCATTTTGAGATCCCTTTAGAACGACAGCCCGCCTTCGCGGGCGGCATCGGCCAGGGCCTTGACCCGGCCATGGTAAATGTAACCGCCACGGTCGAACACCACCTCGGTGATGCCGGCCTTGATGGCGCGTTCGGCGATCAGCTTGCCGACGCGCTGGGCGGCGGCGATATCAGCGCCGGTCTTCAGGTCTCCCTTGATCTCAGCGTCGATGCTGGAGGCGGACGCCAGGGTCTTGCCCTGCGCATCGTCAATGAGCTGCACATAAATGTGCTTGGAGGAGCGGAACACCGAGAGACGCGCACGGCCACCGGCCTTCTTGCGGAGGGCAAAGCGGTTGCGCGTCTGGCGGCGCAGGAAAAGGTCTTTCGACGACAGCATGGCGCGGCCCTACTTCTTCTTGCCTTCCTTGCGGAGGATCGTTTCAGTCTCGTACTTGATACCCTTGCCCTTGTAGGGCTCGGGACCACGGTACGCACGGATTTCGGAGGCAACCTGGCCCACACGCTGGCGGTCCTTGCCGGAAATGGAGATGCTGGTGGGCTTCTCGCACTTGATGGCAATGCCTTCGGGGATCGGATAGATCACATCGTGCGAGAAACCCAGCTGCAGCTGCAGGTTCGAGCCCTGCACGGCAGCGCGGTAACCCACGCCGTTGATCTCCAGATTGATGGTGAAGCCATCGCTCACACCCTTGACCATGTTCGCCAGCAGGGCACGGGTGGTGCCCCACATCATACGGGCGCGCTTGGTCTCGGAGCGCGGCTTGACCCACAGCTTGTCGCCTTCGAGCGAAACCTCGACATCGTCAACGGCGGTCAGCGCGGAAGCGCCGAGCTTGCCCTTGACGGAGACATCGGCCCCGGCGACGGTCACGGTGACGCCGCTGGGCACCACCACGGGATATTTACCAACTCGCGACATTCCGGCGGCTCCTTAGAACACCTGGCAGAGGACTTCACCGCCGACATTGGCGGTGCGGGCCTCGGCGTCAGACATCACGCCACGCGGGGTCGAGAGAATCGAGATACCCAAGCCGTTGGACACCTTCGGCAGGTCCTTGATCTTCGAATAGACGCGGCGGCCGGGCTTGGACACACGCGAAATGGTGTGAATCACAGGCAGGCCTTCGTGATACTTCAGTTCGATGGTCAGCTCGTTCACGCCCTGACGGACGGAGCTTTCGCTGTAGCCACGGATATAGCCTTCACGCTTCAGAACTTCGAGAACATTGGCGCGGAGACGGGAAGCCGGCGCGGTCACAGAGGTCTTGCGAGCCATCTGGCCATTGCGGATGCGCGTCAGCATATCCCCAAGGGGATCGGTCATCATCTTCGGCGTCTCCTTACCAGCTGGACTTCACCAGACCGGGGATCTGGCCCTTCGAGCCGAGTTCCCGCAGCTGGATGCGGCAGAGTTTGAACTTGCGATAATTGCCGCGCGGACGGCCCGTCACCGCGCAGCGCAGACGCACGCGGGTGGAGGACGAGTTACGGGGCAGCTGGGCCAACTTGAGGACAGCGTCGAAGCGGTCTTCCGGAGCCAGATCCTGATCCTTGATCAGGGCCTTCAGCTTGGCGCGGCGGTTGGCGAACTGGGCCGCCATGCGCTCGCGCTTCTTGTTGCGCTCAACCGAGCTAGTCTTAGCCATTTTGGGTTGATCTCCTGTCGGCTCAGCTGACGAACGGCATCTGGAAGCCCTTGAGAAGCGCCTTGCACTCCCCATCGGTCTTCGCCGTCGTCACGAACACGATGTCCATGCCACGAACGCGGTCGACGCGGTCGTAATTGATTTCCGGGAACACGATCTGCTCCTTCAGGCCCAGGGCATAGTTGCCCTGACCGTCGAAGCTCTTCCCGGGCACGCCGCGGAAGTCGCGGACGCGCGGCAGGGCAATGGTGATCAGGCGATCAAGGAATTCGTACATGCGTTCCTTGCGAAGGGTAACCTTCACACCCACGACCTGATTTTCGCGCAGCTTGAAGCCGGCGATCGACTTCTTGGCGCGGGTCACCACCGGCTTCTGGCCGGCGATGGCGGTCAGGTCGGCAATCGCGCCTTCGATCTTTTTGGCATCGAGCGCGGCTTCGCCGACACCCATGTTGATGACGATCTTGTCCAGACGCGGCACCTGCATGGGGTTCTGATAATTGAATTCGTCCTGCAGAGCCTTGCGCACCACAGTTTCGTAATGCTCACGCAAACGAGCAGCCATAGCGATGTGCTCCCTTAGCGATCGATCTGCTCGCCCGACTTGCGGGCGACACGGACCTTGGTGCCGTCTTCAAGAGTCTTGAAGCCGACGCGGGTCGCTTCGTTGCTCTTGGGATCGACATGCGCGACGTTGGAGACGTGAATCGGCGCCTCCTGCTTCACCAGGCCACCCTGGCTGGTCATGCTGGGACGGGTGTGCTTGGTCACCACGCCCACGCCCTGAACCACGACGCGGTTTTCGGAGGGAATCACACGCAGGACTTCGCCGCGCTTGCCCTTATCCTTGCCGGCGATCACGACAACCTGATCGCCCTTCTTGATCTTCGCGGCCATTAAAGCACCTCGGGAGCCAGGGAGATGATCTTCATGTACTTCTTCGCGCGAAGTTCACGAGTCACCGGCCCGAAAATACGCGTGCCGATAGGTTCGCCCTGCTTGTTGATGAGCACGGCGGCATTCCGGTCGAAGCGGATGGCGGAGCCATCGGCGCGACGGATTTCCTTGGCGGTACGCACGATCACCGCACGGTGAACGTCGCCCTTCTTGACGCGACCACGCGGGATCGCCTCCTTAATGGACACCACGATCACATCGCCCACATTGGCGATGGTACGGTGAGACCCGCCAAGAACCTTGATGCACTGCACCCGGCGGGCTCCCGAATTATCGGCGACGTCCAGGTTGGTTTGCATCTGGATCATGTCTACTTATCCTTTCTCTGCCGAAAGGCCACGTCTTACGACGCAGCCTCCTCGGTGATCACGGTCCAGCATTTGGACTTCGAAATCGGCGCGCATTCCTCGATGCGCACGACGTCTCCGACCTTATAGCTGTTGTTTTCATCATGTGCGGCATACTTTTTTGACCGCCGGATGAATTTTTTATACACGGGGTGCATCACGCGGCGCTCGACGCGGACAACGATGGTCTTGTCCATGGCGTCGGAGACCACAACACCCTGAAGAATGCGCTTGGGCATGGGTTCTTCTCCTACGACGCGGCGCTGTTGGTGAGCAGCGTCTTGATGGTCGCGATTTCACGACGCACCTGACGCACCCGCGCGGTGTTTTCCAGCTGACCGGAGGCCTTCTGGAAGCGCAGGTTGAACTGCTCCTTCTTCAGCTCCAGCAGCCGTTCATTCAGCTGGTCGGCAGTCTTGCCCTTCAGCTCGGTGACGACATTGGCCATGATCAAGCCTCCCCAGCCAGGCGCTGCACGAACTTGGTCTTGATCGGCAGCTTGGCGGCGGCCAGGGCAAAACCTTCGCGGGCGATGTTTTCCGGCACACCATCCACTTCGAAGATGATGCGGCCGGGCTTGACGCGCGCGGTCCAGTATTCGGGCGCACCCTTACCGGAGCCCATGCGGACTTCGGCGGGCTTGGTCGAGACCGGCAGATCCGGGAAAATCCGGATCCACACGCGGCCAACGCGCTTCATGTGACGGGTCAGGGCGCGGCGGGCGGCCTCGATCTGACGGGCGGTGATACGCTCCGGTTCCAGGGCCTTGAGGCCGTAGGGACCGAAGTTGAGTTCGAAACCGCCCTTGGCCAGGCCGTGGATACGGCCCTTATGCGCCTTGCGGTATTTCGTACGTTTCGGGCTAAGCATTTCCGTACAGGTCCATCAAGGGGTTAGCGCTGGTGCTGGTGCTGGTGCTGATGGGGCTGACCCGAACCCTGACCTTCCTGAGCGCGCTTTTCGTGCGCCATCGGGTCATGAGCCATGATCTCACCCTTGAACACCCACACCTTCACGCCGCAGGTACCATACGTGGTCTTGGCGGTGGAAACGCCATAGTCCACATCGGCGCGCAGGGTGTGCAGCGGCACACGGCCTTCACGGTACCATTCCATACGGGCGATTTCCGCACCGCCCAGGCGACCCGAGCAGTTGATACGGATCCCCAGGGCGCCCAGACGCATGGCCGACTGCACGGCCCGCTTCATGGCGCGACGGAAAGCCACACGGCGTTCCAGCTGCTGGGCGATGTTCTCGGCCACCAGCTGGGCGTCGAGTTCCGGCTTGCGGATTTCGACGATGTTCAGATGCACGTCGGACTTGGCCATCTTCGAGAGCGACTTGCGCAGCACCTCGATGTCGGCGCCCTTCTTGCCGATCACCACGCCCGGACGGGCGGTGTGAATGGTCACGCGGGCCTTCTTGGCCGGACGTTCGATCACCACGCGCGACACGCCGGCCTGAGCCAGCTTGCCATGCAGGAATTCACGCAGCTTCAGGTCTTCGTGAAGCAGCTTGGCGTAATCGCCATCGGCGTACCAGCGGGAATCCCAGGTCCGGTTGATGCCGAGGCGCAGCCCGATCGGATTAACTTTCTGACCCATGATTACGCCTTTTCCTCAGCGGTGGTTTCCTCGCGTTCGCGAACGATCACCGTCAGGTTGCTGAACGGCTTCACGATCTTGCCAACACGGCCACGGGCGCGGGCGCGCCAACGCTTCATGATGATGGCCTTGCCCACATAGGCTTCGGACACCACCAGACGGTCGACGTCCAGCTGGTGATTGTTCTCGGCATTGGCGATCGCCGACTGCAGGACCTTCTTCACGTCCTGCGCCACGCGGCGCTTCGAGAAGGTCAGCTGCGACAGAGCGGCTTCGGCCTTCAGGCCACGGATCGACTGGGCGACCACATTCAGCTTCTGCGGGCTGATGCGGATCGAAGCGGAGAAAGCCTTCGCTTCGTTGTCGGCCAGATCGCGCGGAGCGGTCTTCTTGCTCATGGCCTTATTTCCTCTTCGCCTTCTTGTCCACGGCATGGCCGTAGTACGTGCGAGACGGCGAGAATTCGCCGAATTTATGACCGACCATATTCTCCGTCACCAGCACCGGAACAAACTTCTGGCCGTTATGCACGCCAAAGGTCAGGCCGACGAACTGGGGGAGAATCGTGGAACGACGCGACCAGATCTTGATCACTTCGTTACGTCCCGACGAACGAGTCTTCTCTGCCTTGTTCAGCAGATAGCCGTCCACAAAGGGACCTTTCCAAACGGAACGAGCCACGCGTCCCTCCTTACTTAGTCTGCTGGCGACGGCGCATGATCAGCTTATCCGTCTGCTTGTTGTTGCGAGTCTTCTTGCCCTTGGTCGGCTTGCCCCACGGCGTCACCGGATGACGGCCGCCGGAGGTACGACCCTCGCCACCACCATGGGGGTGGTCGATCGGGTTCATGGCAACGCCACGCACATGCGGACGGAAGCCCAGCCAGCGGGTGCGGCCCGCCTTACCCAGGCTGACGTTCTGCTGGTCGGGGTTCGACACGGCACCGATGGTGGCCATGCATTCGCCCCGCACCATGCGCAGTTCGCCGGAAGACAGACGGAGCTGGGCGTAGCCCTGATCCTTGCCCACCAGCTGCACGTAAGTGCCGGCGGAACGGGCCATCTGGCCCCCCTTGCCCGCCTTCAGTTCCACGTTGTGCACGATGGTGCCCACGGGGATGTTCTTCAGCGGCAGGGCATTGCCCGGCTTGATGTCGACGCGCTGACCGGCCACCACCTGGTCGCCAGCGGCGACGCGCTGCGGGGCCAGGATGTAGCGCAGCTCACCGTCCTCGTACTTCACCAGGGCGATGAAGGCGGAACGGTTGGGGTCGTATTCCAGGCGCTCGATGGTACCGACCACGTCGAACTTGTTGCGCTTGAAATCGATGATGCGGTAGCGGCGCTTGTGCCCGCCGCCACGGAAGCGGACGGTGACACGGCCCATGTTGTTGCGACCGCCCTGCTTGCGCAGGCCCTCGGTCAGCGACTTCTCGGGCTTACCCTTCCACAGTTCGGAACGGTCGACGATGACCAGCTGGCGCTGGCCGGGAGTCGTCGGCTTAAAGCTTTTCAGGGACATGGCGTCAGACCCCCGTGGTCACGTCGATCGACTGACCTTCGGCCAGCGACACGATCGCTTTCTTGTAGTCGGAGCGCTTGCCCATATAACCGCGGAAGCGCTTGGTCTTGCCCAGCTGACGCAGGGTGTTCACGGCCTTCACCTTGACGCCGAACACGGCTTCGATGGCGGCCTTGATCTCCGGCTTCGAGGCGCTCAGCGGAACGCGGAAGGTCACCTGGTTGTGCTCGGAACCCATGGTGGCCTTTTCGGTGATCACCGGCGAACGCACGATGTCGTAGGCGCGGGCCTTGCTGATCTGCACCTTGCTCATTTCAGTCGAGCCTCCAGGGCCTGCACGGCGTCCTTGGTCACGACCAGGGTGTCGCGGCGCAGGATGTCGTAGACGTTGGCGCCCTGCGCGGGCAGCACGTCGATGTACGGGAGGTTGCGCGAGGCCAGGGCGAAGTTGACGTCCACGTCGGCACCGTCGATGAACAGGGCGTTGCCCAGGTTCAGCTTGGCGAGACGCGACACCAATTCCTTGGTCTTCGGGCTGGGCACGGCGGCCTTTTCCAGCACCACCAGCTTGCCTTCGGCGGCCTTGGCGGACAGGGCCACCTTCAGCGCCAGGGCGCGCACCTTCTTCGGCAGGTCGTGGGCGTGCGAGCGCACCACCGGGCCGAAAATCACCCCGCCGCCACGGAACTGGGCGGAGCGCAGCGAGCCCTGACGGGCATTGCCCGAGCCCTTCTGCTTGTAAGGCTTCTTGGTGGTCCCGGAGACCTCCCAAATCTGCTTGGTCTTGTGGGTTCCGGCGCGGCGCTTGGCGAGCTGATAGTTCACCATGCGGGCCAGGATGTCCCGGCGGACCTCAACCCCGAACACCGAGTCGGCCAGCTCAACGGAGCCGACGTTCTGGGCATCGAGATTAACGACGTCGATCTTCATCGCCCTTAATCCTTTTGCTCTTCGGTGCCAGCGGCAGCGGCAGCCTTGATACCGGCGGGGAACGGAACGCCCTCCGGCAGCTTCTTCTTCACGGCGTCGCGCAGCAGGACCCAACCGCCTTCGGCGCCGGGAACGGCACCCTTGACGAGGATCAGGCCGCGATCGGCGTCGGTGCTGACCACGGTCAGGCTCTGGGTCGTCACCTGGACGTCACCCATGTGACCGGCCATCTTCTTGTTCTTGAAGACCTTGCCGGGATCCTGACGCTGGCCGGTCGAACCATGCGAACGGTGCGAGACCGACACGCCGTGGGTCGCTTCCAAGCCGCGGAAGTTGTGGCGCTTCATGCCACCGGCGAAGCCCTTACCGATGGTGGTGCCGGTAACGTCGACGTACTGGCCGGCGACGAAATGATCGGCAGCCAGCTCGGTGCCGACTTCCAGAAGAGCATCGGGGCTCACGCGGAATTCAACCACCTTCTTCGGGGGTTCCACCTGAGCCTTGGCGAAATGACCGCGAGCAGCCTTGCTCACGTTCTTGACTTTAGCCAGGCCGTAGCCCAGCTGAACGGCGTTGTAGCCGTCCTTTTCCACAGAGCGGGTCGAGACCACCTTCACGGTGTCAACCTTCAGCACGGTGACGGGCACATGGGTGCCGTCTTCGGTGAAGATTCGGGTCATGCCGACCTTCTGGGCGATGAGACCGGATCGCATCGTCACTTCCTTACAACTTAATCTCGACGTCGACACCGGCGGCGAGATCCAGCTTCATCAACGCATCAACGGTCTGGGGCGTCGGATCGACGATGTCCAGAAGACGCTTATGCGTACGGATTTCGAACTGTTCACGCGACTTCTTATCGATGTGCGGCGAACGGTTCACGGTAAACTTTTCGATCAGGGTGGGCAGCGGAATCGGCCCCCGGACCTGAGCACCCGTGCGCTTGGCGGTGTTCACGATCTCGCGCGTGGACTGATCCAGCACGCGATGATCAAACGCCTTCAAGCGAATGCGAATGTTTTGACTTTCCATGTCGGTTCCAATCGTCCTCCTGCTCCACCCCCTGGAACCAGGGGGTGGAAGCGGGCGGTTATATACGTTCTCGACGCAGGATGCAACCTTACTGTCGCAATCCTTATTCGATGATGGAGGCCACCACGCCGGCGCCGACGGTACGGCCGCCTTCGCGGATGGCGAAGCGCAGACCTTCGTCCATGGCGATGGGGGCGATCAGCTTGACGGTCATCGACACGTTGTCGCCCGGCATCACCATCTCGGTGCCTTCCGGCAGGTCCACCATCCCGGTCACGTCGGTGGTGCGGAAGTAGAACTGCGGACGGTAGTTGGTGAAGAACGGGGTGTGACGGCCGCCTTCTTCCTTGGTCAGGATGTAGGCTTCGGCCTTGAACTTGGTGTGCGGGGTGATGGTGCCGGGGGCCGCCAGAACCTGGCCGCGTTCCACGTCCTCACGCTTGGTGCCGCGCAGCAGGGCGCCGATGTTGTCGCCGGCCTGGCCCTGGTCCAGCAGCTTGCGGAACATTTCGACACCGGTCACCGTGGTCTTCACGGTGTTCTTCAGGCCGACGATTTCCACTTCCTCGCCCACCTTGACGATGCCGCGCTCGACACGGCCGGTCACCACGGTGCCGCGGCCCGAGATCGAGAACACGTCTTCGATCGGCATCAGGAAGGCCTTGTCGACGGGGCGTTCCGGCTGCGGGATGTAGGCGTCGACCTCGGCCATCAGCTTCAGGATGGCGTCGCGGCCGATTTCAGGGTTGCGGTCTTCCAGGGCGCACAGGGCCGAGCCCTTGACGATCGGAATATCGTCGCCGGGGAAGTCGTACGACGACAGCAGTTCGCGCACTTCCAGTTCCACCAGTTCCAGCAGTTCCGGATCGTCCACCATGTCGCACTTGTTCATGAACACCACCAGGGCGGGCACGCCCACCTGACGGGCCAGCAGGATGTGCTCGCGGGTCTGCGGCATCGGGCCGTCGGCGGCCGACACCACCAGGATCGCGCCGTCCATCTGCGCGGCGCCGGTGATCATGTTCTTCACATAGTCGGCGTGGCCGGGGCAGTCGACGTGGGCGTAGTGGCGGTTGCCGGTTTCGTATTCCACGTGGGCGGTCGAAATGGTGAT
>JAJXUO010000042.1 GCA_021782815.1 Pseudomonadota bacterium
GGGTTTCTCCGAAACCCTTGGCGTCGTGCCTGATGGCGCGCTTTGCCTCACCGCGCCATCAGGCGCGCGTCGCCTTGCTCCTAACCGGCGTCGCGATGAGTCAAACTCATCGCAACTTGGTATTACTCCGCCTCGTAACAGCCTTTGCACACCGCCGGGATACGCCCTTCCAGGTGCTGGCGGCGGAAATCGGCCAAGGCCTCACCCCGCCAAACGGCGGTAAGATCGGTTCCCCGGCCCACCTCGCAAATATCCGGATCGCCGATGACGCAACAGGGAACCACCCTGAGATCGGATGAAAGATAGGTTCGCTCGAAGGGCCAAGGGCAAATCTTATCGGGAGCCCGATATTTCGCCGTCACGCTCCAGAAGGCAAGCTTGATGCCATGCCCCTCGGCCCGCTCCAGCAACGCCAGGGCCTCGGCGCGTTTGAGAGTGGCATCCACATTGACGGCGTCGTTGCGCCGCCGCCAATCGGCCATGCCGAAATCGACCAGATCCAAGGAGAAAGCCATGGATTTGAAGCCGATCCGCGCCGCCAGATCCACCAGATCGGCCAGTTGATGGCGGTTGCCCTTCTGCACCACCGTCCACATCTTGGTGCGTTCGATACCGCGTTCGGCACACAGCCGATTGATCAAAGCACAGTTTTCCACCACCTGCTCGAAAACGGCGCCGCGGCGGATGGCCTCGAAGGTCGCTTTATCGGCGCCATCGATGGAAATCTGGATCTCATTGACGCCGCTGTCCACCAGCTTACGGGCATTATCGTGCAGATGCAGCAGCGAGGCGTTGGTGGTGGTACGCACCCAGATATGACGCTGGCGGGCATAGCGGATCATCTCGAAATAATCATCCCGCTGCAAAGTCGGCTCGCCCAGCCCCTGCACCTTGATTTCCACCAACCCCGTTTGTTGATCGATCACCGTTTTGAAATCGTCCAGACTGAGATCATCGCCCCGTCGCCCCTTGGGCCATTCGCTGACCTTGCACATGGTGCAGTGAAAATTGCACCGGCTGACATTCTCAAAATCCATCCGCGTCGGCAGATAGTCCGGCTGCGCGGTGCGGCGATCGGCCCGCAAAAAGGCGATGAAATTAGCCAACCGCTGGGGAGAACGCGACAGACAGATCCGACGCTCCCGCAAATAAGCGTTGAGATCCGGCACCGGTTGCGGCGTCGGCAGTCCGGCCAAACCCTGGCCGCTGTCGTCAGCGACATACACCTCGCCGCCAACGGCCCCGGTCGAATTGCGCAAAGCCACTACCTGCCTCCCAAGACCAATCTGCACGATGCACTATGCAAGGGAAAGATTACCACTTGGTTTACATCATGCGGTCGATCCAATTCCATGGTATTTTAGTCGCCTGACTATAAGTAAGAGAGCAAACTCGCTATGGCGATCAACACCGTCACCATCGACTGGCTGCTGAAACTTCAGAGTGACGGCGTCATCGGCCACGGCGAAACCATGCTGGAACTCGGCCCCCAGGATCTGATGGCCTCTCTGCCGCACGTCATGGCCCGCCTGCAACAACTCGACCGTGCCGGGGTGGACATCAACGCGGTCATCGACAATGGCGGGTTCTCGCCATCCAGTCAGAAAATTCTCTATGCCGCCCTGGGCGTCGGCCGATATTACTCCACCGATATCGTCGATGCCCGCGCCGACTACCGCATCGATCTTAATTATCCGGTGCAAACCCCGCTCAACGGCTTTGACCTCATCACCAACTTCGGCACCGCCGAGCATGTGTTCAATGTCGCCCAGGTGTTCATGACCATTCATCAGTTGCTGAAGGATGGCGGCGTGGTTTTGCATATTCTGCCGGCTCTGGGCGATTGCAATCACGGCTTCTGGAATATCCATCCCACTGTTTTCTTCGATATCGCCCGGGAAAACGGCTACGAAATTCTGGATTACCAGTACATGGACAACGCCTATGGCCGTTGGTTCGCATTGCATCAAACGGAAGGGCTGGAGGCGATGACCGCCCGCTTCGATTTCGCCAGTCTGCCGGTAAAAATCAATTTTTCCAATCGGCTAGCTCCGTTCCAGGCGCAAAATCCCCATTTCACCGCCATGGCGGCGGCGCAATATCTGAACAACGCCAACGATCCCGAAACACAGCGCCATCTCAAACAAAATCCGACGCTGCTGTTTGATTATAGTTACGTCGCCATGCGCAAATTGCCCTCACTGGGGCAGCCACTCTTCAAATTCCCCTCTCAATCCATGTACGTTAAATTTTAAACAAATTTCAGGATCTCGACATGAAAGCGAAACAAAATAGACAAGTCTACGGATACGTCCCAGATTATTTTACTAAAATTATACGGCTTCTCTGTTCCGCTCTAAAAAAAATACTTTTTTTAACAGGTGACAATCGATTTTCGAATGAATTCATTCAATGCCTCGATCCAAAAACATCAGTGCCCTGGAACGGAAAGGCTATTTACTTCAGAACTGGTCATGGCCGCTTGAAATGGCGGGCCGATACTTTTTACACAGAAGAGCCTCTTATGATTGAATGGCTGTCAAAATTGACACCAAACGATATATTTCTCGATATTGGCGCTAATGTTGGAACCTATACGGTCCCCGCCGCCAAAATTGCGAAACATGTCATCTGCGCCGAAATGGATCCCATTAATGTCGGGATATTATATGAAAATTTGTTCCTCAACGGCCTTACCGATAAGGTGACCATCATCCCGTTCGGGCTCGGAGCACAAAATTCCCTTGAAGCAATATATTATAGGGATTTCTCCAAAGGAGATGCGCTCCAGTCGATTGCACGACCATCCCCTTTCAAAACCCACACCAGCTCACGTGCCCACAAGGCATTACAGATCATCGGCAAACTGGATACAATTTTTGACACATTCAACCTTCCGCAACCAAATAAAATAAAAATAGACGTAGATGGGAATGAGCGACCCTTGTTTGAGGGCGGAATAAGATTAATAACATCCGCAGATGAGATATATTTTGAAGATAGTGGTCTAGAAGACTCTACATACGTTGTGAACCGCCTCCTCTCCTCTGGATTTTACATAACACAATCTGCCGAAGTTAACGTTTCAGGCCTCTCTGCCCACAACCGAATTTTCACAAGGCTCGACCGCAGGTGCAAGCCTTGATTGCGTTCATCGAGAGGCATACGGGGTCGAACCGATCTGAGAGTCTTCCGTAATGGGTCTTTCGGTGTCAATCCCCGAATGTCGCCCGGCACTACGAGCCTTTTATAGTTCAATGCACTAGGAAGACTCTGGCTGCGGCAGGCGCTTATTTTTATTTCATTTCCTGGAGATCTTACATGAAAAAAGCGCTTATCATCGGCGGTGGCTTTGCAGGCTGTTCGGCCGCGCATTTGCTGACCTTGCAAGGAAATTGGGCCATTACCCTGGTTGAAAGCGCCCCTTTCCTGGGAGGGGGATGCAAGACCCTCTACTGGGGGGGGCATCCCTATACCTTCGGCCCGCGTCATTTCCTGACGCAAAATGAAAGCGTCTTCGCCTATCTGAACCAATACTGCCCGATGCGCCGCTGCGCCGATCATGTGTTCCAGACCTATATCGAGCAGGATCAGGCGTTCTACAATTACCCGATCCATAAAGACGACATCGCCCTCATGCCCGACCGCGACGAAATCAGACGGCAGTTGGCCAATCGTCCCGCCACCATTGCCCCTTCCAATTTCGAGGATTTTTGGCTGCAGTCTGTCGGCCAAAACCTCTATGAAAAATACATCTGCACCTACAATAAAAAAATGTGGATGACGGACGATAACACAAAAATAGACACGTTCAATTGGTCACCAAAAGGCGTAACCATAAAAGAAGGAGCGCGCGAAGCCTGGGATACCGCGATATCATCCTTCCCACTCGCCAACAATGGCTATGACGATTATTTTTCAATTGCCACAAAAGAAACCACGGTACTCCTGAATACAAAGATCGAACAGTACGACCTTCCAAACAAAACGGTTGTACTGAATGGCGAGACGAAGACCTTCGACATTATTATCAACACCCTTTCCCCTGACACCGTCCTGAATTACGCTTATGGGGAACTCCCCTTCATCGGGCGTGACTTCATAAAAATCGTACTTCCTGTGGAAGAGGTTCTTCCGAAAAACATCTATTTTTTATACTACCCTAATAAAGAAGTGTTCACACGTATCGTCGAATACAAAAAATTCTTTCGCAATGACACTGCTCCGACCACTCTTTTAGGCTTAGAAATTCCATCCAACAAAGGACGGCTTTACCCGTTACCCCTGAAGAAATATCGAGATCTCTCAGATCGTTATTTCGCAGATCTTCCGGACGGAGTGTTCTCTATCGGACGTGCGGGCAGCTATCGCTATGAAGTTGATATCGACGACTGCCTTGAACAGGCAATGGATATCGCAGCTAAACTGCGTTAGCGCCCACCATGGACAAGCCTGTTTTGCTCACTGGCGCCGACGGGGTCATCGGTCGTTATCTTGCTCAATCCCTTGCCGACAGGGGGATGGCCGTTGTGGCGCTTTCCCGTCACGACGCCCCCCCCCCTCATCCCCGCATTCAATGGATTCCGATTACGGAGGAGAGAGATTTCACGCCATTTTTCGTGCGCCACGATATCGGCGCGCTCATTCATGCCGCGGCCCGCTCTCCCGGTCCGGATGCCACCGCTGAACGGTTGGTGGCCGACAACATTGACCTGACGCGCGACCTCCTGACCGCCGCCCGCCAAGCCGATCTGTCGCATGTGTTGTTTTTATCGGCGGTATCGGCCTACGGCACCGTGAACGCCGCTCGCCTGGACGAGACAACGCCGGTCGTTGATCCCGATCTTTACGGGTTGAGCAAACTCGTGGGGGAACACTTGCTGGTGGCGTCGGGTGTACCGGGATTAATCCTACGCCTCCCCGCCGTGGTCGGCCCTCATGCCCACCGCAATTGGGTCGCCCGCGCCAAAGCCAGCATCCAGGCCGGTCACCCTCTGACCATCTACAACCCCAATGCCCCTTTCAACAATATTGTGCATATGGCCGATCTGGCCGCCTTCCTGGTAAAAGTTTTGTCCAGGCCGTTACGTGGAGTGGATCGCCTTGTCCTGGGAGCGGACGGATACACCTCGGTTCTCCAGGCGGTTGAAACGCTGATGTCCACCTTGCGGCGGAGCGCTCCAGTGCAGACCGCGCAAAACGGCCGCCGCTCCTACCTGATCGACTGCAGACGCGCCATGACTCAATACGATTATCGTCCGATGGAGGTCACTGCCATGCTGCGCCGTTTTGCCACAGATCCGGATTAGATCATCCCGAGCCTATCCGGATCATGCATACATCCGCTATTGGTGGTGAGGTCAAAAGCAACACGGACGGACGCCGACGCCGCTTCGCGGCTCACGGATGAACGCAGATGATATTGATAATAAATCAAGTATCTGTGTCCATCCGTGAACGAGGCAAAGCCGAGTATCCGAGTTCATCCGTGTTACCCAAACTGCCAGGGCACAAGATATGGTGGGTGCCTGCGTTAACCGGATAGGTGTGGATCATCCTTCCCGGGTCAAGCTGAGATATTGCATGCCACGCCCAAACAACGTCGCAAACATCCCCGCCCCCGCCAATTTTTCAGGCGTTCCGGCCCTTAGCAGTTGGGCCGCCTCGGATAAAGCCGCGCCGGTCGGCACGCTTACAGAGGAAAGATCGGCAATGATTGCCTCCAATAACTCTCCGAACTCCACCAGCAAGCTAGGCTCCCGCCTCTGCTCAAAACGCTCCACTCGTAAACGAGCCTCGGTACAAAGATCGTAAAGCCGCATATTAGCGGCCGGGTCACGCGGCGGCATGGACACACGGTAATCCATCAGGTTATGGGCCTGCGCCCAATACTGCTCAATGGCGTTGTGGCTGAAGTCATAGCGCTCTCCCACGATATCTTTGTACCAGCGCCAATCCTGTACGAAATGAGGAGAACTCGCCAGAAACTGGAATTCATGCGCTAGAGTGGCAATCACCTCCGGAAAATTGATCAACGGAATAATCGATCCCGGATGGATCAGATTGTCGATCACCCAATCGTCGTGACGGCGGCTCATCCCAGTCAGAGTTTGTAAATGGGGGGAGACCAGAGGCAGAATGATGTCCACCTTCCGCTCCAGAGTCTGCCCGGCATCCGTTACCAGATCGGCGAATACCCGGCGGATCGTTTCTGGAAATTGAGAGAGGTGATCGACGCAACTCAACACCAGCACCCCACCCGGTTTCACCGCCAGGGCCAGTGCATTGAGGATTTCCTCCGGATTTGTCACCCCCGTCAACACGCCTTCACAGAACACCAGATCAAACGGCGCGGTTGCGCGGTAGTCTTCGATGCGCGCCGGGGTGATCTCAATATCCGTCGTCCATTGTGGATAGCCGGCAAACAACTCCCGGATCTGTGCGATTCCGGTGGGATTTCCCTCCACCAGCTCGTAGTAAACCGGCCTCAAACTGGCCGTATAAATCGAATTGTATCCGCTGCCCGGCCCCACCTCGCACACACGCCGCCCCGCCACATGCTCTGGCAGGATACCCAAATGCCGGTATAACGCTTGCCGGCGCTGAAAATGCCGCTCGAGGTCGGAGATATCCTGCCGAACAGGCGAAATTTGGAATTGTCCGTAAAAATCCAGATGTGACGCGCTCATACCATCACCTGACAAAAAAAATAAAAATTAGAAAATCTCATTATCTTTCCCCAAAATCCTGGAGGATTTTTTGCGCCCGATGCATCCAGGTGTGCCCCTCCAGAATGCGCTGGCGCCCCTGTTCCCCCATGCGCCGCCGCAGGGGCTCGTCGGTCAGCAGGCCGCGCATCACCTCGGCGATATTGTCCTCATCATAAAACAGGAAATGCTCGCCCTCGGTAAAATGGCTGCCGATGCCGAAGGGCTCGTAGTCGTTCGGCGTGCGGTTCATGATGGGCGGCACGCCGCAGGCCATGGCTTCCAGCACCCGCTCGTGCATCATCACCGCGCCATAGTGATAAACGATGCGCGACAGGTTGATCACCGCCGCCTTCTCGCTGGGTTTGAAGACCTTGCCGGCGTAATAGGGCGCCAGGTCCGGATCATTCCCCCAAAAGCCGGTGCCGAACAGACGGATGTTCCGGGTGGCCGGCAAGAGTTTCTTGATGAAGGCGCCACGGCCCCCGGCCCGGAACTGGCGGTCGTGTATGAAGGTCATCAATTGCCAAAACATATCGTCGGGGCGGTAGGCGGGATTGCGGCTGCGGAACAGCGCCTCCAGGCAATCGCGCAGCTTCAGGGTATGGAAATTGGTCTCCGACAGCCCGGCGGCCTGCACCACCGCCGCCACCTCGCGCACCGACACCCGAACGCCGCCACTCTCCACGACGATGTCCAGTTCCTGCGGCTGCAACACCAGGGCCAGATAGCCGATGGTGCTCATATCCAGTGCCGGCGCCACCCCCATCGGGCGGTAGGTCTCGGTATCAATGGCGAAATGCAGATAGTCCCAACGAGGGATCTGATGCGGCTCCAGCCCCATCATGGCCGGATCCAAGTTGGTGTAGGTCATATCGCTGCCGCCCCAGGTCAGATCGATGCGCTTGCCGGAATGATAGGGGGCCTCGAACCAGCCGATATGATGGATCTTTTCATCGAAATCGGCGATCTGGTTGCGCGAGCGATTGATGTCCAGAATGAAATCCGGCCGCACCATGTCCACCAGCACCCGCATGCGGTGGCTGTCCAGGTAGGAAAAGCCGCTGATCACCTCGATCCCCAGGGCCTCGAAGGCTTTCTTCAACCCCAGCACCATGTTGATCATGGCGGTATCGGGATGGGTGAAAATCGCTACGCGCTTGACCGCCGGCATTTTTGCTCCTTTATCGATCTTGCCAAATTTCACGGCCTGAACCGCATTTTAAAAAATAAACGCAGCTATTTTTCAAAATATGCCGCGCGCATGCTCTCCATGATTTGCTGAATGGCAAAGGGATGGAGATGGAAATTATCCTCTTTGTATCCCGCCAGTCCGAACGATGTGGCGATTTCGTAGCTGGGGAAATAATCCACTTCCGGATATTTTTCCTTCATCTGCTCGGCAACACAGCGCAGCACCGACTTTGAATAGCTGTTGGCAACAATCACATCCTCACCGGTGAACGAGGTCAGCAATGCCACCGGCGATACCGTCATCAGGATTTTTCCGATGCCGTGGCGCACCAGGCACGATACAGTTTGATCGATCAGATCCAGGCTGTCGGGGTAATCCAGCACCCGGAAGCCATATTTATCGGAATTTTTTCGGACGGAATACAGTGAGGGAGTGCGATTGAGATAAAGGCCACTATCCCGTTCGAACCAGGATTCTATCAACCCTAAGGTGATGACAACGGCGTCGCTCTCTCGCAACTGACGATATAAGGCATCGATTTCCGCGCGGCGCTCCATCAGGCGCTCCAGTGAAACCGGCGCGGCGTTATGCTGCAGCAGCAGATCGCGAAAACCGCCATCCGCCATTTCCAAACCGCCATTGTAAGCGTAACTGAACTCCCCGAAGGCCGCGAGGATTCTTTGGCAGATGGCGCCCGCCGTATATTCGTTCAACAGATGCGAGGCTTCATGTCCCAACGGCAGTTCGCCTTCCGGGATGGAGAATTCCCGCACCGGAACACGGCAGCCATACTCCAGAAAATAGCCTTCCGTCTCACGGGCAAAGCAGGAGCCGATGGTAAAGATTTTATCACCGGGCTGGATGCGAAAACGCGGAGCCACATAGGGCTTGACGAACCCGGCCTTGCCGGCGGCGATCCCCTGGTAGCGCTCGTCCAAAATGTTTGGAAAACGGGCCCCCTTATTCCGGGCTGTCCTCGCCAGAGCCACAGTGCCGTCTATATCGCGCATGTCCACCTCATTATCATAGCGTCCGCCAGCGCAACCGAGCACGACCGATCCCGCCTTCTCCAATCGTAACCACGGAAAAGCTGAAACAAACCCTTTCCGAGACACGTCCGGAGAGAATATCCGCCCCCTCGTTATACGGCCGAGCCGCCCCGTCCGGTCTCCGCCACGATGGCTCCGGCGGCCTCCAGCACCCAGTCCAGGCGCTGGCGCACCGCTTCGGGCAGGGGCGCGCCCTCGCCCGGGGCCTGGGTTTTCAGGATATAGCGGGCGCGGGCGATGGCCTTGCGGGCGGCGTTGTAGACCAGATCGCCCTCCTGCTGGCTGGGTTCGATCTGGCTGCCCTCCAGCCAGCCGTTCCACGATTGCAGAAACACCGCCTGCTCGCCCTGGGGCAGGGTATGGCGGGCCAGCAGCATGGCGTTTTCCAAAAACAGCTCGAACCAATAGGGCTCCACCGGCCTGCCGCCGTGGTTGGTGAGCAGGGTGGCGCCGCCGTTGGGATGGGCGGGCCAGTCGTAATAGCCCGGAAACACCCGGGGCATCGCCTTGCCGCGCCGGTCACGCCGCACCATGCGCGACACCACGAACAGGGTATAGGGGTAGAAGCGGTCCTGGGCCTCCACGCTGTCCTTGAGGCCGGCCATGATCTCCAGCAGGGCGAAGCCGTCGGGGCGGTTGCTGGGCGAGGACACCTGCCATTCGGCCGGGCCGGGATCGAGGGCGGCGTCGTAGCCCCACTCCACCGGCTTGGCGCCGTTGGCCAGCAGATAGAGGCCGGGCAGGCCCTGGGCCGCCGCCGCTTCGCGCAGCAGGGCGATGCTTTCGGCCACATCGCTCAAGGCCGCCGGGCGATCGACGATCAGCACCACGCGGCCGGCCAGCGGCGCGGGCGCGGCCTGGGCCAGGGCGCGGATCAGCCGTTCGGCCCGCTCCTGGCGTTCGGCCATGCCGGCGGGCCGGCACCAGAAGGCGTCCTCCTCGTTGCGCCACAGATAGGCCAGGCCGAAGGTCTCGTCGGTAAAGGGCGCCAGGGCCAAGGCGCCGGTCCAGTAATCGGCGCCGTCCCAGCGGCAGTCCACCACGAAACCGTCGATACCGGCGGCCCGGGCCAGGGCCACCACCTGGGCGGCGCTTTGCCCCTGGGCCAGATCGTAACAGCCGAGACCGGCGGGCAGGCCCAGCGGCGGATGGGCGTGGCTGGCGGGATGCGCCGCCGCCAGCGCCGGCCAGCCGCCGCCCCAGCGTTGCGCCGCCGGGCTGGACTGGAAGCGGGTATCGCAGAAGGCCAGAACCTTTACCGTCATCGCGTCACGCTCCCGGAGTGAAGCCGTAAACCTGTTGCGCCATCTCCAGGATGGCGGTCAGCAGGTGGCGGGGCGAGGGATAATTGGCGCATTCCGCCGTGCCGAAAATCGGGCAGCCCTGTTCCGAACCGCAGGGGTGGCAGGGCAGGCTGGCGTCCAGGGTGCGGTAATGGCTGTGCCAGCCGCCGCCGTAATTGGCGGCGGGCGTGGTGCCGAAAAGGCCGATGGTGGGCCAGCCCATGACATTGCGCACGAAGTGATGCGGAAAGGAATCCAGCCCGACGAAAATGTGATGCCGGGCCACCGCCTCGCTCAAAAGGTCGGTTTCGTCGGCCTCCAGCGAGGTGGCGCCATAGGCCTCGAGATCGGGCCGTCCGATCACCGACACCTCCACCCCCAGCAGCGCCAGGGCCCGGAACAGCTGGCGGGCGCTGTCCTTGGGGTAATTCTTGATATCGATGCCGCCGGTGATGTGGAACAGCACCTTCAGCGGCGCCGCCGGCAGGGCGCAGCGGGCGGTGGCGGTGGCGGCGGGCGCATGCACCTGGGTCAGGCTCGCCACCGTTTCCAGGCTTTCCCCCAGGCTGAAGCGGTCCTGGTCGATGAGATGGAAGCGCCCGGCCCCGGAATTGCGGGAATAGCGCATGAAGACGATGAAATTGTTCAGCACCACCTCGGGGCCCAAACGGTCCAGCGCCGCCGCGAAATATTGCGGCTCGCCGATGGAGCCGTCGCGCGGCAGCCAGGGCAGTTTCAGCCACAGCGGGTCCAGGCGGCTGTCGGCGGCGGCCACGATGTCGCGGTAGGTGGAGCAAACGATATGGCGGCTGAAAATCGGCCGCTCCACCGCCCGCGAGGCGGCGGCGAAAAACACGATGGACCCGGCATGATAGGGGTGATAAACGGCGAAGGGCACATCGCGCCAGCCGGGATTGGTGGCGATGATCTGCAAGGCGCTGGCGGCCAGCACCTTATAGGCCTGCTGACGGTCGCGGCCCTGGAACCAGCCGGTGTTGGTGGACACCGGATAGTTCCCCAGCCGGAAGCCGTCGTTGCGGCTCAACCGCACCTCGCGGCCCAGCACCGCCTGCAAAAGCCGCTGATCCAGCCCGGCATCCACCATGGACAGCAGCAGCACGAAGCGCTCGCTTTCCTCGAACAGCCAGCGCGGCAGCACATAGACCAGGGGGAAACCGTCGGCATCGGCCAGCACCGTGGGGCTTTTCAGGGCCCGCACGTTCCAGCCCTCCAGCAGCGCCGCCTTCAAGGGCAGCAGCGGATTGGCCAGCACCAGAACATCGGCCAGCGGCGCCCGGGCCATGATGCGGCGCGCCACCTCCACAAGATAGCGGGCCGGCGGGCTGGTGGAGGAATCGAGGATTTCGGCGGGCCCCAGATCCCCTGAGGAAAAGGTGAAGTCGAACCCTTCGCCCCGGCCGCCCAGCGCGGAAAGAGCCAGTCCCGTCAGCATGGTTTCTTAAACCCCCTCGGCAGAGCCCCATCTCGCCGTTACCATGCGGGGTAAATCCCCGCGCCGCAAGCCTTTTTGCGGCGCGGGGACAGGCTTCAACGGCTATGCACGCTGGCCACGAAGGTCGCCACCACCGTCTTCAGATCGCCGGCTTCGCGCAGCAGCGACTTGGCCGAGCCCAGCACCTGATCGGCGGCCGAACCGGTTTCCGAGGCCGAGCGGGTGACGCCGCCGATATTTTCCGAAACATCGCGGGTGCCGACGGCGGCCTGCTGCACATTGCGGGCGATCTCGGCGGTGGCCGCCGACTGTTCCTCCACCGCCGAGGCGATGGCGGTGGCGATCTGATGGATCTCCTGAATGCGGGTGACGATGCCGCCGATGGCCCCCACCGCCTTCTGGGTGGCATCCTGCACGGCGCCGATCTGACTGGAGATCTCCTCGGTGGCCTTGGCGGTCTGATTGGCCAGATGCTTCACCTCGCCCGCCACCACGGCGAAGCCCTTGCCGGCCTCGCCGGCCCGCGCCGCCTCGATGGTGGCATTCAGGGCCAAAAGATTGGTCTGGCTGGCGATATCGGTGATCAGGCTCACCACCTCGCCGATGCGCGACGAGCTTTCCGACAGGCTGCGCATGGTCTCGCTGGTGCGGTCGGCCTCCTCCGAGGCCTGCTGCGTGGCCCGGCTGGACTGATCCACCTGGCGGGCGATCTCGCGGATCGAGGCCGACAACTCGTCGGCCGAGGAGGCCACGGTCTGGATGCTGGCCGACACCTCTTCCGAGGCCGAGGCCACCAGGGTGGCCTGCTGGTTGGTATCGATCGCCGTGGCCGACATGGCCCCGGCGGTGCGGTCCATATCCTCGGCCGAACGCGCCACCTGTTCCACCACGCGGCGCACGCTTTGCTCGAACTCCTCCACCAGGCGGGTCAGCAGGGCGCGCCGTTCCGCTTCCGCCGCCGCCTGGGCCTTGATCTGTTCCGCGGCCAGCCGCTCCTTCTCCTGGGCATTGGCGCGGAACACCTGCAAAGTGGCGGCCATGGCGCCGATCTCATCGCGGCGGCGGATCTCGGGCAGATCGATCTGATGCCGCCCGCCGGCCAGGGCGCTCATGGCGTCGGTGATCTGGGTGATGGGCCGGGCCACGCCGCGGGCGATCAGCCAGCCCATGATCAGCAGGATGAAGACCAGGGCCAGCACCACCCCCACCAGCAGCGAGTGGCTGAGATGCGACAGCGGCGCGAACACCGCGTCGTGGCTCATGGACACCCCCACATACCATTTCACCGTGGGCAGGCCGGTGATGGGGTAGAAGCGCAAAATTCGCCCCTGCGCATCGGCGGTCAGGTCGTCGCTCGCCGCCGCCTCGGCGGGCGTGACGCCCAGCGGCTTCATCACCTTGTCCTTGTCGGGATGCACCAGCACGGTGCCGTCGGCATCCACCAGGAAGACGAAGCCCTTGCCGCCCAGATCCACCGAGTGCAGGAAACTGTTGAGGGCGTTGAGGCGCAGATCCATGCCCAGAACCCCGAACAGCTTGCCGTCATGCGAGATGGGATCGGCGATGGAAATCACCAGCTGACCGCTGGAGGCATCCACATAGGGTTTGGTCATGGTCAGGGCCTGGGCGGCGGTGGCGTCCTTGTACCAGGGGCGCTTGCGCGGATCGTAATCCGCCGGCAGCGGCAGCCCCGGTCCGTCCAGCATCACGCCGCTGGACTCCACGCCGAGATAAACGTCGGCGAAGGTATCGGCCAGAAGCTTATGGCGGAACTGCGCCAGCAGGGCCTGGTGATCCTCCTGGGTGGCGATATCCTCGGCGGTGGCCTGCATCAGCATCAACCGGCCCTGCAGCCATTTCTGGATGCCGTCGGCCGCCGCCGTGCCCGCCGCGCCCACCTCGGTGGTGAATTCATGGGTCAGGGCCTGGCTGGTCACCGTATAGACCCACACCCCCAGACTGCCGAACGACACCAGAATCAGCACCGCCGCCACGGCCAGAATCTCGTGCATGAATTTCTTGGGAAAATCCGCCGATTGCGCCATGTCTCACCCCCGATCACGCCCTCCGCCGGCAGGTTTCCGGTGGAGCTTTATTTTTTCATTATGACGGAAGGCTGAATGTTAAGATTAAATGACTATTTAACTTCCGCCATCAGGACTTTAAACCTGTGAAAAGAATGGGGGCAAGAGCGCGCCGGATTCAAGAGCAAAGCGGGCGGACATAATAAAACCCCGGCATCCAAGATGCCGGGGTTTTGCAAACTACAACCTGTGCGGCTGGTGATTGTTTAAATCACGCCACCTTGCACATGGTCTGCAGGGCCTGCACGCGGGCGCTCAGCGGGGCGACGCTGCTGGTCACCAGGGAGTTGGTCAGTTCCTGGATCTTGCGGCTTTCGGCAATGAACTGCTCGAAGTTGCTCTTGGCCAGGTCGTTGTAGATGGACTGGAATTCGGTGGGGCTCTTGGCCGTGGACAGGGCCTTGACGGCGGCCGAGGTCTGCTCCACCGACTGGTTGGCCAGGGCGGTATAGACCTTGGCCAGTTCTTCCAGACCCTTGACGGCCAGGGTCGAGCTCTTCACCAGGGCTTCCACATTGTCCTTGCCGAAGGAGACCAGCTGATCGATGTTCGCGTTCTGCACCATGATGCACATCCTTGCATTGAAGATTGACGACAGTCGGGTCAGAGCAGCCCGCCCCGGCCTCCTGTGTCGCCACCGCCCGGATTGCTGCACTGCAATAACGTCAACATAGCCGCACCCGGTTCGCTTTTAAAGCGATTTTTTTGCACTGCACAAAAAAGTTTTGTGAAGCCTGTTCAGCGCCGCAGCATGGGCAGCGGCGCCAGGGGATGGCGCAGCGCGTAGGCCAGCAGCGCCCTGGTCAGCCAGGCGTGAAACCCGGCATTGGGAAAGAGTTGGCGCACCGTGGCGATCTGACCGGGATCAAGCCCCGGCGCCCGCAGGCCCAGGGTGAGATCGGCCCAATCGGCAAGGCGGAAAAACTCCACCCAGCCGCCGTCGGGCCAGGGCGACAGCCGGTGATGCTGTTCGATCATCGCCGCCACCAGCGGCCGGTGCGCCTGCCAGCCCAGCCGCTCCAGGCAGGCCTCGGCCAATTGCGCCGAAGCCGCCAGGTAATCCATGCCGCCCGTGGTCCAGATACCAAGATCATGGAAGGCGCTGGCGATGGTCAGGCTCTGCAGCATCACCTTGTCGGGCGGAGCCCCGGCCCGCTCGGCGAACAGGCAGGCCAGGGCATAAACCCGCTGGCAGTGATTGCGGTAGGCCGGGGCCTGCAGCCCCAGCACCGATACGTAAGGGGCCAGCAAAGCGTCCAGCGCCTCGTTCACCCCCAGCATACCCCGATCCCCTTCTTCCGAATTGCGGTGATCGGACCCGATCACCGCCCCCTCATGCGCCGGGCGGGTTTCTCCGAAACCCTTGGCGTCGTGCCTGATGGCGCGCTTTGCCTCACCGCGCCATCAGGCGCGCGTCGCCTTGCTCCTAACCGGCGTCGCGATGAGTCAAACTCATCGCGACTTGGTATTACGCCAGGGCCGCGCCCAGGGCCGCCTCGATGGCGGCCAGGGCCGCGTCGGCCTTGTCGGCATCGGGGCCGCCGGCCTGGGCCATGTCGGGACGGCCGCCGCCGCCCTTGCCGCCCAGGGCGTCCGCACCGGCCCGCACCAGATCCACCGCCGACAGCCGGCCCACCAGATCGGCGGTCACCCCCACCACCAGCGAGGCCTTGCCCTCGGCGCTGCTGATCAGCGCCACCACGCCCGAGCCGATCTGGCCCTTGATGTCGTCGGCCATGCCCTTCAGATCCTTGGCCGGCACGCCGTCCAGGAGGCGGCCGGCGAAGGTGACGCCCGCCACCGCCTTGTTGGCGGCCGCCGAACCGCCGCCGGTGGCCATCTGCCGGCGCAGCTCGGCCAGATCCTTTTCCAGCTTGCGGCGATCCTCCAGCAGCGTTTCGATGCGGCCCGGCAGATCGGCCGGCACCGCCTTCAGGCTTTGCGACAGCCGTCCCAGCAGATCGGCCTGCTCGGCCACCCAGGCCTCGGCGGCCACGCCCACCACCGCCTCGATGCGGCGCACTCCGGCGGCCACGGCGCTTTCCGAGAGGATCTTGAAGAGGCCGATATCGCCGGTGCGGCGCACATGGGTGCCGCCGCACAGCTCCACCGAGAACAGCGCCTTGTCGGGGCCCATGGAGACCACCCGCACCTCGTCGCCGTATTTTTCGCCGAAGAGGGCCATGGCCCCCGAGGCCACCGCCTCCTCCTGGCTCATCAGCCGCGTCACCACCGGCTGGTTGGCGCGCACCTGGGCGTTCACCACCTCTTCCACGGCGCGCAGATCCTCGGCCGTCAGGGCCTTGGGGTGGCTGATGTCGAAACGCAGACGCTCGGACGAAACCTGCGAGCCCTTCTGGGTCACATGCTCGCCCAGCCGCGCCCGCAGAGAGGCATGCAGCAGGTGTGTGGCGGAGTGATGGCCACGGGTCGCGGCGCGGCGGGCGGCGTCGATCCTGAACTCGGCGAAATCGCCCACCGCCACGGTCCCCTCGTCCACCCGGCCGAGATGGACGATGAGATCGCCCAGCTTCTTCTGGGTGTCGGTCACCGCGATGCGGGCCTTGCCGGCGGTGATGATCACCCCGGCATCGCCGGCCTGGCCGCCCGATTCGCCGTAGAACGGCGACTGGTTGGCCACCAGGGCCACGGCGTCGCCGGCCTTGGCGCTTTGCACCGGCGCCCCGTCCACCAGCAGGGCGACGATCTTGCCCTCGGCCTCCTCGGCGTCGTAGCCCAGGAATTCCGAGGCGCCCACCTCTTCCTTCAGGCCGAACCACACCGATTCGGTGGCGGCCTCGCCCGAGCCGGCCCAGGCCTTGCGGGCCTCGGCGCGCTGGCGCTCCATGGCGGCGCCGAAGCCCGCCACATCCACCGACAGGCCCCGGCCCTTCAGGGCGTCCTGGGTCAGATCCAGGGGGAAGCCGTAGGTATCGTAAAGCTTGAAGGCCACCTCGCCGTTCAGCACGCCGCCCTGGCCCAGGCCCGCCACTTCCTCGTCCAACAGCTTCAGGCCCTTGTCGAGGGTGGCCTTGAAGCGGGTTTCCTCCAGCTTCAGGGTTTCGCCGATCAGGGGCTGGGCCCGCACCAGTTCGGGATAGGCCTCGCCCATCTGCTTGACCAGGGCCGGCACCAGCTTGTGCATCAGGGGCTCGCTGGCGCCGATCAACTGGGCATGGCGCATGGCGCGGCGCATGATGCGGCGCAGCACGTAGCCGCGCCCCTCGTTGGAGGGCAGCACGCCGTCGGCGATAAGGAAGCTCGCCGAGCGCAGATGGTCGGCGATGACCCGGTGCGACACCCGGTGCGCGCCGTCGGGATCGCTGCTGGTGGCGTCGGCCGAGGCCAGGATCAGGGCGCGCAGCAGATCGACGTCGTAATTGTCGTGCTTGCCCTGCAGCACGGCGGCCAGGCGTTCCAGCCCCATGCCGGTATCGATGGAGGGGCGCGGCAGCGCCACCCGCTGCTCCGGCGTCACCTGCTCGTATTGCATGAACACCAGGTTCCAGATCTCGATGAAGCGGTCGCCGTCCTCGTCGGGGCTGCCGGGCGGGCCGCCGGGGATATGGTCGCCGTGATCGTAGAAAATTTCCGAGCAGGGGCCGCAGGGGCCGGTATCGCCCATGGCCCAGAAATTATCCGAGGTGGGAATGCGGATGATGCGCTGTTCGGGCAGACCGGCGATCTTGCGCCACAGGTCGAAGGCCTCGTCGTCGGTGTGGTAGACCGTCACCAGCAGCTTGTCGGCGGCCAGGCCATATTCCTTGGTGATCAGCCGCCAGGCGAAATCGATGGCGTTTTCCTTGAAATAATCACCGAACGAGAAATTGCCCAGCATCTCGAAGAAGGTGTGATGGCGGGCGGTATAGCCCACATTGTCGAGATCGTTGTGCTTGCCGCCGGCGCGCACGCATTTCTGCGCGGTGGTGGCGCGGTTGTAGGGCCGCTTCTCGACGCCGGTGAAGACGTTCTTGAACTGCACCATCCCGGCGTTGGTGAACATCAGGGTGGGATCGTTGCGTGGAACCAACGGGCTGGACGAAACGACCTCGTGACCGTTCTTGGCGAAGAAATCGAGGAAAGTCGTGCGGATGTCGTTTGCTGTCTGCATGGCCTTTTACACGAAAGCAGTCCGGCTTTCCGCGCCGTTGCCGGCTGGCGGAAGGTCCGTCGGTTGGAAAGACGAAGGTTCCTTGTAACCCGCCCTTTGGGGCAAGTCCAGACACCCTTGGCGACAGGGTGATCGCATTCGCGCTCACCCTGGTTTGTGTTTGCCCCCTCAGGCGCCGGGCGCTGGCGTGCCGCCAGCTTGGCTTGTCCTCACTTACCCTCCGATGCCCAAGGGCATCTCCGGCCGTTCCGGCGCGCTCAGCGCGCTAGTCAGCCGCATAAAGCGGCTTCCATATGCGATCGCCCTGCTCTTGGCGATCGCCAACAACACCTTTTCCCTTTGGCGGGAAACGGGGCTTCCCGCATAGTGGGCGAAACCGCGCCGAATTTTAAGCAGCGCGGCACGGGAAACGATCCGGGTGAGACCCATGTCCGAGACTGCGCTGCCGGCGGTGCTGATCGCCGACGACCATCCCCTGTTCCGCGAGGCCCTGCAAAGCGTGGCCGCCGAGGCCCTGCCCCATTGCCGCCTGCATCAGGTGGCCGACCATGCCCAGGCCCTGGATCTGGCCCGCCGCCTGCCGGAGATCGAGATGATCTTCCTCGACCTCAACATGCCGGGCATGGACGGGCTGAACGGGCTGGTGGCCCTGCGCAACGCCGTGCCCGCCGCCCCCATCGTGGTGGTTTCGGCCCAGGAGGACGCCGCCACCATGCGCGAGGCCATCACCCTGGGCGCCGCCGGCTTCATGCCCAAATCCCTGTCCAAAGCCGAGATGGTGGCCGCCGTGGCCCGCGTGCTGGAAGGCGCCCTTTATCTGCCCGAGAGCGGCGTTCCGGCGGAGAGCGACGCCGGCCTGGCCGAGGGCATCGCCCAGCTTACCCAGCAGCAACGGGTGGTGCTGCAACTTCTGGTGAACGGCCAATCCAACAAGCGCATCGCCTATGAGCTCGGCATCGTCGAAAGCACGGTGAAGGCCCATGTCTCGGCCATCCTGCGCAAGCTCAAGGTTCAGTCCCGCACCCAGGCGGTGATCAAGGCCGGCAAGATCCTGGCGGCTCTGCGCCAGGCCGACCTATAGGACTTTGGTATCAATGCCAGCATTTCCGCGGCTTTTCATGGGATATTGTACCTAGGTCGCATTGACCGGAAGGGCCGTTCCGGCGTCCACTCGTCCAGCCAAATCAGAATCAATCTCATGGCATGGAGGAATGACGTCATGTTTCAGCAGGCCCTGGACTCGGTTCGCAAGCAAACCGGCTTCCGCACCCGTTACGAGAATTTCATCGGCGGCGAATGGGTCGCCCCGGTAAAGGGCGACTATTTCGTCAACACCACCCCCATCAACGGCGAAGTGCTGTGCGAAGTGGCGCGCTCCACCGCCGAGGACGTGGAGAAGGCGCTGGACGCCGCCCACGCCGCCAAGGATGCCTGGGGCCACAAGCCGGTGGCCGAGCGCGCCGCCGTGCTGCTGGCCGTGGCCGACCGCATGGAACGCAACCTGGAACTGCTGGCCACGGTGGAAACCCTGGACAACGGCAAGCCCATCCGCGAAACCCGCGCCGCCGACATTCCGCTGGCCATCGACCATTTCCGCTATTTCGCCGGCTGCATCCGCGCTCAGGAAGGCACCCTGGGCGAGATCGACGGCGACACCGTGGCCTATCATTTCCATGAGCCCCTGGGCGTGGTGGGGCAGATCATCCCCTGGAACTTCCCCATCCTGATGGCCGCCTGGAAGATCGCCCCGGCCCTGGCCGCCGGCAACTGCATCGTGCTGAAGCCGGCCGAACAGACCCCCATGAGCATCATGGTGTTGATCGACCTGGTGAAGGACATCCTGCCGCCGGGCGTGCTCAACGTGGTCAACGGCTTCGGCATCGAGGCCGGCAAGCCCCTGGCCTCCAGCCCGCGCATCGCCAAGATCGCCTTCACCGGCGAAACCAGCACCGGCCGCCTGATCATGCAGTACGCCTCGGAAAACATCATTCCGGTGACGCTGGAACTGGGCGGCAAGTCGGCCAACATCTTCATGCCCGACGTCATGGACGCCGACGACGCCTTCCTCGACAAGGCCCTGGAAGGCTTCGCCATGTTCGCCCTCAACCAGGGCGAAGTCTGCACCTGCCCGTCGCGCGTGCTGGTGCACGAGGCCATCTTCGACAAGTTCATGGAACGCGCCGTGGCCCGTGTGGAAAAGATCGTGGCCGGCAACCCGCTGGACGGCAGCACCATGATCGGCGCCCAGGCCTCGGTGG
This sequence comes from Pseudomonadota bacterium, assembly GCA_021782815.1. Classification (GTDB taxonomy): domain Bacteria; phylum Pseudomonadota; class Alphaproteobacteria; order Rhodospirillales; family Magnetospirillaceae; genus JAJZGK01. The sequence goes on from JAJXUO010000042.1 coordinate 20,141, forward strand.
ATCAGCTGGAAAAGATCCTTTCCTACATCGATATCGGCAAGATGGAAGGCGCCGCCTGCCTCACCGGCGGCGAACGCAACCGTCTGGGCGGCGATCTCGACAAGGGCTACTACGTCAAGCCCACCGTGTTCGTCGGCCACAACAAGATGCGCATCTTCCAGGAAGAGATCTTCGGGCCGGTGGTTTCGGTCACCAAGTTCAAGGACATGGACGACGCCCTGCACATCGCCAACGACAGCCTCTACGGCCTGGGCGCCGGCGTGTGGTCGCGCAACGGCAACAACGCCTACACCCTGGGCCGCCATCTGAAGGCCGGCCGCGTCTGGACCAACTGCTATCACCTCTATCCCGCCCATGCCGCCTTCGGCGGTTACAAGCAGTCGGGCATCGGCCGTGAAACCCACAAGATGATGCTGGATCACTATCAGCAGACCAAGAATCTGCTGGTGTCCTACAGCGCCAACGCCCTGGGTTTCTTCTAAACCCTCCCGTTTCCTCTCCCCCTTCGGGGCGGACGGCACGCCGTCCGCCCCGCTTTTTTTCGAGGAACGCCCTTCATGACCGATCGCGTCACCCTGACCCCCGCCGCCGCCGCGCTGATCCAACGCCTGAAGGACCGGCACGGCCCGTTGATGTTCCACCAGTCGGGCGGCTGCTGCGACGGCAGCGCCCCCATGTGCTACGCCCGCAGCGAATTCCGCGTCGGCGCGCACGACGTCTATCTCGGCCGCATCGAGGACTGCCCGTTCTATATCGGCGGCGCCCAGTTCGAATACTGGTCCCATACCCAGCTGATCATCGATGCCGTGCCCGGACGCGGCGCCAGCTTCTCGCTGGAAATCCCCGAGGGCATGCGCTTCTTGACCCGCTCCCGCGTCTTCAGCGACGATGAGGCGGCGGACCTGGAACGCCAGGGGCCGCCGCCCACCGGACCGCAGCCGTAAGCCAGGAGCCATGCCCGCAGACCAGAAAATCCGCCGCGCCGCCACCAGCCTCGCCGACCCCGCCGCCGCCGCCGCCGCCCTGGCCGACGCCCTCGGCCAGGAGCGGACCGCGCTGGTGCTGCTGTTTTGCGCGCCCGAGCAGGTCTCCCCCGCCCTGGCCGAGAGCCTGACCGCCGCCTTCGGCCCCGCCACCCTGCTGGCCGGCTGTTCCACGGCCGGAGAGATCACCCCCACGGGCTACGGCCGGGGCGGCATTGCCGGCGTCAGCTTCGCCGCCCCCGATTTCCAGGCGGCGGCGCGGCGCATTCCCGATATCCGCGCCTTCGGCGTGGCCGATGGCGCCGCCCTGGTGCAGGCCTGCCTGCGCGATCTGGAGGAACGCGCCCCCGGCCGCGGCCCCGACTCCATGTTCGCCCTGCTGCTGATCGACGGCCTCGACGCCTGCGAGGAGGCGGTGGTCAGCGCCCTGCACCGCGAACTGGGCCCCATTCCGCTGTTCGGCGGCTCGGCCGGCGACGATCTGCGCTTCACCCGCACCACCATTCTGTGGGAAGGCGCCTTCCACCCCCACAGCGCCATTCTGGTGCTGATCTCCACCGATCATCCCTTCCAGGTGTTCAAGACCGAGCATTTCGCCGTGGGCGAGGGCAAAATGGTGGTGACCGAGGCCGATCCGGCGCGGCGGGTGGTGAGCGAGATCAACGCCGAACCGGCGGCGCAGGAATATGCCCGGCTGGTGGGGCTGCCGCCCGGCAGCCTCGATCCCATGAAATTCGCCAGCCATCCGGTGGTGGTGCGGGTGGCCGGCGTGCCCTATGTGCGCTCGATCCAGAAGGTCAATGCCGACGACAGCCTGACCTTCTTCTGCGCCATCGACGAGGGCATCGTGCTGACCAACGCCGCCGCCCTGGATCTGGCCCAGGACCTGGAACGCCAGTTCGCCGACCTGCGCCATGAACTGGGCCCGCCCGAGCTGGTGATCGGCTGCGACTGCATCCTGCGCGGCCTGGAAATCCGCCAGAAAGGCCTGGAGGGCCGCATCTCGGCCCTGATGGCCGCCAACAACGTCATCGGCTTTCACACCTACGGCGAACAATACCATGCCATGCATGTGAACCAGACCTTCACCGGCGTGGCCATCGGGCGCAAGGCATGAGCGAAACGACGGAGCAGCGCCTGGCCCGTTTGGAGCGGGAAAACGCCAAACTCCGGAAGATCAACACCGTGCTCATCGACCGCGTCGAACGCAGCATGGATTTTCAAGGCAACGCCTTTTCCCTGTTCCAGACCGCCATCCTGCTGGAAGGCCAGGTGCGCGACCGCACCCAGGAGCTGGAACAGGCGCTGCAGGACCTGGCCCGCAGCAACCACGCCCTCAGCCAGGCCAAGGAAGACGCCGAAACCGCCCGCATCCGCCTGGCCGCCGCCATCGAGGCGGTGAGCGAGGGCTTCATCCTGTGCGACGCCGAGGACCGCCTGGTGCTGTGCAACGAGCAGTACCGCGCCTTCTGGCCCGGCCTCGAGGATCTGTTGCGCCCCGGCACCCCGTTCGCCGCCCTGGTGGCCCGCGCCCAGGATCTGGGCCTGTTCGACGACGAGGCCCTGGGCGCCAGCACCATGCAGCGCCGCCTGCGCCATCACCGCCATCCGGAAGATCTGCTGGTGCTGCGCCTGGCCGACGGCCGCTGGATCCAGATCCGCGAACGCCCCACCGCCGAGGGCGGCTCGGTGGCCATCTATACCGACATCACCGCCCTGAAACACGAGGAACAGCGCCAGCTGGAGGCTTCGGAAGACGCCCTGCGCGACAGCGAGCAGCGCATCCGTCTGATCACCGACGCCCTGCCCGCCCTCATCGCCTATGTGGACCGCGACCAGCGCTACCGCTTCACCAACAAGCCCTACGAGGACTGGTTCGGCCGCCCGCGCAGCGAGATCGACGGCCGCCCGATGCGCGACGTGCTGGGAGAGGCGCTTTACGAGGCCCGCCGCCCCTATGCCGAGGCGGCGCTGGCCGGACGGCACGTCACCTTCGAAACCACCCTGCCGCTGATGAAGGGCCCGCCCGACTGCGCCCTGGCCACCTATGTGCCCCATTACGGCGCCGATGGCCGGGTGCAGGGCTTCATCGCCCTGATCCAGGACATCACCGAACGCAAACGCTCGGCCCTGCAACTGCGCGAGGCCAAGGAAAGCCTGGAGCGGCGGGTGGAGGAACGCACCAGCGAGCTGACCACGGTCAACCGCCGCCTGCAGCGCGAGGTGGAGGAACGCCGCCAGGCCGAGGAGGCCCTGCGTCTGGCCAAGGCCGAGGCGGAAGCCGCCAATATGAGCAAGACCAAGTTCATCGCCGCCGCCAGCCACGATCTGTTGCAGCCCCTGAACGCCGCCCGCATCTTCACCGAGGCCCTGACCGAGGCCCATCTGGCCGAGCGCAACCGCGCCATCGTCGGCAAGATCAGCCGCTCCCTGACCTCGGTGGAGGAACTGCTGACCGCGCTGCTCGATATTTCCAAACTGGATTCCGGGGCCCAGGTGCCGCAATGGGCCGATTTCCAGCTGGACGATCTCTTGAGCTCGCTGGCCGACGAGATCCGTCCGCAGGCCCTGGCCCGCGGCCTGGATCTGCGCATTCTGCCCTGCCGCGCCGTGGTGCGCAGCGATCCGGTGCTGGTGCGGCGCATCCTGCGCAATTTCCTCAGCAACGCCATGCGCTACACCCCGGTGGGCCGCATCCTGCTGGGCGGCCGCCGCCGTCCCGGCGGCGTGGCCGTGCAGGTGTGGGACAGCGGCATCGGCATTCCCGCCGACAAGCTGTCGGAAGTGTTCCAGGAATTCCGCCGCCTGGCCAACGACAGCCACGACCACAACGGCGGCATGGGCCTGGGGCTGGCCATCGTCGACCGCATCGCCCGCCGCCTCGATCACGCCATCGAGGTGCGCTCGCAACCGGCCCAGGGGTCGATGTTCGGGGTGGTGCTGCCGCTGGGCCGGGCCGAACGGGTGAGCGCCGCCCCCGCCCCGCTGCCCAGCGGCGGCGACGGCGTGGCCGGCGCCCTGGTGCTGGTGATCGAAAACGACGGCGCCGAACGCGAGGGCATGGCCGCCCTGCTGCAAAACTGGGGCTGCCATGTGCTGACCGCCGCCGACCGCGAGGAGGCCTTGCACCAACTGCGCCGGGTGGCCGGCGCCCCCGTAGTGGTGGTGGCCGATTATCATCTCGACCACGACCGCACCGGCCTCGATGCCGTGCGGGCGGTGCGCGCCGCCACCGGCCGGACCGTGCCCGCCATCATCCTCACCGCCGACCGCTCGGACGCGGTGGGCGAACAGGCGGCGGCGGCGGGCTGCCAGCTCTTGAACAAACCGCTGCGCCCGGCCCGCCTGCGCGCCCTGCTGGCGCATTTCAAGACGATGACGTCGCCGTCGTGACCGGCCGGGGAACCGCCTCGAGCCGGGCCAGAAGATGCGGATGCATCTGCCCGCGCAGGGCCGCGTCATCATAGACCGGCCCCAGCCACTCCCACAGGCCATGGGCGCCGTGGAACACGTTGAGAATGCCGTCGTCGTCAAGGTGGGTGAGATAGAGATTGCCCGCCTGCACCCGCTGCAACAGGGCGATGCGGTGCAAGGCCCGGCCCATATCCTGATATTCCCGCATTTCGTGGGGCGGGGTCAGGGCATGGCGGATCAGCCGGCGCGAGCCCGGCAGCGTGGCCAGGGTCAGGCCGAAAAAGCCGAGAAAGGGATGGCTTTCCGGCGGCACCAGCCCGCCGAGCCCGGTGGCCGCCTCGGCCGGCGACAGCGACATGATCACCGCCGTCAGCATGACCCCACCCAGAATCACCGCCAGACCATCCAGAAAATGAAAGAGTTTCGCCGACATGATAGCCCCCATGCGAACGTGCGCAGGCCCCCTTGCGGAGGCGCCCATACCGGGGACTATAGGCGCGGCGTTTCCCCGCTCTCAACCGCGCAGGCGGTCATGAAGATGCCATATCTGACGCACCCTCTTAGGGAAATGCCCTAACGGGTTGTGACTCCCGTCCGAATCACACCCCCTTGAATTCCATGAATTTTTTGAGTCGCCCGGACCGGAAGGGTCATACCGGTCGGCACTTGCTTCGACTCAAAAGACGCGCCGACCGGTAAGCTAGCCCGCGTGCTTCGCACGCATAGACAGATATTTATCGGCGAAGCCCGCGTGCTTTGCACGCAGATACATATATTTATCGGCGAAGCCCGCGTGCTTTGCACGCAGATACATATATTTATCGGCGAAGCCCGCGTGCTTTGCACGCAGATACATATATTTATCGGCGAAGCCGATGGCGGCGCTTGAGCGGGCCCCGGAACGGGGCTCACCGTCTCGGCATGATTTGGCCCAACGGGGCAAATCATTGGCCGGGCGGTATCAGTTGATCTTCGACAGGCCGCCGTTGCTCACCTGTTTGTGATAATTGCCGATGAAGCTCATGAAGTCCTCGGCCTGCTTGATGGGGCCGTTCAAGGCCGCCACGTCGGGGATGCCGCGATCGGGGCTGGTCAGCAGCACGAAGCCGTTATTGTAGGGGGTTTTAACCATGGCCGAGCCGAAGGCGCGGCGCAGCGAGGCCAGGCCGCGATCGTCGTTTGCCAGGGTCAGGGCGGTGGCCCAGCTCAACACCAGCCGGGCCGAGGCGTCGTCCAGCGGCGCGTCGGTGGTGGGACGGGGCACCAGCCCTTCGAAGGCGGCGGCGGCCTGGGGCCAATCCTGCTTGCGCCAATAGATTTCGGCCCGCAGCAGCCCGCCCTCGCGGCTGGTATCATTGGCCAGAAGCTGAATGGCCTCGGGCACGCGGTCGAGATCGGCCAGGGCGCGGGCCTGCAGGTGGCGGCGCTGCGCCTGCAGCGCGGCGGGCAGGCCGTCCATGGCGCTGCTCTGCAGGGCCTCCAGCGCCGCCTGCGGCGTCTTGTTCAGAAGATCGAGCAGGGCCAGCTGGGCGCCGACGCGGGCCTTGTCCAAGCCTTGCAGCCGGTAATCCACCTGGTGTTTCAGAAGGTCGGCGGCGCGGTCCAGCAGATCCACCGAGGCCAGACGATCGGCCAGCTTGCGGATCATCTCGTCGCCTTCGGCCCCGGTGGGGGTGAGATCGCGGAATTCGTCGTAAAGGCCGATGGCCGACACCGGCGGCAGGACGTCGGCGCCGCCGTCGAGGTAAAGCTTCTTGAAGGTATCCTGCATCATCCGCGTCACCGCCGGGGCGCCGGGATTATCGGGATAATTGTTGACCAGCGAGCGGGCCGAGCGCAGCGCCTCGGCGTAATCGCCGCTTTGCAGCTCCAGTTCGGCCAGGCGGCGCAGAAGATTGAATTCGAAATTCTCGTCGCGCCAGGCGAAGCGCAACCGATCCAGCTGCTCCGCCGCCTCCTTGGCGCTGATGCGATGCAGCTTCAGCTCCAACTCGGCCGAATCCATGGCGGCGCGGGCGCGGAACTCGCGGTTATCGCCCTTGCTGGCCTTGTCGTAGAAATAGATGGCCTTGTCGTACTGGCCGTCCAGTTCGCCGTAGGCGCCGTGCATGTAATCGAGGAAGCCCTGCTGCTGCGGATTGGAGCGCATCTGATCCAGCATGGTCAGGGCGTCCTGCAAGGTGGCGTCGTCGGCCGCCGCCAGGGCGGAGCGGGCGATGATGGCGGCCAGCGGCCAGCGCAGCGGTTTCGGGTAATTGCGGATCAGCGGCAGGCCGGTGGCCAGGGCCTTGTCGTAGGCGCCGGGCTGATCGCCGGCGGCGGCATGGGCGGCGGCCCGCCAGAGCAGGGCTTCCGGATCGTCCTTCACCAGCGGATTGTCGAGATCGGGCAGAGCCAGGTCCCAGCGTTCCATCAAGGCGTTGCAGGCGCCGCGCAGGGCGTGATAGGCCCCGGTATCGGCCAGGCTGGGTTCCTCGGAGGCGGCGATGCGCAAATAGCCCAGGGCCTCGGCGGCATAGCCGTTGGCGAACAGGTATTGCGCCGCCTCCATATGCGCCTCGGGCTTGCGGTCGGGCGGCAGATCGTCGAGGCTGTCGCGGATCACCGGCCATTCCTGGTAAAGCTGGTCGGGGCCGGAGCGTTCCCACAGCGGAATGTTGAAATAACCGCCCGTTTGCCCCCGGGGCGCCGCCTGCGGCGGCGTCAGGGCCAAACCGCCCGGCAGCCCCACCTCGACGCCGCTGCGCGACGAGCGCACATCGAGCCCGTCCACATGCGGCACCATGGCGATGCCCTGCTCGGTGGCCAGCAGATCCACATCGGGGCTGGTGCGGCCGGGATAGACCCCCGCCCCCAGCGGCAGCACCGGCACCACCATCAGGGTGTCGCCCACCTCCGGATCCTCCACCGGGATCATGGCGCCGGCATCCTTCACCGACAGCAGGATGCCGGTGCCCATGGCCACCTGGGTGGGGCTGTCCACGTCGATGGGATGGGGCGGCACCGCCGGATGGTGGGTCAGATCCACCACCCACAGCAGGCCGTCCTGACGGATGGCGGGATAATAATCGGGCTGAATGATCATGCGCAGCACCGTGCCGTCCTGGCTGGGCAGCTGTTGCACTTCGCTCAGGGCCTCGCCCCCCAGACGGCGCAGCAATCCGGTGTCCACCTCCTGATGGCGGTCGAACACCAGCCACCAATAGCCGGCCCGCTCGAACAAGGCCGCCGCCGCCGGCTGGTTCCACGACACGCTGAGGGAGAAGGTCTTTTCATCGCGTGGCGGCGGCGGCGCGGCCGCCGGCAGGGCTTCCGCCTCCACCTTGGCGGTCACCGGCGCCGCCTTGGCCGCCGGCGGTTCGCCGCCCTCCTTCACATGCTGGAAAGGGGGCGCGGCGGCGGTCAGCGCCGAGGGAGCCTTGTCCCCGCGCAGCGGCGCCATTTCGGCGGCGGCGGCCTCGGCGGGCAGTTGAGGCTTCTGTTCCGCCCCCAGCGGCTTCAGCGACGGCGTCGCCACGTCGTTGCTGGCGGCGGGGCCATCGCCGTTGCGGGCCGCCTCGCGGTCGGACCGCACCACGTCCAGCACCACCTTGCTGCCGGCGGCGAAATGGCGCAACCGGGCATCGCGCGGCACCTTGAACGACACTTCGGTGCCCCCGCGCCCATCCCGCACCGCCGTCAGGGAAATGTCCTTGGGCAAGGCCGCCTTGAGTGCGGCGGCGTCGATGCGGCCCTTGTGGGCAAAGGCGACAAGGGCGCTGCCGTCGCCCTGCTCCACCTTATAGGACACGTCCTTCGGCCAGGAAAATACGATGCGGCTGTAGCTGCCGTGATCGCCCACCCGCGTCTCCACCGCCGGTTCGCCCTTGCCGCCGTGTTGAGGCGCGGCCGCGGGCGGCGGCGGCGCCGCGTCCTTGGACGACACGCCCGGTGCGGCGGACGTCACGTCGGCCACGTCCACCACCACCGCGCCATGGGCATTGGTGTAGGACTTGACGGTGACCGGATGGCGCAAACGGAAGGTGGCGGTGCGGTGATCGTCGCTGATGGCGGCGGCGGTCAGGTAATGCGACAGGGGCCGCACCAGATTGCGGATATCGCCCCGGATCGGGCGGCTGAAACGCACCACCAGCTTGGTGTCGTTCAGAACGTCGGCGGAATACTCCACCGGACGGCTCCAGTCGAAGACCATGCGGCCGAAGCCGTCATGGGCGGCGGCGCGGGGCGAGGCCCCGTGATTGCCCTGGGCCAGCGCCGCTCCTTGCGGCAGCACGGCCAGCACCACGGCCAGCAGCAGCGGGCCGCAAAGACGCCAAAGGACGGCCGCCCCCGGGGACGGCCTTCTCAAGGACTGCCCGCTGGCCGTTTGTTGCGGCATGGGGCGGGAAAATCTCATGGGGTCAATCGTTGAACAGCGCGTCGATCGCCGCCTGATCATGCGCCATGTCCGGCAATTGCGGGCCGTTCAACAAATCCTCGTCGGTGACGGTGGCCGCCTCCGAGGCCGCATCGGCGGCGCCCAGCGCCGATTGCGCCAACTGTTCCTGCAATTCCGGCCCGAAGGCCGACACCAGGGCTTCGATCCGCTCCTCGATATGTTTCAGGGCGCGCACCACCTTGGTGATGCGCTGCCCCGTGATATCCTGGAAATTGCACGCCTCGAAGATACGGGTGGTCACGTCCGACAGCCGGGCGCTGAGTTCCGGCGAGAACTCGCCGCTCAGTTCCTCCAGCTTTTCGGCCGCGTCGAGGATTTCATTGGTGGCGTTCTCGGTCGCCCCCACGATGGCATCCAGTTCGTCCGTCGCCGAGGCGATGTATTCGTTCTGGATGTCGCGCGGACGCAAGGCGGCGATTTCCGCCTTGGCCTTATGGATATAGAGGGCCAGACCCTCGATCTCCTGGTAAAGCTTGAGATCGCCCGCCGAGATGTCCCCCGATAGGGTGGTCAGCAGAGAGCGCACGATGTCGCCGATTTCGTCGATCCGCACGCTGTCGCCCCGCTCCTGGCGCAACGCTTCCAGATGCGAAGCCAAATCCCGATCAACAGTTTGCGACGACATCGACGGCAACCCCCCGTTTTATCCCGGTCCCGACTTATACCAAATTGCAGTGATCGGAACCGATCACTGCACCCTCATGCGCCGGGCGGGTTTCTCCGAAACCCTTGGCTTCGCGCCATCAGGCGCGCGTCGCCTTGCTCCTAACCGGCGTCGCGATGAG
>JAJXUO010000043.1 GCA_021782815.1 Pseudomonadota bacterium
GGTGGAAGCCGACAAATACGCGGTGCTGGCCGACGAGAACCGCATCAATCTGCGGCTGCTGCCGCCGCCGCGCGGCCGTATTCTCGACCGCAACGGCGTGCCCATGGCCATCAACCAGCAGAACTACCGGGTGTTGCTGGTGTCGGAGGAAACCGACGACATCAACGATACCCTGGACGCGCTGTCGCATATCATCCCCATCAACGAGCACGACCGCGTCCGTATCCTGCGCGAAGCCCGCCGCCACCGCAGTTTCGTGCCGGTGACGGTGCGGGAGAATTTGAGCTGGGAAGACGTCTCGCGCATCGAGATCAACACCCCCGATCTGCCGGGGGTGGAGATCGACGTGGGGCAAAGCCGCTATTATCCCCTGGAGGGCCTGGGCGCCCATCTTCTGGGGTATGTGGCGGCGCCCTCCGAGGCCGATCTGCAGAACTCCACCGATCCGTTGCTGGAACTGCCGGGCTTTCGCATCGGCAAGGCCGGGATCGAGAAGGTTTACGACATCGCCCTGCGCGGCAAGGGCGGCACCAGCCAGGTGGAAGTGAACGCCGTGGGCCGCACCATCCGCGAACTGAAGCGCGACGACGGCGTGCCGGGGCTGGACCTGCATCTGACCATCGATCTCGAGCTGCAGCAGTTCGCCGCCCAGCGCCTGGCCGAGGAAAGCGCCGCCGCCGTGGTGCTGGACATCCATACCGGCGACGTGCTGGTGATGGCCTCCACCCCCAGCTTCGATCCCAACGCCTTCAACCGCGGCCTCAGTTCCGAGGAATGGAAGGATCTGATCAGCAATCCGCGCGCCCCGCTCACCAACAAGGCCATCGCCGGGCAATATCCCCCCGGTTCCACCTTCAAGCTGATGACGGCGCTGGCGGCCCTGGAAAGCGGTATCGTCACTCCGGATATGACCGTGCTGTGCACCGGGCAGATGAGTCTCGGCAATATCATCTTCCATTGCTGGAAGAAGGGCGGCCACGGCACCATGGATATGGTCAACGGCCTGAAAAACTCCTGCGACGTCTATTTCTACGAGATCGCCCGGCGCATCGGCTTCGAACGCATCGCCGAGATGGCCAAGCGCTTCGGCCTGGGGGCGGTCACCGGCCTGGATCTGCCCGGCGAGCGCTCGGGCACCATTCCCGACAAGGCGTGGAAGCGCGCCACCCTGGGCCAGCCCTGGCATCCCGGCGAAACCCTGATCAACTCCATCGGCCAGGGCTATGTGCTGGCCACGCCGCTGCAACTGGCGGTGATGTGCGCCCGCGTCGCCAACGGCGGCTATGCCGTGACCCCGCATCTGGCCCGCGATCTGGTGGAAGGCATCCATGCCGTGCCCCGCGTCACCCCCGATTGGCCCGATCTCGGATTGTCGCGGCAAAATCTCGATATCGTGCACCGGGGCATGTTCGCCGTGGTCAACGAGCCGGGCGGCACCGCCTACCGCGAGCGCATCAAGGACGAAAGCATGGCCATGGCCGGCAAGTCGGGTTCGGCCCAGGTGCGTCGCATCTCCATGCGCGAGCGCGAAACCGGCGTGAAGAAGAACGACGAGCTGCCGTGGAAGGAGCGCGACCACGCCCTGTTCGTGGCCTTCGCCCCGGTGAGCAATCCGCGCTACGCCTGCTGTGTGACCGTGGAACATGGCGGCGGCGGCTCCAGCGTGGCCGCGCCCATGTGCCGCGATATCCTGATCGAGGTGCAAAAGCGCGATCCCCAGCGCGCCGCCGGCGGCGACCCCGCCCTGAAAAGCGACTTCGAGCGCTGGCGGCAGGCCCGCGCCGAGGCCGATGCCGGACGGGAGGCCCTGGCCGAGGAGGTGGACCGCCGCTTCGGGCCGGGCACGGCGGCGGGGATCTGCGGTTGCGGCGGGGCGCATGTCCAGGGGAGCTGCGGCGCATGAGCGGCGAAAAACTGCATTTCCGCTTCAGCCGCTCCGAGATGAGCCTGCGCGAAAAGCTGTGGCAGATCAGCTGGTCCTATGTGGCGCTGATCTCGCTGGTGTGCTGCATCGGCTTCTTCACCCTCTATTCCGCCGCCAACGGCAGCATCGACCCCTGGGCCGACCGCCAGATGATGCGCTTCGCCGTGGGCATGCTGGTGATGCTGGGGGTGGCGCTGGTGGATATCCGCGCCTGGATGCGCTGGTCCTACGGCCTGTACGCCATGGCCCTGGTGCTGCTGGTGGCGGTGCAGCTGCACGGCTCGGTGGGCATGGGGGCGCAGCGCTGGATCGATCTCGGCTTCATTCAGATCCAGCCCTCGGAAATCATGAAGATCGCCATGGTGCTGGCTCTGGCCCGCTATTTCCATGGCGCCAGCTATCAGGATGTGGGGCGGCCCTTGTTCCTGCTGCCGCCGCTGGCGATGGTGTTCCTGCCGGTGGGGCTGGTGCTGAAGCAGCCCGATCTCGGCACCGCCATGATGCTGACCCTGGCCAGCGGCGCCATGTTCTTCCTGGTGGGGGTGCGGCTGTGGAAGTTCGCCCTGCTGCTGACCATGGGCGGCGCCGTCATCCCGGTGGCCTGGCGTTTCATGCGCGAATACCAGCGCCAACGCATCCTCACCTTCCTCAATCCGGAAAGCGATCCCCTGGGGGCGGGCTATCACATCCTGCAATCCAAGATCGCCCTGGGCTCGGGCGGACTGTTCGGCAAGGGCTTCATGCTGGGCACGCAGAGCCATCTGAACTTCCTGCCGGAAAAACAGACCGATTTCATCTTCACCATGCTGGCCGAGGAATGGGGCATGGTGGGCGGCGTGGTGCTGCTGGCGCTCTATACCCTGATCCTGGTCTACGGCTACGCCCTGTCGCTGCGCTCGCGCAACCAGTTCGGCCGCCTGGTGGGGCTGGGCCTGACCACCACCTTCTTCCTTTACGTTTTCATCAATATCGCCATGGTCATGGGGCTGGTGCCGGTGGTGGGGGTGCCGCTGCCGCTGATCTCCTACGGCGGCACCGCCATGCTCACCCTGCTGTTCGGCTTCGGCCTGATTTTAAGCGTGCATATCCACCGCGACGTCATTATCGGCCGCCGCGGCGCCTCCGAGGATATTTGAAAAAACCGCTGGACAGGCCGGATCCATCTTGCTACATAACCGGCCTCGCGTTTCGCGGGGCGTATAGCTCAGTTGGTAGAGCAGCTGACTCTTAATCAGCGGGTCCAAGGTTCGAGTCCTTGTGCGCCCACCAAGTTTCGAAAAACCCGGTCCTTGCGGCCGGGTTTTTTGTTGTCGGATAAATCCCCTGGACAGCCCGGGCCGAACTTGCTACATAACCGGCCTCGCGTTTCGCGGGCGTATAGCTCAGTTGGTAGAGCAGCTGACTCTTAATCAGCGGGTCCAAGGTTCGAGTCCTTGTGCGCCCACCACATTTTCCCCGCACCATCGGGGGCGACGAAGGCCGGTGATAGACTCTGTCACCGGCCTTTTTGGTTTTTCCGCAAGACGGGGGCGCCCGCACATGCTCCGGACCATCCTTATTCTCGGCGGCAGCGGCGAGGCCCTGGCCCTGGCCGCCGCCCTGGCCGGGTGGCCCGGCCTGCGGGTGATCACCTCCCTGGCCGGGCGCACCGGCCAGCCGCGCCTGCCCGCGGGCGAGGTGCGGATCGGCGGTTTCGGCGGCGCGTCCGGGTTGGCGGCCTATCTGCGGGCGGCCGGGATCGCGGCCGTGATCGATGCCACCCATCCCTTCGCCGCCCGCATGGGCTGGCATGCCGCCGAGGCCTGCGCGGCGGCCGGGCTGCCGCTGTTGCGGCTGGAGCGCCCGGCCTGGGCACGGCGGGAGGGGGATCTCTGGGACGACGTGGATGACTGGGACGCCGCCGTGACCTTGCTTGGCCACCGGAGCCGGCGGGTGCTGCTGGCAGTGGGACGGCAGGATCTGGCGCCCTTCACCGCTCTGACGGACATCTGGTTTCTGATCCGTTCGGTGGAGGCGCCTCAGCCCTGGCCGCCCTTCGCCAAGGCCCTCTCCCTGCTGGCCAAAGGCCCGTTTTCCTACGACGAGGAGCGGGCGCTGCTGCTGGAGCACGGCATCGACACCCTGGTGTGCAAGAATAGCGGCGGCCCCACCGGGGCGAAGCTGGACGCCGCCCGCGATCTGGGGCTGCGGGTGGTGATGCGCCGCCGCCCCTCCCGCCCCGAAACCCCGCGGGCGTCCAGCCTGGATCAGGCCCTGGCCTGGGAGGGGCTCGGTTTATCCTGAAAATCTGCTGGAGCCCACCAGACCGCCCTTGCGGTCGAAGGCCAGCACGTCCACCCGTACCGGGGCGCCGTCCAGCACCGCGTCCGCCACCCGCGCCGCCTCGGCGGCCACGGCATCGCCCAGCGGCAAGCCCGCCGCCTGCGCCAGCTCCAGAATTTCCAGGGCGGTATTGGCGGTTTCGGCGCGGGCGGCCAGGGCCTCGGTGGCGCCCAGGGCGCGCAAGAGCGCGGCCAGCCGGGCCGGGTCCACCTGGGTGCGCTTGGAATGCAGATCCATGGCCCCCGCCGCCAGTTTGGCCAGTTTGGCGAAGCCGCCGGCGATGGTGAGCCGGTCCACCGGATGGCGGCGCAGATATTTCAGCATGCCGCCGACGAAATCGCCCATGTCGATCACCGCCTCCGGCGGCAGGCCGGTCAGGGCCAGGGCGGCTTTTTCCGAGGTATTGCCCACCGCCGCCACCACATGGGACAGGCCGGTGGCGCGGGCCACGTCGATGCCGCGCTGGATGGAGTGGATCCAGGCCGCGCAGGAATAGGGCACCACCACGCCGGTGGTGCCGAGAATGGACAGGCCGCCGAGAATGCCCAGGCGGGGATTCCAGGTGGCCTGGGCCAGCCGTTCGCCCCCCGGCACGGTGATTTCGATGTCGAGATCGGCGGGCTGGCCGTGGCGGGTGGCGATTTCCACCACCTCGGCGCTCATCAGGCGGCGCGGCACCGGATTGATGGCCGGCTCTCCCGGCGCCAGCGGCAGGCCCGGCTTGGTGACGGTGCCCACCCCGGCTCCGGCCCGGAAGCGGATGCCGCCGCCCGGCGCCCCCCGCCGCAGGGTGGCGATGATGGTGGCGCCGTGCGTCACGTCGGGATCGTCGCCGGCATCCTTGATCACCCCGGCCCGCGCCCAGTCCGGCCCCCGTTCGGCCAGGGCCAGGGCGAAGCTCGGGGTTTCGCCGCGCGGCAGGCGGATGGTCACCGGATCGGGAAAATCCTCGCCGAACAGCGCCGCGCAGGCGGCCTTGGCGGCCGCGGTGGCGCAGGCGCCGGTGGTCCAGCCGGGCCGCAGGGGTTTATCGTCGGAGCCATCGGTCATCGGGGCGCGTCCTGGAGCGGAAAGGGAGGGCCACCCTTCCACCGACGGCCCCGGCCTGTCAATGCGGCAGGCGTTGACATCCAGGGTGATCGCATTTGCGCCCACTCTGGCTTCTTTATTGTCCCTCAAGCGCCGGGCGCTGGCGTTCCGCCAGCTTGGCTGTCCTCGCTTATGCCTGCGCTTTCGCTGCGGCAACGCTCCGGCGGCCTCAATGGCCTAGTCAGCCGCTGATAGCGGCTTCCATATGCGATCACCCCGCGTCGACACCGCCCGGCATGGTCAAATGCCGGGCGGCGGGGTAGTGTGGTCGGCAACAGTACACATAATACCAAGTCGCGATGAGTTTGACTCATCGCGACGCCGGTTAGGAGCAAGGCGACGCGCGCCTGATGGCGCGGTGAGGCAAAGCGCGCCATCAGGCACGACGCCAAGGGTTTCGGAGAAACCCGCCCGGCGCATGAGGGTGCGGTGATCGGTTCCGATCACCGCAATTCGGTATAAGAGGTTGAAATGATGGACGATGCCCCGCGCGGCCTGCGCCTGTGGCTGATGGCGGCGCGGCCGCGCACCCTGACCATCGCCGTGGCGCCGGTGCTGGTGGGCGCGGCCTGGGCCTGGGGTGACGGGCGGCGGATGCGCCCCCTGGCTCTGCTGGCGGCCCTGGCGGCGGCCATGCTGATCCAGGCCGGCACCAATCTGTGGAACGATGTGGGCGACGGCGTGCGCGGCGGCGATCGGCCCACCCGCTCCGGGCCGCCCCGCGTTACCGCCCGGGGCTGGGCCACGCCCAGGGAGGTGCGGCGGGCGGCGGTCGTCTGTTTCGCGGCGGCGGCGTTGCTGGGGCTTTACCTGGCCCGGGTGGGCGGCTGGCCCATCGTCGCCCTGGGAGCGGCGTCGCTGCTGGCGGGCTGGGCCTATTCCTCGGGGCCGTGGCCGCTGTCGCATACGCCGTTGGGCGAACTGTTCGTGGTGGCCTTTTTCGGCGTTGGCGCCGTGGCCGGCACGGTGTGGCTGCAGGGCGTGGCGCCGACCTGGCCGGTGCTGGTGCTGGGGGTGGCGCTGGGCCTGCCCGCCGCCGCCGTGCTGATGGTCAACAATCACCGCGACCGCGACGAGGATCGCGCCGCGGGGCGGCGCACCCTGGCCCTTGTGCTGGGGCCGCGCCGCTCCCGGGTCGTCTATGCGGCGCTGCTGCTGCTGGCGCCGCTGCTGATGGTGTTGCCGGGCCTGCCGCCGCGTCTGGTCCTGGCCCTGCCGCTGCTGCTTCTGGCCCTGCCGCTGGCCCGGCGCTTCCGCGCCGGCGGCGCCGCCCTCAATCCGCTGCTGGGGCAGACGGCGTTGTATCAGATGGCCCTGGCCGTTGTGCTGGCGGTGTCGCTGCTGCTCTGACGGCGCCGGCGCGGATCAGATCCGCCACCTGGCGCTGCAAGGCGGGCCAGTCGCGGCTCCAGCAGCAGGCGTGGGTGAAGCCGGGAATCACCAGCAGGCGGGCCGGGGCGCCGGGGGGCAGATGGCGCAAATAGGCCCGGGTCACGTCGGGGCCCACCACCGCGTCGTCGCTTCCGGCGAAATGCGCCTGCGGCAGCCTGCCCAGGGCCGGGGCCGCCTCGGCCGGATCGAGGGAGCCGACAAGGGGCGAAAGGTCGTCGCGGCGGGTCCAATAATCGAGATCGAGATCGGCCACCACGGTGATCAGGGCGGCGACATCGGGGCGGCGCGCCGCCAGGAGCGCGGCGATGGCGCCGCCACCGGAATAGCCCACCAGCACCAGGGTTCGGGCGCCGCTTTGCCGTTTCAGCTGATCGAGGGCGGCATCGACGCTGCCCAGGATCTCCGGGGCGTAGCGGCGGCCGGTCCAGTCGGCGGTGCGGCAGGCGGGCGAGGACACATACTGGCAGGGCCGCCCCAGCCAGGCCACATCGAGGGGCGGCGTGCCGCGCGGCTGGGCCAGGGCCAGCCGCAGCGCCACCGGATCGCTGGGGGTGGGATTGCGCGAGGGCTGGGTGGGCCGCACATAGGCGAAGCCGTCGCCCTCCAGAAACACCACCAGCCGGGACGAGGCGGTCAGGGGCGCGGTGGCGGCGGCCAGGCGGAAGGTGCCGCCGTCCAGCACCTGCCAGCGCCAGCCCGCCGTTTGCGCCAGCCGCGGCCCCAGGGCCTGACGCTCGGCCAGGGTGGAGCAGGCGGCGAGGCTCAGACAAAGAATCAGGATTAAGGAACGCGGCATGCGGCATCCTTCGCGGGACAGGAGAAGGCGGTATCGCCGTCGCCGTCGCGTTCGGCCAGACGGCGGAAATGGCGGGCCAGGGTGGTGACGCGGGCCACATAGGCGGCGGGGCTCTCATCGCCGCAGCGTTCCCCCGGCGCCAGGCGGTAGCCCCGCGCCGCGAAACGCCCGGCCGGGCCGGGGCCGCACAGATGGATGACGGCGGCCAGGGCGCGCAGGGCTTCGGGGCCGGGCGGGCGGTGGGGCTTCGCGGCCAGGACGGCGGCGATCTTGCGGTCGAGATAAACGGCGGTGAGCTCGATGGAGCCGGCGGGCGACAGCCGGGCCAGCAGGGGATCGTGAAAGCAGGGATCGGCGGCGCCGGGGGCGGTGGCCGGCACCAGATGGTGGCGGCGCACGCAGAAGCGGCGGGCCTCCTGGAAGGCCGGATCGGTCATCTGGTACATGCCCACCGAGCTGGAGGCCGGACGGTAGATGCCGAACCAGTCGGCGGCATGCAGGTTCCAGCGCCAATAGGTCTGGGCGGCGGGGTTGCCGTCGCTTTCCGTCTGGGCCAGGGCGGCCAGCAGATCGGGCGGCACGCGCGGGGTGGCGTAGCGGCGGAAATCGGTGGCGTAGGCCCGCCAGGTGGCGTCGGGCGGCTTGACCAGCACCTGACTGACCGGAGCCAGCAGTTCCGTCGGCTTGTGCACAATCCAATAGACCAGATCGGCGCTTAAGGCCAACAGCGCCAGCAGGCCGCCCAGCAGGGTCAGATGCAGCGAGATGGGAAGACGGCGGAGCAGACGCCAGAGCGGCGACGGTTTGGGCGACGCCACGGGAGGAGGGGCCGCGGCGGCGGGGCGCGCTGCCGGTTTCGTCGCCGGTTTCACCGCCGCTTTGGGCTGTGGTTTCGGCCCGGGTTTGGGTTTGGCTTTCGGGGGCGGCGTGTCCCCGGCCGGCGGCGCCTTGGCGCGGCGCGGCGCGCGCGGCCGGGCCGGGGCGCCGGAGGAACGGGGGCGTTTACCGCCGGAAGAGGACGGGGAGGTCGCCATGGGATGGGATCATAGCGGCGCCGGACCGGTGGCGTCAGCGGGAAAAGTCGTAGCCCACGGCATGGACGATGGCCATCTTCAGGGTGCCGGTGGAGACGGGCTTGTGCAGCACCTTGGTGGCGCCGGCCTGTTCCGTCACCTCGGCCAGCAGGCTGTCCTTGTTGCCGGTGAGGATGATGACGGGATGATCCCGCTCCAGCGGGGTTTTGCCGCGGCGGATGTGCGAGACGAACTCCATGCCGTCCATGGTTTCCATATGCAGGTCGCAGATGATGATGTCGGGTGGATCGTCGCCGCACTCACCCAGCTTCACCAGGGCGCTGCTGCCGTCGTCGGCCTCCTGCACGCTCTTGATATTGATCTGCGCCAGCATGTTGCGAAGGATCGAGCGCATGGTTTTCTGGTCGTCGATGATCATGGCCTTGAAGGCGGACATGGCGGTCCTCGGTGGTCTGGGGACGGATCCTGCCGTTATAAGGGGCTGATGCCGGGACGGGAAGGGGGCCGTTCCGACGACGGGCGGGGAAAAAGCATGACAGGATCGGTCCTCTTGAACGCTGTTTTTTAAGATGTCGCGGCGGCGCGGGAGGGGGGCGTCACGTCGTCCCGCCCCGCCGTCTTAAAAGGAAGGAGCAGGGGGATGCGCCGTATTCTTGTTGCCGCCGTTCTGGCCTTTTGCGCCCTGTCGGCGCCGTGCGGGGCCGAGGAGCTGCGATTTCTCGCGCCGGGGCAGCCCGATCTGGCCGATCTTCTGCCCGCGCCGCCGCCGCCCGGCTCGGCGCGGGAGCGGGCCGAGCTGGCCGAACTTCTCGCCTTGCAGAAAAGCCGCACCCCGGAGATGGCGGCGGCGGCGGTTCTGGATGCCCGCGAAACCCCCGAGCGCTTTCTGGCGGTTCTGGGGCCGATGGCCCGGACGGAGCGCCTGCCCCTGACCATGGCCCTGCTGCGCGCCGCCGCCGAGGATGAATATCTGGCCATCGCCGCCGTCAAGGAAACCTGGGCGCGCCGCCGTCCCTTCCTGGTGGAGCCGGCCCTGCACCCTTGCGTGCCGCCGCCGCAAAGCAATTCCTATCCCAGCCGCCACAACGCCTACGGCATGCTGATGGCCGAGATCCTGGGGCGCATGGTGCCGGAACGGCGGGCGGCCCTGTTCGCCCGGGCCCGCGATTACGGCGATAACCGCATGGTGGCCGGGGTGCATTACCGCAGCGATACCGAAGGGGGGCGTATCGCCGGGATTTTGATCGCCGGGCGTTTGTTCGCCAATCCCGCCTTCCTGGCCCGTTTCCAGGCGGCCCGCGCCGAACTGCGCGCCGTTCTGGGCCGCTGAAAGACGGGGAGATACAAGATCGTATCGATCCTGCTGGGGCATGATCGATCGCGAAATTCCTGATAAGCGCGAGGGGCGAGTTCGAGGCGTTCGGAAACCGGTCATAATTCAATACGTTGGCGGGCCTCCTGATCCAGGCGCCTGGGGGCGGGCGTCTGGGGCGGGGGCACTAGACTATTGCACCTGTTGCCTTGCCGTGTGCTCTAGGCCATTAAACAAGGGATTGAGTGGGAGATAGTTCCTTGTTTCCGGTCGGACTGGTATAGTCCGGATGGGTTAACACTCATGGCCGGAAGGGCTTTCGAGACAGGCGGGGTTTGATTTCTGATGTCCAAGAACATGCTGATTGTCGATGACAGCCGTTTTTCCCGTCTGTCCTTGCGCAAAGTGGTGACCAGCGCCTTCGAGGGCTGGACGATTCAGGATGCCGCCGATGGCGAGGAGGCCCTGGCCATTGCCGCCCAGACGGCCTTCGACGTGGTGTTCATCGACTACAACATGCCCGGCGACGACGGCCTGACGGTGAGCAAGAAGCTGCGCCTGTTGCAGCCCGCCGCCCGTCTGGCCATGGTCACCGCCAACGTCCAGGGCTCCCTGGCCGAGGAGGTGCGGGCCAACGGCATTCATTTCATTCCCAAGCCGGTGACCACCGAGAACATCGTCGCCTTCCTGACGCAGGAGGCCTCATGAGCATTGCCCTCGACGATCTTGAGCGCGACGTCATCACCGAACTGTTCAATATCGGTGTGGGCCGTGCCGCCGCCGCCTTCAGCACCCTGACCAAGGAAACCGTGACCCTGTCGGTGCCGCGCATCGACATCATGGAATCGGCCTCGGCCATCCAGCTGATGATGACCGATAGCGTCGAGCCGGTGGTGGGCATCCGCCAGGATTTCGCCGGGCCGCTGACCGGTGTGGCCGCCCTGATCTTCCCCGAGCGCAAAAGCCTGGAAATCGTGCAGGCGGCCATCAACGACGGCTTCCCTCTCGACGACGTCAGCGAGCTGGAGCGGGAAACCCTGCTGGAAATCGGCAATATCATCCTCAATTCCTGCCTGGCCAGCATTTCCGACATTCTCGGCACGCCGAGCTCGGCCTCGTTGCCGCATCTGGTCTATAGCGACACCGAGAACGTCGTGCGGGATTTTTCCGCCGCGTCCCATCCCGGCGACGAGATCGTGCTGTTCCTGCATATCGATTTCAGCATCAGCCGGCTGGAGGCCAGCGGCTATCTGCTGTTCGTGCTGGGCATGGAAGGCGCCGAGAAATTCATCGCGGCGGTCCGCGATTTCGTGAAACGCTCCGGATATTGATGGGAGAGACGGCGGTCCGGGGGGCCGTCGCCGGTGGTGAGTGGCATGTTTGTGAGTAAGGATCTGATTAATTCCCTGGACCTCGGGGTGATCGTCATCGCGGACGATCGCCGCATTTCCGCGTGGAATGACTGGATCGCCCACAAGGCGCAGGTCGATGCCGCCGAGGCTTTGGGCCGCACCCTGGTGGAGCTGTTTCCGGCGTTGGAGGGCTCGCAGCTTCTGGCGGCGGTCGAGCGGGTGTTCACCGCCGGTCTGCCCACCATCATGTCGCATCATTTCCATCCCCGTGTGCTGCCGCTGGTGGAGGTGCGCGGCCGCGTGGTGGAGCCGGTGGAGCAATCGGTGGTGGTGCGGCCGCTGCTGGCGGCCGAGGGGCGGGGGCCGTCCTGCCTGATCCAGGTGTCGGATCTGACCTCGGCGGTCAAGCGCGACCGGCATCTGCGCAAGGTCACCGCTTATAACCGCACCCTGTTCGAAATGTCGGCCGACGCCCTGGTGACCGTGGACGGCGACGGCCGCATGCTGGATACCAACCCGTCGTTCGAAACCCTGACCGGGCGCTCCGGCGCCGGATTGCGGGGGCAGGCCTTCTGTGACGTGTTCCTGTCGGTGGAGGAGGCGCGGGCCTTCGTGCGCCAGGCTTTCGCCGACCGGCTGCAGCACGACGCCACCCTTTCGCTGCGCCATGCCGAGGGCGGCCTGCGGCATGTGCTGCTGAACGCGGCGGTGATTCCCGGCGCCCAGTCCGACGATCCCTGTCTTTATATCTCGGCCCGCGATATTTCCCATCGCATCGAGGCGCAGCGCCAGTTGGCCCGCAAGAGCGACGAGTTGGAACGCTCCAATGCCGAACTGTCGGCCTTCGCCTATGTGGCCTCGCACGATCTGCGCCAGCCCCTGCGCATGATCAGCTCCTATCTGGGGCTGATCGAACGGCGGCTGGGCGCCGGTTTGTCCGAGGATCTCAAGGAATATTTCGCTTTCGCCGTCGATGGGGCGCGACGCATGGACCGCCTGATTCTCGATCTTCTCGATTATTCCCGCGTCGGTCACGACGATGGCCGGCTGGAAGCGGTGGACGTGGCCGAGGTGGTGAACGACAGCCTGCTCAATCTCAAGCTGGCCATCGAGGAAAGCCAGGCCGAGCTGGTGGTGGGCGCGCTGCCGGTGATCGAGGCCGATCGGCTGGAATTGCTGCGGCTGTTTCAGAACCTCATCGGCAACGCCCTCAAATACCGCAGTCTCGAGCGCCTGCCCCGCATCGAGGTGGGCTACCGGGGCGACGGCGGCGAACATTGCTTCTTCGTGCGCGACAACGGCATCGGCATTGCCGCCGATCAGAGCGACCGCGCCTTCGGCATCTTTCAGCGCCTGGTGCCGGCCGAGCAATACGAGGGTACCGGCATCGGTCTGGCCATCTGCAAGAAGATCGTCGAGCATCGCGGCGGCCGCATCTGGGTGGAGTCCCTGCCCGGCCGCGGTTCCACCTTTTTCTTCACCGTGCCCGAAGGGGCCGCCGCCCCTTAAGGCGCGCCCTTGCAGGATCATCGTGTGAACGCGCGATCGTTGTTCGTTTGCAAGGGGATTTTCGCCGCGTTGGCCCATTGAGGGCCCGCGCAACCGTTTGCGCGCAAGCCAAGCTGGCGGCCGGCCAGCGCCCGGCGCCTGAGCGGACATGTGAAAACAAGGGCAATCGGCTTTGCCCGATTGCCCTGCGCGCCCTTGCGCATCCGCCCGGAACGGCCCTATATAGGCCCACAATCCGATCTTGAAGACCCAGGAGGAGCGCCGTGCGGGTATTGTGGAAGACGTTGGCGGTGGCCGTCGCGATGATGTTTGGTTCCCTGTCGGCGGCGACCGCCGCCGAGCAATGGCCCTCCTGGCCGGTGGATCATGTGGAGGGCAAGGCCGACGCCCCCAACACCATCATCGAATATTTCTCGCTGGGCTGCCCGCACTGCGCCGATTTCCACGCCGAGACCTGGCCGAAGCTGAAGGCCGCGTGGGTCGATACCGGCAAGGCCCGCATGATCTTCCGCGATTACCCGCTGGATGGCCGGGCCCTGGCCGCCGCCATGGTGGCGCAATGCTCGGGCAACCGCTATCTGGCCTTTGTGGACGCCTATTTCCGCACCCAGCGCAATTGGGAAGAGGCCCAGGACGGCCTGGACGCCATCAAGACCATCGCCCGCCTGGGCGGCATGACCGATGCCGAGGTGGATGCCTGCTGGAAGCGCGAGGATCTGATCAAGCTGCTGAACGACCGCAAGAACGAGGCGGCGGCGCGGGGCATCGATTCCACCCCCACCTTCGTCATCAACGGCAAGACGGTGACCGGCGCCGTTCCTTACGCCACCATCGAGCAAGCTCTGAAGTAAATCCTTGATCCATTTCACGCGTCTGCGGCTGTCGGGGTTCAAGTCGTTCGTCGATCATACGGAAATGCCCATTCATGCGGGTATGACCGGGATCGTCGGCCCCAACGGCTGCGGCAAATCCAATCTGGTGGAGGCCCTGCGCTGGGTCATGGGGGAAACCTCGGCCAAGCAGATGCGCGGCGGTGAAATGGACGACGTCATCTTCGGCGGCACCTCGGGGCGGCCGGCGCGCAATCTGGCCGAAGTGGCGCTGATGCTGGACAACGGCGAGCGCAACGCTCCGGCCCATCTCAACGACGCGGCCGAGCTCGAGGTGGTGCGCCGCATCGAGCGCGGCCAGGGTTCGGCCTATAAGGTCAACGGCAAGGACACCCGCGCCCGCGACGTGCAGGTGCTGTTCGCCGACGCCGCCACCGGGGCCCGCTCCACCGCCATCGTCAGCCAGGGGCGCATCGGCACCCTGATCAACGCCAAGCCCTCGGACCGGCGCAGTCTGCTGGAAGAGGCGGCGGGCATCGGCGGTCTGCATTCCCGCCGTCACGAGGCCGAACTGCGGCTGAAGGCGGCCGAGGCCAATCTGGCCCGGCTGGAGGATGTGCTGGCCACCCTGGACGGCCAGTTGCAGGGGCTGAAACGCCAGGCCCGTCACGCCGCCCGCTACCGCGCCCTGACCGAGGCCATCCGCGAAACCGAATCCCGCCTGCTGGCGGCGCAATGGGCCCTGGCCCTGGCGGCGCTGGATCAGGCCCATGGCGGCATGGCCGAGGTGGAGGGGCAGGTGGCCACCCTCACCGGTCTGGCCGCCGAGGCCGCCACCCGGCAGGCCGAGGCCGCCACCGGCCTGCCGCTGCTGCGCCAGGCCGAGGCCGAGGCCGCCGCCCGTTGGCAGCGTCTGATCCAGGCGCGCGATCAATTGGATGCGGAAGAGGGGCGTTTGGCGGCGGCCAAGCGCGATATGGAGTTGCGCCTGCAGCAGATCGCCGCCGACCTGCAACGCGAAACGGCGCGGGCCGCCGACGCCGAGGGGGCGGTGGCGCGTCTGGACGAGGAAAAGGATGTGCTGCTGTCGGCCTGCGCCGACGAGGGCGAGCAGCAGGCGCAGGCCGACGAGGCCTTGCGGGCGATCTCGGAGCAGGCTGCCGCCCTGGAGACCGAACTGGCGCGGGTGATGGAGGAGGTGGCCGCCGCCGATGCCGAGCGCGCCGCCGCCCTGCGGCTGCTGGCGGAGTCCGAGGGACGGCGCGAACGGCTGCGGACCCGGCTGGACGAGGTCCGCGAGCAGCAGGCGCGGGCCGAGGCCGAGGCGGTGGATCCGGCCGAGCTCAACGGCGCCGAAATGGATCTGGAAGAGGCGCTGGAATATCTGGAAACCTGCCGCGACCGCGCCGAGGAGGCGGAACGGGGCCGCGAGCGGGCGCACAAGGCGCGCGAGACGGCGCGGGCGGCGTTGCAGGATCTGGCGGCGGCGCGGGCCAAGCTGACGGCCGAGGCCGATGGCTTGAAGGCGGTGCTGGCCCAGGCCGCCACCGGCGGACGGCGGCCCCTGCTGGACGATCTGACGGCGGTGGCCGGCTATGAGATGGCCCTGGGCGCCGCCCTGGGCGAGGATCTGTCGGCGCCGGTGGAGGCCGCCGAGGCGGAAATTTCCTGGCACGGCCTGCCGCCCCTGGCGGCGGCTCCGGCCCTGCCGCCCGGGGTGGAGCCGCTGGCGCGTTTCGTCACGGCGCCGCCGGCCCTGGCCCGTCGTCTGGCGCAAATCGGCGTGCTGGCCGAGGGCGCCGATGGCGAAGCGATGCGCGCCGCCTTGCAGGTGGGGCAGCGCCTGGTCAGCCTCGAGGGCGGGTTATGGCGTTGGGACGGCTTCACGGTGCGGGCCGGAGCGCCGTCGGCGGCTGCGGCGCGGCTGCGGCAGCGCAACCGTCTGCGCGAGCTGGAAGCCCAGATCGAGGACGCCGAACTGGGGGTGGAGGAGGCCGAGCTGGCCGCCGAGCAGGCCGGCGCGGCGGTGGAGCGCCAGGGCGCGGCCGAGCGCCAGGCGCGCGACGATGTGAAGCGGGCCGAGGGCGAAAGCGCCAAGCTGCGCGAGACCCATGCCCGGCTGGCGCAGCGGGCGGCGGCGGCGCAGTCGCGCCTGGCCGCCCTGGCCGACCAGGCGGCGGCGGCCGAAGCCGATCTGGCCGAGGCGGCGGCGGCGGAACAGACGGCGCGCGATACCCTGGCCGGTTTCTCGGGGACGGACGACGGCCGCGACAAGGTGGCGCTGCTGCGCGCCGATCTGGCGGAAACCCGCACCCATCTGGTGGAGGCGCGGTCGTTCCTCGACCGGCTGAAGCGCGAGGCCGGCGATCGCCGCCGCCGTCTGGAGGCCATCGCCGTCGAGGAGCGCTCCTGGCGCGAACGGGTGGCGGGGGCGGCGCGGCACCGCGAGGAGCTGGACGAACGGCGCGAGGCCGCCCTGGAGGAGATGGAGCGGCTGGCCGCCCTGCCGCTGGAAATCGAGGAACGGCGCGACGCGTTGCTGGATCAGATCGCCGCCGCCGAGGAGGAGCGCCGCCGCGCCGCCGCCGTGCTGGCCGATGGCGAACAGTTTCTGGCGGTGGCCGACCGCGCCCTGCGCGAGGCCGAGCAGGCGCTGGCGGCGGCGCGCGAGGAGCGTATCCGCCGCGAGGCGGCGGTGGCGGCGGCGGCGCAGGGGGCGCGCACCCTGGCCGAGCGCATCGCCGAGAAACTGGATCTGACGCCCGAGGCCCTGGCGGCGCGGGAAGGGGCGGTGGACCCGGCCCTGATTCCCGACCTGGAGCCCAAGCTGGAGCGGCTGCTGCGCGACCGCGACGCCATGGGGCCGGTCAATCTGCGCGCCGAGGCCGAGGCCGAGGAACTGGAAGGGCAGATGGCGACGCTGACCGCCGAGAAGGAGGATCTGGTGGCCGCCATCGCCAAGCTGCGCCAGGGCATCGGCGAGATCAACCGCGAGGGGCGCGAACGGCTGCTGGCCTCGTTCGAGGCGGTGGATCAGCATTTCCGCCGCCTGTTCACCCATTTGTTCGGCGGCGGGCGGGCGCATCTCACCCTGACGGAATCCGCCGATCCCTTGCAGGCCGGGCTGGAGATCATGGCCAGCCCGCCCGGCAAGCGCCTGCAGATCCTCTCGCTGCTGTCGGGCGGCGAACAGGCGCTGACCGCCCTGGCCCTGCTGTTCGCGGTGTTCATGACCAATCCCGCCCCCATCTGCGTGCTCGACGAGGTGGACGCGCCGCTGGACGACGCCAATGTCGACCGCTTCTGCAGCCTGGTGGCCGAAATCGCCCAAACCTCGCGCACACGCTTTCTGGTGGTGACGCACCATCGCATGACCATGGCCCGCATGGATCGCCTGTTCGGGGTGACCATGGCCGAACGCGGGGTCTCGACCCTGGTTTCGGTGGATTTGCACGCCGCCGAGGCCCTGCGCGAGCTGTGAGGCCGCCCGTAAACCGGGCCCGGGTCGGGAGGAAACACGGGCGTGGCGGCCGGGGGCGAGAAAAACCCACGGTTTGGCTGAAAAGCCCGGTTGCGGGCCTTGACAGAGCGGGGGGCAAATCATATGGTGCCCGCGCTTTTGGCTTCCATGCGGCCTGCCGGGGTTTTAGGAGTGTGCCCTCGCCATGACGGACAAATCCGACGACCTTCGCAGCCTGGACGATCTGGAAGCCCGGTTACGCGCCGCGCGCGCCCGGGAAGAGGTCGAAACGGGACGGGCGCGGGAGCGGGAGCGGCGTGTGGACAACACGGGCATGGGCCTGGGGTTCCGCATCGCCATTGAGTTGGTTGTAAACGTCGCCGTCGGTACGGGGCTGGGCTATTTTCTCGATAAATGGCTTGGAACAAAACCCTGGTTGATGGTGGTGTTCGTGTTCCTGGGGGCAGCCGCCGGCGTGGTCAACGTGTACCGCGTCGCCAAGGGGTTCGATGACTCCGTTGGACTTGGGCGGGCCATGCGCCGTGGGAACAATGGTCAGACGGACGATCCTTAAGAGAGGCATGCGGTGGCAAATCCGGTCGAACAGTTCCAGATCGAACCCTTGGTTCCTCTCCATGTCGGAGGCGTGAACATCTCGTTCACCAACTCGGCTCTGCTCATGGTGATCTCGATCTCGCTGACGATGGCGTTCCTGACCCTGTCGGTGCGCTCGCGCGCGCTGGTGCCGGGGCGCTGGCAGTCGATGGCCGAGGTCTTCTACGAATTCGTCGCCAACATGGTGCGCGACAATGTGGGGAGCGAGGGGCGCAAATTCTTCCCCTTCATCTTCACGCTGTTCATGTTCCTGCTGTTCGGCGATCTGTTGGGCCTGGTGCCCTACTCCTTCACCTACACCAGCCATATCATCGTCAATTTCGGCCTGGCCCTGACGGTGTTCATCGGTGTCACCATCATCGGCTTCATGCGGCACGGCACCCATTACCTGCGGATGTTCTTCCCGCACGGCGCGCCGATCCTTACCGCGCCGATCCTGATCCCGATCGAGCTGATTTCCTACATGTCCCGTCCCTTCAGCCTGTCCATCCGTCTGTTCGCCAACATGACGGTGGGGCACATCATGCTGAAGGTGATCGGCGGCTTCGTGATCGCCCTGGGCGTTCTGGGCGTTCTGCCCTTCGTCTTCCTCTCGGCCATCACCGTTCTGGAGTTCGGTATCGCCATTCTCCAGGCCTATGTGTTCACCATTCTCTGCTGCATCTATCTGAACGACGCCATTCACATGCACTGAAGGCCGTTTGGGGCTGTTGTCCTGAGATACGTTTGTCATCGGTATTCGTTTCAAGAAAGGGAAGTGTTATGGAACCTCAAGCTGCGAAGATGATTGGTGCTGGTCTGGCCGCCATCGGCATGATCGGTTCGGGTATCGGCGTGGGTAACATCTGGTCGAACCTGATCGCCACCGTCGGTCGCAATCCCGCCGCCAAGTCCACCGTGGAACTCTATGGCTGGATCGGCTTCGCCGTGACCGAGGCTATCGCCCTGTTCGCCCTGGTGGTCGCCCTGATCATTCTGTTCGTCTAATCACCGTTCCTTAAGACGAATACGAAGTTTCGGATCAGCCGGCGGCTCCCTCGCGGGGCGGCCGGCTCATTCGTATCCGAGTCGCAGAAGCGAACAGGAAGCAAAGAGCGATGCCTCAATTCGACCCAACCTTCTACGCCCCGCAGCTGTTTTGGCTGCTGGTGACGTTCGTCGTGCTCTATATCCTGATGTCGACCCTGGCCATGCCGAAGATCGGCGCGGTGCTGGAAGACCGTCAGCGCAAGATCGACGATAATCTGGACAAGGCCGCCAAGCTGAAGGCTGAAGCCGAGGCCGCTATTGCCGCCTATGAACAGGCCCTGGCCGAATCCCGGGCTGAAGCCCAGAAAATTCTGCGCGAAAGCGCCGATGCCCTGGCGCGGCAGTCGGAGGCTAAGCAAAAAGAACTCGGTGACCGTCTGGCCGCTCAGATTAAGGCCGGCGAGGCCCGTATCGGCGCCGCCAAGGAGCAGGCCCTGGCCCATGTCCGCGACGTGGCCGTTGATGTCGCCAAGAGCGCGGCCGGCAAACTGACCGGCGTGACCCTGGACGATTCCAAGATCGCCGGCGCCGTGGCCGCCGCCATGCAGGAGGGGCGCTGATGTTTCTGATTTCCGTTGCCCAGGCCGCCGAAACGGCCGCCACTGCCGCTCCCACCGCAGCGACGACTGCCGCCACTCCTGCGGCCACGGCCGCTGTGGCCGCCCATCCCGCCGCTCCGGCCGAGGGCTTCCTCAGCCTGCACAGCCCGGAAACCTGGGTAGCCCTGGCCTTCGTGCTGGTGGTCTTGCTGCTGGCCAAGCCGGTGTTCCGCGGCATCGCCGCCGCTCTCGATACCCGTGGCGAAAAGATTCGCGCCCGCATCGAGGAGGCCGAACGCCTTCGGGCCGAAGCCCAGGAAACCCTGGCCGCTTACCAGAAGAAGCAGCGCGATGCCATGAAGGAGGCCGAGGCCATCGTGGCCCACGCCAAGGCCGAGTCCCAGCGCTTCGCCGCCAAGGCCGCCGCCGAACTGGATGAACTGCTGGCCCGGCGCGAGCAGCAGGCCGTGGACCGTATCGCCCAGGCCGAGGCCGAAGCCATGCGGGACGTGCGCAATCTGGCGGTGGATATCGCCATGAAGGCCACGCGTCAGCTGATCGCGGAAACCCTGTCGGCGGCCCAGGCCTCCGCCCTGGTGGATGCCGCCATCGCCGATCTGCCGAACCGCCTGCACTAAGCGGGCGGCTTCAGCGGCAAGCCTTAAAACCCCCGGTGGCTCGGCCGCCGGGGGTTTTGTCTGTTTAGGCCGTCCTGGGGGGCACCCAAGCGCCGCCCCGGTTCGGACCTGGGCTATCGGGCGCCCCCGCTTGCCCGGCTTTCCATATGGTCCCTCAGGCGCCGGGCGCTGGCGGGCCGCCAGCTTGGCTTGCGCGCTAATACCAAGCCGCGATGAGTTTGACTCATCGCGGCGCCGGTTAGTCCTCCACCGGCGTTGCCGACCCGCGATTTGGTATAAGGATTGCGCGGGCGCTCATCGCGCCAACGCGGCGAAAATCCCGCTCAAACAAACAATGATCGCGCGTTCACCCGATGACCCTGCGTATCGGACGTGAGGCATGGACGAACGCGGCAAGACGGGGTATGTCATAAGGACTGAGATCGCATCAAGCGGCTAACAAGGCCGGTCCGCGCAAAGCATTCGGCGCGACGGCTGGGAAAGAGGAGACATCCGGCCATGGCTTGGCAAAAAGGCGCCGTCCTGTCCTTGTTGCTGGGAGCCTCGCTCGCCGTCTTGTCGGGGAACTGGCAAGGGGCGGCGGCGGATACGCCTTACGACGCCGGCGTGGCCGCTTACAGCCGGGGGGATTACGCCGCCGCCCGCCAGGCATGGGAAAAAGCCCTGGCCGGCGGGGATTGGGAAGCGGCGCGCAATCTGGGCCTGCTTTACCGCAAAGGGCTGGGGGTGCCGGCGGATCAGCTGCGCGCCCTGGGCTATTACCGCGAGGCCGCCGCCCATGGCGTGATCAACGCCCGTCTCAATCTGGCCGAGCTTTATCTGTCGGGGCAGGGGGTGCCGCGCGACGAGGCCAAGGCCAAGGCTCTGCTGCAGGCGGCGGCCGATGCCGGCAACATGGCGGCCCGCTACCGTCTGGATGAAATTCTCGATGCCGAAGCCCGCGGCGGACAGGGACTAGCGCTGACCGCGCCCAGCGCCGGGCCGCGCCTGATGGCGGCTGCGACGCAGGCGGCGGTTCCCACCGCCTCGCCCTCGCCCTCGCCCTTACCCACGTCCTCATCAACGCCGACAGCGGTGCCGCCGCCGGACCAGGTAACGCCGCCGCCGCATCACCGGGCGCCACCGCCCGTGGCGAAAGCCGCCGTTTCTCCTCCGCCGCGGCCGACGCCGGCGCCGCCGGTGCCGGGACGCAAGCCGCCGCCGCCACGGCTCAACAAGGCCGTGGTGACGGTGGTGCGGCAGGTGGCCGCCGCCGAAGCGCCGCCGCCCTTGCCGCTGGCCGAGATCGACGCCATGCCGGTGCGGCTGCCGCCGCTGCGCACGCCCGGACAGATCCGCGTGCATGTGGCCTCGTTCCGCGACGAGAGCGCGGCGGCGCAAGGCTGGCTGCGCTACAACCTGCCGGGTCTCTCGCCCGATCTCGATGCCGTGGTGGTGCCGGGACAGGGGCGCTTCGTGCGGCTTTACGCCGTGGGGCCGCGCGATCTGGTGCTGGAGCTCTGCGCCGATGCCCAAACCCGCGGCGCCTGGTGCGCCGCCGCCCAGGCGAAAAAATAGCGGACGCAACGGTTCCTTATAGCAAATCCTGTTGATCGGACCCGATCAACGGAGGCCCTCAAGCGGCGGGCGGGGTCTTCCAGACCCCTTGCCTAACGCGGCATCAGCCGCGCGTCGCCTTGCTCCTCACCGGCGTCGCGATGAGTCAAACTCATCGCGACTTGGTCTTACAGCCCCTTCTTTTCCAGCCAGGCCAGGATGGTGTCGGCGCTGGGCTGGCGCCAGTGATGGTCCAGCATCAGGCCGTGCGGCGCGCCGTGCAGGATCTCCAGATCGGCATGCCAGAAGGTGGCGGTTTCGCGGAAGGCCGAGATGGGCAGGAACACATCGGCATCGCCGCCCATCACCAGGCAGGGCAGGGCCTGTTCGCCCTGGCGGGGCATGGGTTGGGGCGGGCACAAAAGCTCGGCCGAGATGCGGTGGGATTCCGGCTGCAGCTTGGGCAGCAGCGGCGCCACCGCCTCGGGCGGGGTCTCGGCCGAGAAGAAGGCGCGATGGATGATGTCGGGCGTTACCGCCTTCGGCCCCAGGCTTTGCAGCAGGCCCAGCTGCCACAGCACATCGGGGGCGAAGGACGACAGATGCAGGGCCGAGGAGGCCAGGCCCGACGGCGGCACCGAGGCCATCAGCACCAGACCCGCCAGGGCGGCGCCCGAGGCGGCGTAATGCTGGGCGACGATGCCGCCCATGGAATGGCCGATCACCACCGGCGGCGCGTCGAGCTGGCCGGCGGCGCTGGCCACGTCGGCGATGTAGTCGTCGAGGCTGGCCCAGGTCAGCTGGCCTTCGCTGGCGCCATGGCCGCGCAAGGATACCGCATAGGCGGCGTAGCCTTTCTTGGCCATGTGGGCCAGGGTGAAGTCGTTCCAGATCCAGGCGCCGCAATAGGAGCCGTGTACGAACAGCAGGGGCGGGTGGCTTCCCTTGGCCTTGGCCGGGGGTTGGCAGTGCAAGATTTCCAGCTTCACCGTAAGTCTCCCTGTTGCCGTTTCTCCGCTTACTATAGCCCGCCCGCGGCCGTTCGTCTCGTTCTACATCCTGCGGGCGAGGGACTGTCATCGCCCGGAAACCGTGCGGCGAGACGTGGAAATAACGACTTCAGGATGCCAAGAGTCTTGAGTTGCCGCCGCTTCTGTGTATGATGCACCGCCACTTCCATACCAGCGCATTTAAGGACCGGAGGCGGCATGCAGATCAAGGAAGCCCTCACTTTCGACGACGTGCTTCTGGTGCCCGCGGCATCAAGCGTTCTGCCCGCGACCGTCGATACCCGCACCCGTCTGACCAAAAGCATCGAACTGGGCATTCCCCTGGTTTCGGCCGCCATGGACACGGTGACGGAAAGCCGTCTGGCCATCGCCATGGCCCAGGCCGGCGGCATCGGCATCATCCACAAGAATTTCGATATCGCCGCCCAGGCCGAGGAAGTGCGCCGGGTCAAGCGCTATGAATCGGGCATGGTGGTCGATCCTCTGACCATTTACCCCGACCAGCCGCTGGCCGACGCCCTGAAGCTGATGGAAGTGCATAATTTCTCCGGTTTCCCGGTGGTGGAACGGGGCAGCGGCAAACTGGTGGGCATTCTCACCAACCGAGATGTGCGCTTCGCCACCGATCCGCAGCAGCCGGTGTCGGAACTGATGACCCGCGAACGCCTGGTCACCGTGGAAGGCGGCGTTCCCCAGGAGGAGGCCCGCCGCCTGCTGCATCTGCGCCGCATCGAAAAGCTTCTGGTGGTGGACAAGGACTATCGCTGCGTCGGCCTCATCACCGTCAAG
The DNA here is from genome assembly GCA_021782815.1 of Pseudomonadota bacterium. Taxonomy (GTDB): domain Bacteria; phylum Pseudomonadota; class Alphaproteobacteria; order Rhodospirillales; family Magnetospirillaceae; genus JAJZGK01. The sequence continues at coordinate 23,177 of JAJXUO010000043.1, forward strand.
GATATCGAAAAGGCCAAGGCCTATCCCAACGCCTGCAAGGACGGCCAGGGCCGCCTGCGCGTGGGGGCGGCCACCGGCGTCGGCGAGGACGGCATGGCCCGTGCCGCCGCGCTGATCGAGGCCGGGGCCGATGTGGTGATCATCGATACCGCCCACGGCCATCATAAGAACGTGGTGGACGCGGTGCGCACCGTGAAGTCCGCCTATCCGGCGGCGCAGATCATCGCCGGCAATATCGCCACGCCGGAAGCCGCCGCCGCCCTGATCGAGGCCGGAGCCGACGCCGTGAAGGTGGGCATCGGGCCGGGCACCATCTGCACCACCCGCATCGTCGCCGGTGTGGGCGTGCCGCAGCTCTCGGCCATCATGGAAGTGGCGGAGCGGGCCGGCGACGTGCCGGTGATCGCCGACGGCGGCATCAAATATTCCGGCGACGTGGCCAAGGCCATCGCCGCCGGCGCCTCGGCCGTGATGATCGGCTCGCTGTTGGCCGGCACCGAGGAAAGCCCCGGCGAGGTGTTCCTCTACCAGGGCCGCTCCTACAAGAGCTACCGCGGCATGGGCTCGCTGGGGGCCATGGCCCGCGGCTCGGCCGACCGTTACTTCCAGGCGGAAGTGAACGACAAGCTGAAGCTGGTGCCGGAAGGCATCGAGGGCCGTGTGGCCTACAAGGGCCCGGTGGGCACGGTGATCCACCAGCTGGTGGGCGGCCTGCGCGCCGGCATGGGCTATACCGGCAACGGCACCATCGCCGCCATGCAGAAGCACTGCACCTTCCGCCGCATCACCTCGGCGGGCCTGCGGGAATCCCACGTCCACGACGTGTCGATCACCAAGGAAGCGCCGAACTACAAATCGGAAGGCTAGCAGGCCGCTACGGGCGGCCCCACACCCCGGTGATCGAACCGATCGCCGGGTGGGGGGAAACCGCCGCTCTGGCGGCGCCCGTCAGGGCTTTTTGGCGTCGGGCGGCGTGCTGCAGCACTGATGGACGATGCGGGAATTTTCCAGCTGATTGGCTTCGGTGAAGCGCAGCCAGCGGCTGTGCAGCGATTGCCACAGGCTGCCGCCCAGCACGGCGCCGCCATCGGCCAGACGCCGTTCGAGATCGGCCAGGCAGACATGGCGCAGATCGTAGGTGACCGACAGGCGCGTTTCCGCCGTGGGCGCCGCCTCGGCGACGCCGATGAGCCCGGTCAGCAGGGGTGCGGCGTCCTGGGCCGGGGTTTTCAGGCTGATCTGGCGGGTTACGGTCAGCGTGTCGTCCTGCATGGCGGTCCTCCCCTGAGGTCTGGCGTCATTGCCATCACGCTACCACCATAGGCGGCGGATGTGGCGGAGATATGTCGGGCACCGCCGGATCTGTGACAAAATGTGTCACGCCCCCTTGAGGCAGGGCCGGACTTGCGAAACCGGGCCGCTTCGCCTAGAACAGGCGGGCCACCGTAAGGGCCTGTTTCGGCATCCCGGTGTGTTGATGCCACGCCATGCCGGAGTTGTTTAAGATGCCTTTGCGGAAATCCGCCCCTGCCCTGCGCCCCTCCGGCATCCGAAGCGGGGAGACGGCCCGGTGACGCCCGGCGCCCGGCTGGCGGCCGTAATCGAGCTTCTGGACGAGATCGGCCAGCAGAGCCGTCCGGCCGATGTCACGGCATCGCTCTATCTGAAGGCCCGGCGTTATATCGGCGCCAAGGACCGCCGCGCCATTTCCGACCGGGTGTGGGGGATTTTGCGCCGCCGCGCCCGCCTGGACTGGTGGCTGGAGCGCGAAGGCTGCGCGCCGACGGCCCGGACCCGCCTGCTGGCCGATCTGGCCCTCTTCGACCGCAAAACCCCCGCCGACATCGGCAATGAGCTGACGGCGGGCGATCGCCATGCCGGCGCCATGACCCCGGCCGACTGGACGCTGTTGCAGGCGCTGAAGGGGCGCGATCTTTTCCATCACGAAATGCCGGCCTGGGTGAAGGGGGAATATCCCGCCTGGCTGGAGCCGCGCCTGACCGACAGCCTGGGCGAGCGTCAGGCCGCCGAAATGGCGGCGCTGCGCGACGAAGCGCCGGTGGATCTCAGAATCAATACTTTGAAGGGCGATCGCGCCCAGGCGAAAGCCGCCCTGGCCGCCGAGGGCCTGCAGGCCGAGGAGACGCCGCTGTCGCCCCTGGGGCTGCGGCTGCCGGCCCGCATGACGCTGACGGCCCAGGCCGCCTTCCGCGCCGGGCTGGTGGAGGTGCAGGACGAGGGCTCGCAGCTTCTGGCCCTGCTTTGCGATGCCCGTCCCGGCATGGCGGTGATGGATTTCTGCGCCGGGGCCGGCGGCAAGACCCTGGCCCTGGCCGCCTGCATGGAGAACAAGGGCCGCCTGGTGGCCTGCGACGTCAATGAACGCCGTTCGGAAAAGGCGGTGCTGCGTCTGCGCCGCGCCGGGGTGCACAATGTCACCCGCCGCGTGCTGGAAAGCGAAAGCGATAAATGGGTAAAGCGCCAGTCCGGCATGTTCGACCGCGTGCTGGTGGATGCCCCCTGCTCCGGCTCGGGCACCTGGCGGCGCAATCCCGACGCCAAATGGCGCTTGAGCGAACAGGGGCTGGCCGAACTGACGGCCCTGCAGGGCCGCATTCTGGCCAGCGCCGCCCGTTTGGTGAAACCGGGCGGACGGTTGATTTATTCCACCTGCTCGCTGCTGGCCGAGGAAGATCAGCGCCAGGTGGAGGCCTTCCTGGCGGCGCATGCCGATTTCCATCTGCTGCCGTTGCCGCCGCTGTGGGCGGAAACGGTGACGGCCCGGGGCGGCGGCGCCTGCCCCTGCGACGGCGACATGCTGGTGCTGTCGCCGGCCCGCGACAAGACCGACGGCTTCTTCGCCGCCATCCTGGAACGGCGCTGATCCCCTCTGCCGCGCGCGGCAAGGGGAATTGCCCGAAACCGCAGAGTGTGACAGTTTGATGACATGTTAAACCGCGTCGCGGCGTCCCGTTCCGAGGGGGGCGCGGCGGCCGCTGCCCGGGTGCCGTCATGTCGTTGCAAAACAAGCTTTTGGTCGCCGCCGGCGCCATCGTCCTCACCCTGTGTCTGTTGGTGGGGCTGGCGTCCTATGCCCTGCTGTCGCAGCAGCGTTTGGGGGATCTGGCGGTGCGCATCGAGGCCATTCCGGCACAAACCCTGGATTTACGCCGCAGCGAGAAAGATTTCCTGGCCCGGCGCACCCTGGCCGAGCGCGACGGATTCGATGCCAAACTGGCGCGGACCCGCGCCCTGCTGGCGGAGATCGACCGGAACGGCGCCGCCCTGGGGCTGGACGACGTGCATCGGCATGTGCTGGTGCTGTCGGCGGTGGTGGATGCCTATGCCGACAGCTTCCATCGCCTGGCGGAAAATGAAATCGCCGTGGGCTTGACCGAGAATGACGGTTTGCAGGGCCGCATGCGCACCGCCATCCATGCCGCCGAACATATCTTTACCGAGGCCGGGCGCGATCGCCTGGACAAGGACATGCTGATGTTACGGCGAAATGAGAAAGATTTCATGCTGCGGCATCAGGATGGTTATCTCGCCAGCCATGCCCGCAATACCGCGGTGCTGCTGGCCGATCTCGATGCCGACACCAGCTTGAGCGCCGCGCAGCGGCAGGCGGCCAAGGCGGTGGTGGCCACCTATGTCGACAGTTTCCACGCCTATGCCGAGGGCGTGAAGAAAACCGGCCTGACGCCCGCTGACGGTCTGCAGGGGGCCATGCGCGCCGCCGTGCACCGGATGGATGGCGCCACCGCCGCTTTTCAGCGCGACCTGGGCGCCGACCTGCGGGACGGCATGCGCCATCGTCTGTGGGGGCTGGTGGTGCCGTCGGTGGTGATCGGCGGACTCTTCGTGGTGGCGCTGATCGGGCTGGGCCGCTCCATCGTCGGGCCGGTGCGGGCCATGACCCAGGTGATGGTGGCGTTGTCGTCGGGGGATCGCGCCGTAACGGTGCCCTTCACCGGACGCCGCGACGAGATCGGCGCCATGGCGCAATCGGTCTCCACCTTCAAGGAGGGGCTGCTGCGCGCCGAGCGGCTGGACGGCGAGGCGCGGGTCCGGCAGGAGGCGGACCTGGGACGTGGCCGCAAGCGTGATCTGCTGGCGGCCGATTTCGATGTGATGATGCGCCGGGTGCTGGAAAAACTGTTCGGCACGGTGGGCCAGGTCAAGGACGCCTCGACGCAGTTGCACGCCGCGGCCGGCGAGATCGGCGTGCGGGGCCGCGCGGTGTCGGATCTGGTGGCCCAGTCCACCGGCAATGTGCAGGCGGTGGCCGGCGCCGCGGCGCAGCTGGGCGCCTCGACCCTGGATATCAGCCGCCGGGTACAAGATACCACCCGCATCACCCAGGAGGCGGTGGACGGCGTGCGCACCGCCGACGCCACCATCGACGGGCTGTCGACGGCGGCCCAGAAGATCGGCGAGATCGTCAGTCTGATCACCGATATCGCCGGGCAAACCAATCTTCTGGCCCTCAATGCCACCATCGAGGCGGCGCGGGCCGGCGAGGCCGGCAAGGGTTTCGCTGTGGTGGCGGGCGAGGTGAAAAACCTGGCCAACCAGACGGCGCGGGCCACCAACGAGATCGCCGAGCAGGTGTCGGACATACAGAGCTCCACCCAGGCCAGCGTCGCCGCCATGAAAAGCGTGGGCGCGGCCATCGAACAGGTCAACAGCGTGATCGGCTCCATTGCCGCGGCGGTGGAGGAACAGAACGCCGCCACCGCCGATATCGCCCGCAATGCCGCCGAGGCGGCGGCGGGAACGCGGACGGTGGAAGACAATATCGCCGAGGTTTCGGCGGCGGCGGCCACCACCACCGGCATGGCCGAGCGCATGGAGGCGGTGGCCGGGCTGCTGGAGCAGGACGGCAAGGGCCTGGCCCGGCATGTGGAAACCTTTCTGGGCGCTATGAAGGCGGTGTGAACGCGACGGCATGCCCAGGATATTTTGCCGTCGGCGCGGATAAAACCTCTTGCTATTTACGGGTATCGGGTGTTTTCTGAGGCACTGATAATCATTCTCATCTGTGGAGTGAGGAACGGATGTCTCAGTCGATTGCCCGCCCGGTGCCGGGGCGGCGGCTTTGGGCGGTGCTGGCGGCCATCGGGCCGGGGTTGATCGTCATGTTGGCCGATACCGATGCCGGCAGCATTATCACGGCGGCGCAAAGCGGCGCGCAATGGGGCTACCGGCTGCTGCTGCTGCAGGCCCTGCTGATCCCGGTGCTTTATGTGGTGCAGGAGATGACCGTGCGTCTGGCCCTGGTGACCGGCAGGGGGCACGGCGAACTGATCCTGGAGACCTTCGGCAGAAAATGGGCGTGGTTTTCCTGCTCCACCCTGCTGCTGGCCTGTCTGGGCGCCCTGATCTCGGAATTCAGCGGCATGGCCGGGGTGGGGCAACTGTTCGGCATTCCCACCTGGCAGACCATGCTGGTGCTGGTGGGCGGCATGGTGGCGATGATCTGGACCCGCTCCTACCGCTCGGTGGAGCGCATCGCCGTGGCCTTCGGGGCCTGCGAGCTGGTGTTCCTTTACGTGGCCCTGCAAGCCCATCCCGACGGCGCCGCCCTGGTGGACGGCCTGCGTCACATGCCGCTCGGCGATCATAAGTATCTTTATCTGGTGGCCGCCAATATCGGCGCGGTGATCATGCCGTGGATGGTGTTTTTCCAGCAGTCGGCCCTGGTGGAAAAGGGGCTGGGCCCCGATGCCCTGAAGATCGCCCGGCGGGAAACCGTGATCGGCGCGGTGGTCACGCAGGTGGTCATGGCCGCCGTGCTGGTGGCCGCCGCCGCCACCATCGGCACCCGCAATCCCAACGCCCCCCTCGATACCGTGCAGCAGATTTCCGATACCCTGGTGCCCTATCTGGGCTGGGGCGTGGGCCGCGCCGTGTTCGTGCTGGGCATGACCGGGGCGGCCATGGTGGCCGCCATCGTGGTGGCGCTGACCGCCGCCTGGGGCGTGGGCGAGGTGGCCGGCTATCGTCGGTCGCTGGCCGATCACCCGCGCGAGGCGCCGTGGTTCTACGGCATTCTCACCACCTGTCTGGTGCTGGCCGGGCTTCTGGTGGCCTCCGACGCCGTCAATCTGGTCAATCTCAGCGTCGGCGTCGAGGTGCTGAACGCTCTGCTGTTGCCGGTGGTTCTGGGCTTTCTCTACGCCCTGGCCCGCAAGGCCCTGCCCGAGGCGGACCGCCTGAAAGGTGGCTACGGCGTGGTGGCCGGTCTGGTGGTGCTGGCCACCGCCGGGTTCGGGGTGTTCTCGGCGGTGTCGAGCTTCTTCCCATAAGAAAACGCCCCCGGCACCGTTGCGCCGGGGGCGTTATACCAAATTGCAGTGATCGGAACCGATCACTGCACCCTCATGCGCCGGGCGGGTTTCTCCGAAACCCTTGGCTTCGCGCCATCAGGCGCGCGTCGCCTTGCTCCTAACCGGCGTCGCGATGAGT